>NZ_CACTIB010000017.1 GCF_902712995.1 Candidatus Mycoplasma haematohominis
TACAGTCCAGAATAAATGCTCTTCTTTCTCAGGTAAAGGAATTTGGATCTTCTCTATGAAATGAAGACCTTTATGACACAGGGATAGTTTTTAGAAATAATCAATTCTGAAATAATAAGAAAACTACTCTTTTATTTATTGAACAGTTTATTGCTGATGACTATACGAACATTGAAGATGGATATGACCTTTTGCCGGTACATAAAAAGCTAATAGTAACTAACTACAGGGCAGCCAGGGATCCGTACACCATATTTAAAGAAGAAGTTTTTAAATGCTTTAACAAAAGTGGGAC
This sequence comes from Candidatus Mycoplasma haematohominis, assembly GCF_902712995.1. Lineage (GTDB taxonomy): Bacteria > Bacillota_I > Bacilli_A > Mycoplasmatales > Mycoplasmoidaceae > Eperythrozoon_B > Eperythrozoon_B haematohominis. Next base: position 296 of record NZ_CACTIB010000017.1, read on the forward strand.
TGACCACGGAAATACATGTAATGATAATTTAGCCAAGAAATTTATGGCATACATGTCCAATTATGACTTGGAAGAAATTAACTCTATTTATAGATTTGGCAAGTACATTGAATTTTGAAATAGGTTAGTTGAAGAGAATAAAGATCAGATGGATAAGTTGGGATTTAAAGAGTGGATTTCTCAGGAGAAGCTTTTTAGTACCGAAGAGGCAGTAGATCAGAAGTTAGCTGAGAAATACAAGACAACAATCTTTACTAAGGAAGAGTTATGTTTTCTAAATGCTTGGGCAAATAACCAAGATGAAAAAAGCGAGTGTTCCGATTCTTCTAAGTATGATACCAAGATTAAAGAAGCAAAGTTTCAAATGAATTATCCTAAGCCTTCAAAAACTCACCATCCAGCTCTAGAACAACAGATTCTTCCTGGTACTGCTCCTTTAGCCGAAGGATCTCAGAAGGATATTATTGTCTTCCTTTATCAGTTCGCTGCTTCTATAGATAAGTACACCAAGAGTGCAGAATTTAAATCTGAATTTGCTAATGATCGTAGAAAAGAAGCTATGGAGAATGTACTGAAAAATGTTGGGGAGATAGCTGCGAATTTTAAATCTCGAATTAAGAATATTAGAGAATATTTTCAAGCTATTAAGGTTGTCGATTCCAAATTTAATCCTGAAGGAGAAAGCAAATGTTGAACAAATAAAGACTCTAAAACTTTCACAGTTCTAACTTACCCTCCTAGTGCATTTGGAGCAGGCGAAGCTACCATTCAATCTATGTCTAAATTTCCTTTTATATATAAAGATATAGGTCTTAGACAACCAATACCGGCTAATTTAATTTCATCTTCCCCAGTGTCCAAAGCACATAACGATGATGGCGAAGAGGAAGATCTATCTCATGAAATCTTCTCAGTAGATGACAATGGTTGATGGTGAAAAATAGGTAGTGCTCATTTAGATCCAACTAACCTACTGGAATTTAGAGGTCAATCAGATACCGTTCTTATATTGGCTAATGAAGATGACTGAAATCTTCTTAAAGATCCAAATTCTGGAACTCTAAAAGCTGCAAGTTCTTTGCTGGCTTCTAATAAAGAAAAATCAAGCGATGGTTCTAATTTTGAAGAAATAGATATTAGAAAAGTTCAAGGAAATGAGCCAGAATTAAGAAACAACAAGGGATATCACGTTAGCTACAACAAATATCACCTATGAAATGAAGGTTTGAGAAGTCCTATAGCTTTAAATTTACTTTTAGATAGCTTAGTAGATATTTTTCAAAGACAATATGATTCTGACTTTAAGGGAGTTAATGGAACATCTAGCAGTAGTAGTGGCGGAGGAAATAACGGAAATGGCAGTAAAGACAAATATCAAAAAGCTATGGATTGAGGAGATTATTGAAATAAGTACTTTATAAAGGGAACTAACAAAAAAGAAGATGCTGCACAAGCAAAAGCAAAATAAAAAAGAAAAGACTTTTATTTGTAAATTAGCTTTCTGAAATATTTGGTAAACCAGTCCTAAATATTATTTTTGGCGGATTATTGATAATTTAGTATTCATGTGTGTTAATAAGTAGGATTTCTTTGTAATGTATAGTATTTAATCCATGCACGCTTTACAGTTATTAGTAGTTGCTTTTGGAGTTTCAGCTATTGCATTAACAGGAATAGCTGGCACTTACTCTTTAGGAAATTCCGAAGGCTCTAGCAACTTAAAGTTTTTTAAAAGTGAGGTTTTAAAAGTTAAGCCTCTTTCTGCATGGATATGCGAGGCAGTTAAATTAAATGAAGAAAAGCTTTCGAACTGATGGACGGGAGAAAAAGCAAAGAAATGATGTAAAGAACCAAATAAGTATGATGGAGTTTTGGAAGAGATGAATCTTAGTGGAGCTCAATTGTTTGATTTAGTTTCTAACCTGATATTTGAGAATATTCAAAAAGATTTTTGGGTAGAGTTCAATTTCAACTGTCTTTTGAATGAAGTTTCTCCTCAGATTCGTTTTATAAAAATAGAAGGGAATGCTTATGAATATGAATTTATAGATAAGGAAAAAGTATCTTCTGAGAAAGCTCCTGCAAATAAATTATGGGATGTATGTGAGCATTTTTATAAGTTGCCAAGTTATCAAAAAGCTAAACAGTGATTTTTAGATTTTTTAAAGAGAGGAGGATCTGACGATACTAAAGAACAATCAAAAGTAATTATTGATGGGCATTTGTATGCAAAAGCAGAAATTAATAAAGAAGTTCAAGCATCTTAATTTCTTGTGTAGGTATTTGAATATTTAGAAATATAAAAAGGAACTAATAAAACACCAGTATTATTAAGAGAAAAATAAGCGAAAAGTATTTTTATTAGTAGATTAGCTTTTAATCTGAATATTATTAATAAATAAATATTGAATACCATGTCTGGAGCTCCTTGTCCTGATTGTCATTGCGATCTTTGTATGTGCTTCGTCTGTGGATGTTGAAAATGCAGGGTTTGTAAATCTGCTAGAAGAAAACAGTATTGTATTTGTTTTTGCCACAAATAAGGTAAATAGTTTGCTTTATAATTCCTAAAATAAATCAGTGAATATCTTACAGTTAGCAGGCACTATTGTCGGAGGTGTAGCTCTTACATCAACAATAGCAGCTGGCGCTTATTTTGGAGGTGTTTTTAGTAATTCAAGAGCTGATATAGAGGACGAGGAAAATCTTAAACCTATTCTTGCGTGGACTTGTGAAGTTATTAAGAAAAATGAGGGCAAATTTTCAGAAAATTTCGATAATCGTGGAGCAAAGGCGTTGTGTTCAGAATTAGGTAATCATTTGGGGGGGGATTTAAAAAATTTTTCTCTTACTGGAAAAGAACTGGCAAATAGAATTTCTGGTTTAAAAAGCGTATTTTTTAAAACAGCTATTTGATCAGCAATTACATTGAATTGTCTTTTAAATGAAGTTTCTGCCGAAGGCTTAAATGGAGAGGATCCTCTTCCTGAAATAGATTTTGTAGCTAATGATATATGTCAGTATGCTCCAGAACTTGATAATCGTGAAGAATTAAAACAAGAAATTAAGGAGATTTTGGAAAAAGCGAAAGCAGCGGAAACCGAAGAGAAGACTGAGTTATCTGCTGGGTCAGGAATAGGCTAAAACAAGAAAAAAGTATTTACGGGTAGGCTGATATTTAATTTGAGTATTATTGAAAGAGAATAAAAATTAAATTATTATGTTCTGTTCTGTTTGTTCTAGCGTCGAACTAGAACCTTGTCCGATTTGCTCTTGTCAAAAATGTAGAATTTGTAAATTCCATATTAAAGAAACATACTGTAAATGTAAGTGTCATTTAGATTAGTAAATAGTTTTCTTTAAAATAAGCGGTTTTTAATAGGTGAATATCTTACAGTTAATAGCAGCTATTAGTGGCACTACAGCTGTTGCTTCAACGGCAGTGGCTGGTGCTTCTTTAGGAGGAGCTTTTAGTAATTCAAGAGTATCCGGAGAGAATACTAGATACCTTAAACAAATTATTCAATGGGCTTGTCATACTTTTGCTCCTCTTGCTGAAGGATCTCAGAAAGATATTATTGTTTTCCTTTATCAGTTTGCAGCTTCAATAGATAAGTACACAAAAAGCAATGAATTTGAGACTGAATTTAGATCTGATTACAGAAAAGAAGCGATGAAAAATGTATTGAACAATGTTGGAGAAATAGCTTCTAATATCAAATCCAGAATTGAAAATATTAGAGAGTATTTCAAGGCAATTAAGGTTGTTGATTCTTCTTTTGATCCTAAAAATAAATGTTGAACAACCACTAACTCAAAAACCTTCACAGTTCTAACTTACCCTCCTAGTGCATTTGGAGCAGGAGAGGCAACCATTCAATCTATGTCCAAATTTCCTTTTATATATAAAGATATAGGTTTAAAGCAACCAATACCTGCTAATTTAACTGCTGCTAGTCCTGCAGTATCTCAAGTTCATGATGATGGAGAAGAGGAAGATTTATCACATGAAATCTTTTCAGTAGATGACAACGGTTGATGGTGAAAAATAGGTAGCGCTCATTTAGATCCAACTAATTTATTGGAGTTCAGAGGTCAATCAGATACTATTTTGATCCTTGCAAATGAAGATGACTGAAACCTTCTTAAAGATCCAAATTCTGGAACTTTAAAAGCTGCAAGTTCTTTATTAGCTTCAAATAAAGAAAAAGGTGGCGATAGTGCTTCTTTTGAAGAAATAGATATCAAGAAAGTTCAAGGCAACGAACCAGAACTAAGAAACAATAAGGGATATCACGTTAGCTATAACAAATATCACTTATGAAATGAGGGATTAAGGAGTCCTATAGCTCTAAATTTACTTTTAGATAGCTTAGTTGATATTTTCCAAAGACAATATGATCCAGAATTTACGGGAGTTAATAATGGAGGGACTGTATCATCTGGCAGCACTAATGTTGATTACAAAGATAAATATCACTACAGCTGTTGCTTCAACGGCAGTGGCTGGTGCTTCTTTAGGAGGAGCTTTTAGTAATTCAAGAGTATCCGGAGAGAATACTAGATACCTTAAACAAATTATTCAATGGGCTTGTCATACTTTTCAGTTAAACCAAGAAACACTTAGTGATGATTCAAAGAAAGCAGACGCTGATTGACATTTAAATAAGAGTTCAGGAACTCATAAACCTTCTAAATCTGATATTGAAGCTATGTGTACCAACCTGACAGAGAATTCTAAGTGAATACAACATCCAAACCTTAAAGAGAATGAGTTAGCTGACCAAGTTTCTAGACTTAACAATAAATTTTTAGAGGCAACTCTTTGATCTGTTCTGGAATATGCTTGTATTTCTTATGAAGCTATGAAGGAAGTGGAGGGATCTTATCGCAATACCTTAAGTGGAGGGTTTGGAACTTCCAGAGATAATGCCGCCGACATGTGTTCGTATGTTCCTAAAAGCGAAGAATATGAGAAAATTAAGAAAAAGCTTATAGAGCTAAACAAGAAGCATAGAGAAGAAAGAAATAGATTAGGTTTAGGAGAACATGGGGCGAGGGGTTTTTATGAACCGCCAAGTCGGATATAATTCAACTTATAGAAATATCTTCAAATTTAATAAATAAACTCTGTTTATTTATCCACCTTTAATTCACATTATCTAGCTTCTGTCTTTATTTATTTAGTTTTTAAATTTATTTTTTTGCTTCTAAATAAAGAGCTTTTAGTCTTTGGATTTTCCTTTCAGCCCTTTTCTAATAAATAAGAAAACCATACTCAAAATCGTAGTTCCTTCGGCTTCCTCCATAGGTATTTTTGGAGGAACTGGGTCTACAGTTGAGTATAAGATCATGGTCAACTACAATGGACAAGCTGATTTGTTACTTAGTCTGCAGATACCTCCAGATTACTATCCTTATCAGTTCAAGAAAACTAACTTATATGACTATTTAACCAATGTAGATAAATATATTGTTGTTAATGAAAATGTATCTGAAACAAAAAAAGAAATAAAGAAGAGTTTACAGTCCAGAATCAATGCCCTTCTTTCTCAGGTTAAAGAATTCGGGCCTTCTTTATGAAATGAAGATCTTTATGACACAGGAATAGTTTTTAGGAATAATCAGTTTTGAAATAACAAGAAAACTACTCTTTTATTTATCGAACAGTTTATTGCTGATGACTATACGAACATTGAAGAAGGATATGACTTACTTCCTGTACATAAAAAGCTAATAATAACTAACTATAGGGCAGCTAGAGATCCTTATACGATTTTTAATAAAGAAGTATTTGATTGTTTTAAGAATAATGGAGGAAGTGATAACAAATGCAGTAACAATCTTGCTAAGAAATTTATGGAATATATGGCTAATTATGACTTGGAAGAAATCAATTCTATTTATAGGTTCGGGAAATATATTGAGTTTTGAAACAGATTGATTGAGGAGAACAAAACTCAGATGGAGGAATTGGGTTTTGAAAAATGAATTTCTCAGGAGAAGTTGTTTAGCACTGATGGAAATGTTGACAAATTATTAGCAGAGAAATACAAGACAACGATCTTTACTAAAGAAGAATTGTGTTTGTTGAATGCTTGATCGGATGATAAAGATGGGAAAGGAGAATGTGAAACCTCTTCGGATATAAAGCAAAAAATTGATAGTAAGAAATTTCAAATGAATTATCCTACAACTACTTCTGACCTATTAAAAGCTCACCATCCAGCCCTAGAGCAACAGATTCTTCCCGGTACAGCTCCTCTTGCTGAAGGATCTCAGAAAGATATTATTGTTTTCCTTTATCAGTTTGCAGCTTCAATAGATAAGTACACCAAGAGTCCAGAATTTAAAGCTGAATTTGATGGCGATCCGAGAAAAGCGGCAATGGAAAATGTGTTGAGTAATGTTGGAGAGATAGCTGCAAACTTTAAAGAGCGAATTAAGAATATTAGGGAATATTTCAAAGCTATTAAGGTTGTTGATCAGAAATTTGATCCCGAAGCTAGTCCCAAATGTTGAACAAATGATTCATCCAAAACCTTTACTGTTCTAACTTACCCTCCTAGTGCATTTGGAGCAGGAGAGGCAACAATCCAATCCATGTCTAAGTTTCCTTTTATATATAAAGATATAGGTTTAAAACAGCCAATACCTGCTAATTTAACTTCATCTTCGCCATCTAAAACACACGACGAAGGAGAAGATGAAGACCTATCACATGAAATCTTCTCGGTAGATGACAATGGCTGATGATGAAAAATAGGTAGTGCTCACTTAGATCCAACTAACTTATTGGAATTCAGAGGGCAGTCAGATACTATTTTGATCCTTGCTAATGAAGATGACTGAAATCTTCTTAAAGATCCAAATTCTGGAACTTTAAAAGCAGCCAGCTCTTTACTATCTTCTAATAAAGAGAAATTAAGTGATGGTTCTAATTTTGAGGAGATAGATATTAAGAGAGTTCAAGGAAACGAACCAGAATTAAGAAACAATAAGGGATATCACGTTAGCTATAACAAATATCACTTATGAAATGAAGGTTTGAGAAGTCCAATAGCTTTGAATTTATTGTTAGATAGCTTAGTTGATATTTTCCAAAGACAATATGATCCAGAATTTAAGGAAGTTAATGGAACATCTGTAGTATCCGGAAGCACTAATGGCGATCACAAAGCAAAATATCAGAAAGCTATGGATTGAGGAGACTATTGAAATAAATACTTTATAAAAGGAACTAACAAAACATCAGAAAAAAAATAATAAGTAAATTAAAAGTTTGTTTGAATGGTAAATATAAAGCTTTCATTAAGGAAATTTTTACTATAAGGACATGATGTGCTGTTTTATTTGATAGGAAGTTTTCTTTATAATTTTAGGTTTTAATTAGTGAACATATTACAGTTAATAACAGCTATCAGTAGTGCTGTAGCTGTTACGTCAACAGCAGTAGCAGGCGCTTCTTTTGGAGGAGTGTTTGACAATTCAAAGGTATATGTTGAAGAGACATCATATCTTAAATCTATTATTAAGTGAGCTTGTAATACTCTTAAATTAAATGATGAGATACTTGATGATGATTTAAAAAAGTCTGATGCTGGTTGGCTTGTGCCGGTAGATTTTGTCGCAAAGTATGGAAATGATAATTCTTTTAAGCCATCAAGGGGAGACATTGAATTAATGTGTAATGATTTGAAAAGTCATATTAAGAGGTTGAAAAATCCAATTCTCGGAGATAATGAGTTAGCTATTCAAGTTTCTAGACTTGATAGTAAGTTTTTAGAAATGACACTTTGAAAAGCTTTGGAGAGTGCTTGTGTTTTTTATGAGGCTATGAGGGAAGTGGAACATTCTGCTCCTGACACTATAAAAGGAAGATTTGGAGCTTTTAAAGATGGAGCTAATGATATGTGTAAAAATGTTCCAAAAACTAAAGAATATGCAGATGAAAAAGAAAGACTTAAGAAGAATATGCAAGCAAATTGAGAAGTTGCAAAAGAAAGAACTTGAGATTCTTACGAAAATTATATTTAGATAAATAAAAGGCTGTTAGCTTATGCAGCTAAGATATAATTAAAATACAAAAATTATCTTCAAATTTGACAAATAGGCATTTGCTTGTTTGTCCTTTTTTCAGTTCCTAACTCAATTTCAATCTTTATTTACTAGTTCTTAAATTTATTTTTTTCTTTTAGATAAAGAGTTTTTAGTTTTTGGATTTCCCATTTAGCTCCCTTTTAATAAATAAGAAAACCATACTCAAGATCGCAGTTCCTTCAGCTTCTTCTATAGGTATCTTTGGAGGAACTGGATCTACAGTTGAGTACAAGATTATGGTCAATTACAATGGCCAGGCTGACTTGTTACTTAGTCTTCAAATACCTCCAGATTACTATCCTTATCAATTCAAAAAGACTAACCTATATGATTATTTAACTAATGTAGATAAGTACATCGTTGTCAATGACAATGTATCTGAAGATAAGAAGAAAATAAAAGCAAGTTTACAGTCCAGAATAAATGCTCTTCTTTCTCAGGTAAAGGAATTTGGATCTTCTCTATGAAATGAAGACCTTTATGACACAGGGATAGTTTTTAGAAATAATCAATTCTGAAATAATAAGAAAACTAC
>NZ_CACTIB010000018.1 GCF_902712995.1 Candidatus Mycoplasma haematohominis
GATAGCTTCTTTGAAGCTACTTATTTCTGCACAAAACCTATTACAGCTGAGGAATATTTGAAAAAGAATTTGAAAGCTAAAACACGTGTACAAAGCGCTGATAGAGGTTTAGTTTGTTCTTTAGATGAATTGAATAACTATGAGTGATATACTTACCAACCAGCTCAAGGTAAAGGCTTCTGATGTGGTGTTAAAGCTATGTACGGAGGAAAAGAATAAATATTTTTTTAAAGTTTAAATCTTTTAAAGTATAAAATTTCTGGAAATTTAATTAAACGATTGTGGCTTTCATAGGTTTATTTGTTGGTATTTTTGCTTTATTGGGATTAGGTATTTCTTCTACGGTTCTTTTAGCTAACTCTGGAGTTGGTAGTGGTTCCGGCACCCCCCCTCTGAAAATCTTCAGTTATTAGAAGTAGAAGCAGAACCTACTGTTTCTGTAACTACTAACGATCTTTCTAATAGCGGCATTAGAAATGCTTTGGGTTGTGGCGTAAGTGGTTTAGACGGTTGAGATAAAAAGTTTTGCGATGATGTGTGAGATTGATTATGGAAATTACCGACATATTTAAATGATTTAATTAAATTAGAAAATAAAGAAAAAAAACGGAAGATACTTGACGAACTTAATCAGGAAAAAAGTGAAAAGCATTCTGGGGAAAGCAAACAGGATCCAAATAAGGCAGAAAATTCAGGATTTTCCAGGGCAGGAATTCTAGATGGCTTAGGTTGTTGATTTGGTCTAGATGGGAGAAATAAAGATGTTTGCAATGATGTTTATTTATGATTGTTTGAGTTAAAGGATGAAAATAAGTACGGTTTCAGAATTTTCGATGAACTTAATAAAGGAGAAAGAAAAACTAAATTTTATAACTTCAATAGCAGAATAAGAAAATCAAGACCCAAACCTCCTAAAGAAACGCCAAAGAAAGAACCTAAAGTCCCTCCAGCTAAAGTTACGCCCCCACCTAAATCTCCAGAAGTTCCTCCAAAAGCAAAAGAGAAAAGTGAAGTTAAACCAGGAGGATTTGGTTATTACGGATGGCATATAAATTGAAAACCTTCCACCCATAAAAAACCTAGAAACAAAATTAAAACAGGATCTTATGGATACTATGGTTGACATATGGATTGGAGAAGGTAGGTTTTTAAGTTAGTTCAGAAGAGATTGTTTTTTGTTATTCAAGGATCATTAATAAGTAGTTATGTAACTATAAATCCTTCATTCACCTAAGTTTTTTGTCTGTATTTTTTAATTTCAGTTTGAAAAGTATGTCCCTTCTTAAAATGGCCGCACCACAGATAAATATGGGCTTTTTATGGCTTTTGAAAGAACATGAGAATATTTGATTATTTTTTCAACCGTTACGGGATTCCTTT
>NZ_CACTIB010000019.1 GCF_902712995.1 Candidatus Mycoplasma haematohominis
GGCTTCTAATAAAGAAAAAACAGGAAATAGTGCTTCTTTTGAAGAAATAGATATCAAGAAAGTTCAAGGTAACGAACCAGAATTAAGAAACAATAAGGGATATCACGTTAGCTACAACAAATATCACCTATGGAATGAAGGATTAAGAAGTCCTATAGCTTTGAATTTGTTGTTGGACAGCTTAGTTGATATTTTCCAAAGACAATATGATCCGGAATTTAAGGGAGTTAATAATGTAGGGACTGGAGCATCCAGCGGCACTAATGGCGATTACAAAGACAAATATAAGAAAGCTATGGATTGAGGAGATTATTGGAATAAATATTTCATAACGGGAACCAATAAAGAAAATACAGCGTCAGCCAAAACAAAATAGTAAAAGACACTTCTTAAGTGTTTAACGTACAGTTTTCGTTTCAGATAAAGTTAAAAATAACATATATGTAGTTTTTACCTATTTGATAAATAATTTTCTCTATAATCGATAAAGTTCTTATTCAAAAAATGAATATTTCTCAAGTATTAGCAGCTGTTAGTGGCGTTTCAGCTGTTACATCAACAGCAGTAGCTGGAGCTTCTTTAGGAGGATCTTTTGATAGCTCAAAAGTTCATAGAGAGAACGTAAATAAATTTAGATCTATTATTCAAAAGGTTTGTTCAGTCCTTAATTCAAATGAAGAAATCTTTTCTGATCTTTCTCAATTGCCAAGTGTTGTTTGATTTCGTAAAACTGAGTTTTTAGCCAAACCTTTTGACTATAGTTATGAACATCCGAATTCATATGATGAAGCGGGATTTACAAGAGAAGATATTCAATTGATGTGCACAAATTTAGATGAACACATTAAGAAAATACAGAATCAAGTTTTTAAAAATAGTGAATTAGCTAGTTTGATTTCTAGGATGGATAATAAGGTTTTGGAATTGATTTTATGAGGAGTTTTAGATGGAAGTTGTTTGTATTTGGATATTTTGAAAGAAATTAAAGTAAGCAATCCGGATCTCTATGCTAAAGCAGTTTCTATACAAGACCCAAATTTTAGAATCGATGAAAACATCTGTAGGTTTGTAGAAAAGAGCGCTAATTATGAACAGAAGAAGCAAAAGTTTAGATCGGATTTAGAGAGGCAAATTAACGGGTTTCTAGGAGCTCAAACAGAATCTCTGGAAACTAAATAACAAAGAATCGGATAATGAATATTTTTAATTTGATATCCATTATTTCAGGAGCTATAGCTGTTACATCAACAGCAGTAGCTGGAGCTTCCTTTGGAGGAGCTTTTAGTAATTCAAAAGTTGATGTAGAAAATACTAGAAACCTTAAGTCTATTATTGAATGAAGCTGTTTGGTTATCAATTCGAATAAAGATAAATTTGCAGAAGATAACAAAAGTAGAGAGGTTAAACATCTCTGTGAAAATTTAGATGAACATATTAAAGATTTAAGAACTTCTGATATTAAGGGTAGTGAACTAAAAAGTCAGATTTCTAGATTAAACAATAAGGCCTTGGAGACAGCTGTTTGATCGGCTCTTGAAGAGAAATGTTTTTATCACGAAATGCTTTCTATTAAAGCTTCAAAATTTGAAAATATGTCTTTTGGAACTGAACTTGGAGACAGCGCCCAAGAAGTATGTAAGTATGTACCTAAACCTAAGGATTATGAAGAGTTGAAAAAGGGGTTTATGGATAATTTGGAGAAGGAGGTAATTCAAGAAAATGAATTTCAGTCTATATTGAGTAGTGATTCTTATGAAGAAGAGACAGTTGGAACTATTTCAAGTGATCAACAGATATAATTAAACTATAAAAACTATCTTTAAATTTAGCAAATAGAGTTTTTTTGTTTGCATATTTTTCGTTCATTTAATTTCAATCTTTATTTATTAGTTCTTGAGTTCATTTTTAACTTTTAAATAGAGATTCTTTTAGTCTTTGGGTTTCCCGTTTAGCTCCCTTTTAATAAATAAGAAAACCATACTCAAGATCGCAGTTCCTTCAGCCTCTTCTATAGGTATCTTTGGAGGAACTGGATCTACTGTTGAGTACAAGATTATGGTCAACTACAATGGCCAGGCTGACTTGTTACTTAGTCTTCAAATACCTCCGGATTACTATCCTTATCAATTCAAAAAGACTAACCTATATGACTATCTGACTAATGTAGATAAATATATTGTTGTTAATGATCATGTGTCTCAAAACAAGAAAGATATAAAGAAGAGTCTACAGTCCAGAATAAATGCTCTTCTTTCTCAGGTAAAGGAATTTGGATCTTCTCTATGAAATGAAGATCTTTATGACACAGGGATAGTTTTTAGGAATAATCAATTTTGAAATAATAAGAAAACCACACTTTTATTTATTGAACAATTTATTGCTGATGACTATACGAATATTGAAGACGGATATGACCTTTTACCAGTACATAAGAAGTTAATAGTAACTAACTATAGGGCAGCTAGGGATCCTTATACGATTTTTGATGAGCAAGTTTTTGAATGTTTTAAGAATCCAAGCGGAAGCGGTTGTTCTGATAATAAATTAGCAAAGAAATTCATGAGTTATATGGCGAATTATGATTTGGAAGAAATTAACTCTATTTATAGATTTGGGAAATATATTGAGTTCTGAAATAGGTTAGTTGAGGAGAATAAAACTCAAATGCAGACTTTGGGTTTTGAAAATTGAATTACTAAAGAGAAATTATTTAGCTTGGATGATAACGTAGATAAAGAATTAGCAAAGAAGTATGGAACTACTATTTTCACTAAAGAAGAGCTTTGTTTTTTGAATGCTTGGGCAGAAGAAAAAGATGAAAAAACGGAGTGTGCAGATGCATCTAAGTATGGTGAAAAAATTAATGGCAAAAAATTTGAAATTAATTATCAGAAGACAGTCAAACCTTCAAAAACTCACCATCCAGCTCTAGAGCAACAGGTTCTTCCTGGAACTGCTCCTTTAGCCGAAGGATCTCAAAAGGACATTATTGTTTTCCTTTATCAATTTGCAGCTTCAATAGATAAGTACACCAAGAGTTCGGAATTTAGTCATGAATTTGCTAGCGATCTAAGAAAAGAAGCAATGGAAAATGTGTTGAGTAATGTTGGAGAGATAGCTGCAAACTTTAAAGAGAGAATTAAGAATATTAGGGATTACTTTAAAGCAATTGGGGTGGTTGATTCTTCTTTTGATCCTGAAGCAACAAGCCCAAATTGAACAACCACTAACTCAAAAACCTTCACAGTTTTAACTTACCCTCCTAGTGCATTTGGAGCAGGTGAGGCAACCATTCAATCTATGTCTAAGTTTCCTTTTATATATAAAGATATAGGTTTAAAGCAACCAATACCGGCTAATTTAACTGCTGCCAGTCCCGCAGTATCTAAAGCTCATGATGCTGCAGAAGATGAAGACTTATCCCATGAAATATTCTCAGTAGATGACAATGGTTGATGGTGAAAAATAGGTAGCGCCCATCTAGATCCAACTAACCTACTTGAATTCAGAGGGCAATCAGACACCGTTCTTATATTGGCTAATGAAGATGATTGAAATCTTCTTAAAGATCCAAATTCTGGAACTTTAAAAGCTGCAAGTTCTTTGTTGGCTTCTAATAAAGAAAAAACAGGAAATAGTGCTTCTTTTGAAGAAATAGATATCAAGAAAGTTCAAGGTAACGAACCAGAATTAAGAAACAATAAGGGATATCACGTTAGCTACAACAAATATCACTTATGAAATGAAGGTTTGAGAAGCCCTATAGCTTTAAATTTACTTTTAGATAGTTTAGTAGATATTTTCCAAAGACAATATGATTCTGAATTTCAGTCTGTAAATGGAACATCTAACAGTGGTAGCGTCGGAGGAAGTAGCAGCAGTGGAAACAACAACAATAATAAAGACAAATATAAAAATGCTATGGATTGAGGAAATTATTGGAATCAGTACTTTATAAAAGGGGCTAGCAAAACAACAGAAAACCAGACAAAATAAATTAAAAGTTTGTTTGGATAGCGAATACAAATTTTTTATTAAGAAAGAGTTAGCTATTCAAGTTTCTAGACTTAATAGTAAGTTTTTAGAGATGACACTTTGAGGAACTTTGGAAAGCACTTGTATTTTTTATGAAGCTATGAAGGAAGTGGAGCAGTTTGCCCCCGATACTATAAGAAGAAGATTCGAAGCTTTTAAAGATAGAGCTTCTGATATGTGCAGAAATGTTCCGAAAACTAAAGAATATGCAGCTTCCAAAGAACAGCTTAAAAAGTGCATGCAGGAAAATTGACAAATTGTAAAAGAAGGAGTTTGAGATTCTCACTCTAACTATATTTAAAGAAATAAAGGATTATTGGCTCATAAAGTCAGATATAATTCAGTGTGAAAAGCCATCTTTAAATTTAGTAAGTAGATTCTTTTTCTATTTATCCTTCATCAATTCATTTACTTAATTCAAATCTTTATTTATTAACGTTTCAAATTTATTTTTTTGTTTTTTAAATAAGGATTCTTTTAGTCTTTGGATTTCCCATTTAGCTCTCTTTTAATAAATAAGAAGACCATACTCAAGATAGCAGTTCCTTCGGCCTCTTCTATAGGTATTTTCGGAGGAACTGGATCTACTGTTGAGTACAAGATTATGGTTAACTATAATGGCCAAGCTGACTTGCTACTTAGCCTACAGATCCCCCCTGATTACTATCCTTATCAGTTCAAGAAGACTAACTTATATGACTATCTGACTAATGTAAATAAGTACATTGTTGTTAATAATCACGTATCTGACGAGAAAAAGAAAATAAAGGAGAGTTTACAGTCCAGAATTAATACTCTTCTTTCTAAAGTAAAGGAATTTGGATCTTCTTTATGAAATGAAGATCTTTACGATACAGGGATAGTTTTTAGGAATAATCAATTTTGAAATAATAAAAAGACAACTCTCTTGTTTATTGAACAATTTATTGCTGATGACTATACGAATATTGAAGACGGGTATGACCTTTTACCGGTACATAAAAAACTAATAGTAACTAATTACAGAGCGGCTAGAGATCCTTATACGATATTTAAAGAGGAGGTTTTTAATTGTTTTAAGAATAAGGGAAGTTCAGGAGCAGGCAATGGCAATAACTGTAATAGTAATAATCTTGCTAAGAAATTTATGGAATATATGGCCAATTATAACTTGGAGGAAATCAATTCTATTTACAGATTTGGGAAGTATATTGAGTTTTGAAATAGATTGATTGAAGAAAACAAAGAACAAATGAAGACTTTAGGTTTTGAAGAGTGAATAACAAAAGAAAAATTATTTAGTTTGGATGATAAGGTGGATAAGGTACTGGCCAAGAAATACGAAACCACTATTTTTACTAAGGAAGAGTTATGTTTGTTGCATACTTGAGCTGATGATAGTAATGGCAATGCAAAATGTGACACACCTAGTGATTGAAAAACTTCAATAGATAAAGATAAGTTCAAGATAGGCTATAAACCCTTTACTGCTTCTAAACCTTCAAAAACCCACCATCCAGCTCTAGAACAACAAATTCTTCCTGGTACTGCTCCTTTAGCTGAAGGATCTCAGAAGGACATTATTGTTTTCCTGTATCAATTTGCAGCTTCTATAGATAAGTACGCTAAAAGTTCAGAATTTAAATCTGAATTTGCATCTGATCATAGAAAGGATGCGATGACTAACGTATTGAATAATGTTGCTGAGATAGCTGCAAATATAAAGACAAGAATTTCAAAAATCAGGGATTACTTTAAGGCTATCGGAGTAGTTGATTCTTCTTTCAATCCCGAAGGAAACAATCCCAGTTGAACAACAACCAATTCCAAAACCTTCACAGTTTTAACTTACCCGCCAAGCGCTTTCGGAGCAGGAGAGGCAACTATCCAATCCATGTCTAAGTTTCCTTTTATATATAAAGATATAGGTCTTAGACAGCCTATACCTGCTAACTTATTAACTACTGCTACAGCAAGTAAAGTTCATGAAGATCATGATGAAGATGATCTATCCCATGAAATATTCTCAGTAGATGACAATGGTTGATGGTGAAAAATTGGTAGTGCGCATCTAGATCCAACTAACTTACTGGAATTCAGAGGTCAATCAGATACTATTTTGATTCTTGCCAACGAAGATGACTGAAACCTTCTTAAAGATCCAAATTCTGGAACTTTAAAAGCTGCAAGTTCTTTGCTGGCTTCTAATAAAGCGAAAGGAAGCGATAGCGCTAATTTTGAAGAAATAGATATTAGAAAAGTTCAAGGAAATGAGCCAGAACTAAGAAACAACAAGGGATATCATGTTAGTTACAACAAATATCACTTATGAAATGAGGGATTAAGAAGTCCTATAGCTCTTAATTTATTGTTAGATAATTTAGTTGATATTTTCCAGAGGCAGTATGATACTGAATTTAAGGGGACTAATAATGGCAGCGCTGGAACAGGCAGCAGTAGCGGAAGCGCCAATAACGTAAACAGCAAATATCAAGAAGCTATGGATTGAGGGAGTTATTGGCATGAACATTTTATAAATGGCACACACAAAACTACTACTTCGTCGGGTAATCAAAAATAATTAAATTATTTTGTGTTTTTCGGAAATATTTATATATAATAAAGATGTTAAAAATTAATCATGTCTTGCTGCTGTTCTTGCTCTTGCTCACATAACTCATGTGGATGTTCTTCTAGATGTTGTTCATCTTCATGTTCATGCTGTAGTTGCAATTGTTGTTGTTCTCACAATTTTTCTCATCACCATCGCTGCCATGCACCAGCTAATTACTTCTTTGGTTGTTGCCCTTCTTGTGAATGTGAAGGCGCTTGTCATTCTTCTGCTGAATCTGATAAATCTAAAGAAACAAATACAGGTAGCGACGAATAAAGTAATTAAGATTCATTTTTATTTGATGTGCACAAGTGTATCTTCAAGGAAAGACATTTAATTACAAGTTAGTTTTACCTTTATTACTAGTTACAGGAACTGTCTCCTCTTCTTTTTTCGGGGGTAGGCGTAGTTACAAAATAATCACTAATTACAATAGTCAGGCTGATTTACTCTTAAGCTTAGGGATAAGTCCTGATTATTATCCTTACCAGTTAAGGAAGTCAAAACCATTTGACTATTTATCTAATGTAGATAAGTATTTAGTAGTCAACAATAATGTTTCTGACAATAAGAAAAAATTATCTAGGAATTTACAAGCTAAGTTAGATTCTTTATTTTCAAAGATTCAGGAGTTTGGGGATGGTCTATGAGATAAGACTATCTATGATGCTGGTTTATCTCATAGGAATAATGAATTTTGAAATCAAAAGCAGACTTCTTTATTATTGCTCGAGCAATTTGTGGTAGATGATTATCCACAAATTAGTGATGCTTATGACATATTGCCTAGTCATAAACACTTAATAATTACTAATCATAGAGCTTCTAGAGATCCATTTACTGTTTTTGGAGAGAGTGTATTTAATTGTTTTAAAGCTAGTCAAACGGAGAAATGTGATAGTGTTGCTAAGTCATTTAAGCAATATGTGAAGAATTATGACAAGGTGCATGTTAACTCTATTTATAGATTTGGTAGATATATAGATTTTTGAAATCAGTTTGATACTGATGATTCAGAACCTAGCTTTAAGGAGTGATTAGATAGCGAGGATTTATTTAATTCAGATTCTCATTTAGATCATGAGATAGCTCATAGATATGCTGAAGCGATATTCGCAGAAGAGGAATTAGATTTGTTGTCTGAATGAGAAGGAAAATCGTGAACTATTAATTATTTGAATCATAGTCCTACTTTAGTTCATCATGCAGCATTGGAAGAACAGACTATGCCTGGTTCTACTCCTATGGCAGAAGGTAGTCAAAGGGAGTCTATGTTGTTTCTATATCAGACAGCATTCTTGATTGATAAGTTCACTAAGAGTGATTCATTTGAGGAAGCTTTTGCTTCTGATTCTAGGAAAGATGCAATGAAAAATGCTATGAAGAATGCAGCTGAGATAGGGAAAGAAATTAAAGAGAGATTTAAGAATATAAGGGAGTACTTTAAGAAAATAGGTGTAGTAGATAATAATTTTTGTCCCGAGAGCAACAAAAGAATAGATACTAATTCTAAAAGGTTTGGAATAGTAGTATTTCCTCCTGATTCTTTTGGAAACGGAGATAGTATGATGCAGACTATTTCTAGGTATCCTTTCCTATATAAAGATATCGGTTTAAGACAAGCTATTCCTGATACTTTGTTGAAACATGAACACAATGAAGAACATGATCATGAGTCTGAAGAGGAATTATTTGCAGTAGATGATCATGGATGATGATGGAATTTAGGGAATATTAATTTAGGTAATAGTAAGATAAGTGAATTTAAAGATACAGTAGATAACTTGATTGTTTTAGCTAATGAAGATGACTGGAAACTTTTAGAGAATTCTGCTTCTATTAGAGGTATTTCTCATTTATTGAAGAATAGTTCTGCTTTGGTAAATGATTCATATGATTTGTGAAGTGAAGGATTGAAGAATCCTATTGCTCTTAATTTGATACTAGATAGTTTGGTAAATATGTTTCAGAAGGAATATGACAAAGATTTTTCACATAAAAGCGAGTATCAGAAAGCTATGGAATGAGGTAATTATTGGAGTGAAACTTATTTAAAGATTTAGTTTTTTTGAGGTTCTTTGTTTACGAAAATTCATACTTCTCTATAGAAATTCATAACTTTTAATTTCAGGTATTTTCAGGAAACTCTTGCCAGTTTTTTGTGTCAATAGTATTTTTCGACTTTTCTTTGTATGACCATTTCTTGTTGCTATTAATTAGGAGATATTACTTTATGAAGAAAAATATTCTTTCGCTTATTCTACTTTCTAATATCTGCTCACATTTTTGTATTTTTTAAGTTTGTCTATCAATACTAATGCGTAATCAATTTTTTTGTTATCTGATGATATATTTGTATTTTCCGACTTACCAAATTTGAATATTTAAATAAATTAGATAATTTTTCTATATTGATTTTTGCATTTTATTTCTAGGAGATAGAATTTTGAGTAAAAAATTTAATGATAAAGGTTAGTTTATTTTTTTCAATAAGCGCTAAAATGGCGAATTTTCGTTTATTGATATTGAAAAGCAAGTATGGGAGTTAGTAGTTTGGCGATTTTTAAGAAATTTTTGATCAAAAAAATTAATGCGAAATTCTAAAACTGTCTTATTTACTATCTGTGGTTTATTAGGAGTGAATTTTGGAGGTTATTACGTATACGGAGAAATAAAGGCGCGTAACAATACTACTCCATTAAAAACGGAAGTAGGTTTAGATGAATTAAGACATAAAAAGGAAGAAACAGAAGAAGAGTTAAGAAGAGCAGTTCGGCAGATAGAAGAAGAGTACGATTATAAATTTAGGTATGAATGACGTCAAAAGTATTTTTCTGGGTGTAATAGGCTGATGGATGTTGACGGGTGTATCGATGATTATGTGTATAAGTTGGAACCAAAAAAATTTGAATGAGTGCCTCGAGAATATAGAAAAAAATATGGCAGATCGATTTTTTGTGAGGATGAGAGGCATGAATTAGCTCCCCATCCTTCTCGTAAGTATCATGTTTTCACAATAGTGTGTGAAAAGTGAGTTTTTAGCGAATATGATTATTAGATTTGTTTAAATTCTTTTATTTAGAGACATACTTTTGATTTTTAAGGTTGTTAGTTAGACAGAGATTAATTTCTTTTCAAAAACCAAAATCATTTTTTCTTTAACTTTAGTTTTTCAGAGCCCTTCTATTGTTTTTATGTTTTTAGATTGTTGATCGCCAAGTATATAGACGTAGTCTACTGGTTCTTGTTTGTCTATATCGGCGTGTTTTTTTATATTTAAGATTTCTATTTTTGATTTTTTTATTAGATCATCTAAGTTTTGACAGTTGTTGATTGTTTCAAATAGTAAGTCTGTTGTGTTTCTTTTGATCTGGTAATTTACGTTTTTTCTTGTTTGTATTCAGATGTTTAGTTCGTTAAAGATTCTATTTAACAACTCTTTATTGTTTGTATATTCTTGTTGGTGTTTTTTGCATTTGTATATGGTTTCTAAGGTAGATATATAGTCTGGCAGATCTAATTTAAATAGTTCTTGGAATTCTTTGTCTTCTAGGAATATGGAAGAGAGTTTTGAAATCAGGAAATTTTCGTTTGGAAAAGAACAGAGGGATAGGCTTTCGTCCATGAATCTATTTAAGTGTAGTTCTATGTATTTATTTTCATCTGAGGTCACTATTACAAAAGATTTGTTTAATTCTTGAGCAGTTTTTATTTCCGTTTTTAAGTCTTCTATGTAGTTGAGGTATTCTATTTGATCGGGTTCAGATTCTATAGTTGTTAGATCTTTTATTTCTTGAAGTATAGGGGATATATCTTGTGAGTCACTGGATAGGAATAATCCTTTTATTGTGCTGGTTATTGCGTTGTAGAAGAGTTGGGAGTGTTGATGTTGGTTTGCTCAGGAACAGAAGTTGCTGTTTAAGTTCATTATGAATACGTTTTCGTATTTAAATTCGTTCAAGGCGTTCATTTGGTAGATAGCAGTTGAACTTGAGAAGTGAGGTTTTAGTTTTTCTACTGTTTCTTGGGATTTAACTAGTATTACGAAGTTTGAGAGAGTTTGTGTTTTGGATTTAACTCAGTTGATTTCTTCTTCTTGTGAATTAGCTATGTAGGTAATTGGTTTTTCCCCTGGTAAGTCTGGGTTGGTTAGGTTAGAGCCAAGTAGTTTATTTAGGAGGGAAAGGGAGTAGTTGGTTGTTGGAGAGTATTCTTCTGTGAGAGTTCTTTTTTTAGCAATTAGTAATTGTTTTCCTAAGTTTTGGATTTGTGATTTGCTTTTGTATATTTCTGAGTTGTGTTTAGAAATTAGTAATACGCTATCGGTTGCTGCAATTATTTTGCTTAGTCAGCTTAGTTCTTCTTCTGATAGTAGGCAGTAGTCTAGGAATATTAAGTCTGAAATTTTTTCTCGGCACAGTTTTTCTATTTGATTTTGGTTGTGTAGGAAATGTTGATGGGCAAGGATGTCTATGAATTTGTATTCTGGTTTGTGTTTAGTTTCGTTTTTGTATTTTCTGTATATTTCATATACATAATTTATTTCTTTTTTTGTTAATAGATTAGTTAATTCTGGTTTTTGTTGGAAGTCGGATAGTTCGCTTATTCTCTCTATTCTGTCGCAGTCTCTCATCAAGCATATAGCTTTATAGAAGGAGTCTCATGATGTTTTAGGAACAGAGAATTGTTCTAAGTAGGTTTGAATTAAAGCTTTTTTCTGGGTTATTGGATTTATTTTTTGTGTATATGGTCTTTTAGAGATGGTACTTAAGAATTCGTAGAAGGAGAAATTTCTTATTTGGTGTTTAGATAGAGTTTGTTTTCAGTTGCTTTCATCTGGGTAGACTAAAAAGATTTTGTTTTTGGGATTGGATATTTCGCCTTTATATCTTGATATGAATTCTATTGTTTCTTTTTCTTTTACGCTTTCTCATAAGACTTTGTATGTTTCTTCTTCTTTTTTTTCCTGAATAGCGTCATATTTTTTGTATTGTTCGAATTCTGAGTAGCAGTAGACAAATATTTTTTCTGTAGATAGTTGTAGGTCTTCTTCTGTGGGTTCTTCGGGGTGTATTAGAAAGGCATATTTTGGTTTGTGTGTTGGTTTTTCTAGTTTAGTAAGTGCTAGGCTGTAGGAATTTTTTGTATCTAGTGATTTAGATCAAATTCTTTCTTTTATTTCTTCTATGTCTTGTTTGTGGTTTAGTCCTTCAATAATGGAGAGAAATTCAATTTGTTTTCCGTGCATGTATGGTAATTTTCCGCTACTCAATAATTCCAGAAATATATCTTTAATTGTTTCTTTGGCCTGTATTCTTTCTACTGTTTCTTGAATTTCTTTATCTTTTTTGTTGTTTATTAAATCAAGTAGATCTTTGTCTATTTTTTCGAAGGATGATAGGTTGGCTATTTCTAGTCAATTGATAAATATTTTGAATTCGTTTCTGAATATTTCTGGGAATATTAGATTGTATTTTCTTTTTTCTTCTTCTGTGTTGGTGTAGATTCGGCAGTCTTTGTATGATCCGTTTTCTTTCTGTATTTTGTATATTTTTCCTATTATTCAGTAGCTTTCATATGGAGCTTCATTAGTGTTGTTTATTAGTTGATTTATCTCTTCTTCATCTATTTTGATTTGATTATCTGGATTTTCATAGTATTTATTTTTGGTTTCTAGGTAGTCTTTAGCTAGTGATATGTAGTTGTGTTTTTCATCATGAGATAGTCATTCTCAGACCCATTCTTCATCTTTTTCGTAGGTTCAGAATAGGGTTACAACGTGACTGAATAGTTCTTTTATGAAGTTTTTGTTTTCTTGATCTTGTTTTTTAAATGGAGTGTTTCCAAGGACAAAAACAAGTTTTCTTTCCTGAGATATTTTTTCTCAGAGTATTCTGGGTTTTGTTATTCCATTTGGTTGATATTCTTGTATTGTGAAGTTTTGTTTTAAGGTTTCATAGTTTAGATACCCTATTCTGTTGGCTCAATATTTAAATTCTTTGTCTAGAACGCTTTCTAGTTCTTTTCTGAATAAATCTAGGTCTTGAAGCTCGTAAGTAATAATTAGGACTTGAGAGGGTCTATTTATTTTTTCCTTGTTTTCTATTAGGTGGCCAAGTTTTATGGCTGCTAGTCTTGCGGTTTCTTCCCTAGTTCAACCACTAATAAGAGAATATTGAAGAGGAGCGGTTATTACTTTGTATTGTGCTGCGGATAATTTATTTCAGTTAATTGTCATCTTCTATAAATTCTGATTCTTCTTCTGTTAGTAAATCTATAGTTTCGTAGTCATCTGTTTCATTTTCTTCTTCCTCTAGATATTTGTTTTCTTCTGATTCATCTTCAATTATTTCGTGTATTAAATCTTTTATGTCTTTTAAGAATCTAGAGATGCCTCTTTCACTGTCTTTAGCTGAGGAGGAGAGGAATAATCCTTTTTTGGCTCTGGTCATGGCTACATAAGCTAGTCTTCTTTCTTCTTCTACATAGTTGAAACCTCCTTTTTTTGTTTTGTCTATGGATATATTTGAAGGGAGTTTGTCTTCGTCGAATCTCATGAGGAAAACGTAATCGAACTCTAGACCTTTTACTCTGTGTATGGTACTTATTATTAGATCATCTCCGTCTAGGCTTCTTGGATTGAATCTAGTTATTTTTTCTTTTATCTCTTCTATGCTTTTTGAATTTGGAATTATTCCACTTAGGAAACTTCTTAGATGGTCGAATTTATTTGGATGACCGCTGTAGTATTCGAATATTTGACATGTTTTTAAGATTGTTTGTATTTTTTGTTCTGGACTTACTTGTGAGTCTGGTTTCTTAGCTATTTCCTGTATTTTTCTACATATTTGTCTGAAAGCGATTATTTTTTTGTCTATGCTGAATCTCATTATTTCTTGAACAGCAACTTCTCATCCGTTCTTAAATAATTCTTCTATTGTTTTGACCCCTATTCCTCTTCTTGGTTTATTTATTACTCTTTTCATGGCTTTTCCTAGTATCTTGTTGTTGTTTATGAGAGCTATATCTAGTCAACTTATTAGGTCTTTAATTTCTTCTTTATTTAGGAATTCGTGTATTGATGTTTTGTTTTCGTAGGGAATTCTTTTGGCTAGTAATTTGTTCTCTATTAGACCTTTGTGTGATTTATTTCTGGTAAGAATAGCTATTTCTTTTAAGGGTACTTTTTGTTTTTCGTTTAACTCTATTATCTTTTCTATTATTCAGTCTTCTTCTCAGGTGTTGGAGTTGGTTAGGTGTAGGTTTACGGGGATTCCTAGTGAGGGATTGGAAGCATGTAAAGTTTTAGATAAACCATCTTGTTTGTGGTTGAATGATATTAATTTATTTGATATCTCTAGTATTTCTGGTGTAGATCTGAAGTTCATTTCTAGTTTTCTGATATTTACTTCTTTTCCTAGGGAGTAGAAGTGTTTTTTGAATTTATTGAAGATGTCTGGTACAGCTCCTCTGAATTCATAGATAGATTGGTCTGGATCTCCTACGCATAGGATGTTGTTATTGTGTTCAGATAGTTTCTTTAGTATTTCAAATTGAACATCATCTATATCCTGGAACTCATCACACAGAATAGCATCGAATTTGTTTGATCATTTTTTGGCTGCCTCTGGATTTTTTAGTAGTTGGTAGGCTACTAACAATATGTCATCTAAAGTGTATGCATTTAGTTCTTTTAGTTTTTGGTCGTATTTTTTGTAGAGATGGAGAATGTTGTTGTATAGAAAGTTGGAGATTTTTCTTGCTGTTAGTGGTCTTATTATTTCTTCTCTTACTCTGGATAATTCTTCTTCTGTGAAGATAGGCTTATCATTTTTTTTGCAGATTCATCTAAGTTCGCTTATTACTCTTCTTGTGTCTTCTAGACCTCCTCTGGGTATTTCTTCTTGTTTAACTATTTCTAGTATTAGTCTTTTCTCTCTGTTTTCTCCATAGATTTTTTCTTTTCGGATTGTTCCTATTTCTTCTTCTATTAGGTGCATACAGAATTTGTGGAAGGTGGAGATGTGGCATTTATTCTGTATTTCTTTGATTGAAGGTACGTCTTCTAGGAGTTTGAAAATTCTGTTTTTCATATTTTTTGTGGCTGTATTAGAGAAGGTGATGGCTAGTATTTTGGTTGGATCTATGTTTTTTGTTCTGACTAAGTATTCAAATCTTTTTGCTAAGACTAGAGTTTTTCCGGTACCAGCTCCAGCTATTACCAGTGTTGGTGTTAATGGTGATTGGAAAGCATCAATTTGTTGTTGAGTATCTCCGCTTATGTTTTGATAAGGTTTTAAGTTTTTGTTATTTTGGTGCACTACTTGTCTTTATACGTATTTAATTATCCTCTCATATAAGAAAAAATATCTTTTCTCTTATTCCACTTCTTCAATTTTCTGTGCAAGTTCTTATATTTTGCAATTTATCTATGAATATAAGCGCGTAATCAAACTCTTCATTCTGCGCATTTAAGTCTGTGTGCTTCCTTATTTGTTTTTCTGGATTATTTAAGTTTGAAATAAGGCCACTGATGTCTTTGCAGTTATCTACTCTTTTTTCTATTTTTTCTGAGGTTTGTTCTTTGATTTTGTAACTTAAGTTTTTAGCGCTGTAAACCCAGGATATGAGCTCGTTTGAGACGCTTTTTATTAAATAATTCGTGCTTTCTGTTTCTATGTAATATTTACATTTTTCGATTGTTCTCAGAAGATTTATGTAGTCTTGTCAGCTTCATCTAAAGATTTGTTTTATTTCTTGATTTTGTGAGAATATGGATTTGATTTCTGAGATTATCTTGTTCATGTCTTTTGTTTTCATGAGGTTTATTGCTTTTTTAAGGACTAAGTTTGTTTGGAATTGGTTTCATTGATTTCTTAAACAGTTTAGAAATATTTGATTTTCTTGGTAGTCTTCGGTAGTGATGATTACAAAAGATTTATTTTCCTGTTCTGCTTTGTCTATCTTTTCAGATAAGTTTTGGCATCTTTCTTGTTGATTTTTGAAATAGGTTCTTGTTATTAAATTTATTTGATCCAAAGATTCTACTTTTGTTAGGTTAAGTATTTGTTTTAGGAATGGAGAGATATATGGAGTGTTATTGGAGAAAAATATTTGTTTAGAGCAACTGAGTATTGAGTTTTTTAGAAGTTGAAGATCTTTTGGCGAGCTGAAGAGTCTATTCAGGTTAGTTATAAATACGTTTTCTCATGTTCTTAGATTTGTTTCGCTTATATTTATAACTTCTAGATTTGGGAATTGTTGTTTTAGGCATGTTATTTGTCAGTGCGTTTGAGAATGCGTAATTATTGTTGCAGTGGAAAGGCTTTTAATTTTTTTCTCTACTCATTTGATTTCTTCTTCTTGAGAGTGGGCTATGTAGGTTCTAGGCTTTTCCATTGTTGAATGCATTATTTTGTTTTTTATGGTTTGAATGTAGTCCTCTTGTTTTTCTTCTTTTTTGATTTCTGAAATTGTTGTTAGTTCT
Organism: Candidatus Mycoplasma haematohominis; assembly: GCF_902712995.1. Taxonomy (GTDB): domain Bacteria; phylum Bacillota_I; class Bacilli_A; order Mycoplasmatales; family Mycoplasmoidaceae; genus Eperythrozoon_B; species Eperythrozoon_B haematohominis. Next base: position 16,116 of record NZ_CACTIB010000019.1, read on the forward strand.
TTTATTTTTTCTAGAAAAGGAGAGATTTTTTGGGAATTGCTGGATAGAAAGAGCTTGTCGGAAGATTTAAGTATCGCTTTACAAAAGAGCTGAAAGTGAGTGGATGAATTGAAGTCGCTATTTAGTTGAATTATGAATATGTTTTTTCACGTGATGTTGTCTATTTCATCTATTAGTTGTATTTTTATTTTGGGAAAGAGTTTTTCTAATTCGTAGTTTTCAGGCTTTTTATCGGATGCAATAATTATTAAAGAATTAGAAGGGTTTGTTAGTTTAGAGGAGAGTCAAATAATTTCATTTTGAGTTGAATTAGCTATGTGGGATACTGCCTTTGTTCCTTCTAAATTTGGATTTTCTAATTTGGAATTTGTTAGTTTGTTTACTAGAGAAAGCGCATAGTTAGAAGTTTGCGGATAATTATTAATTTTTTTAGGATGTGTTTTTATTGTTACTAACTCTTTTATTGGATCTAATAAGGAAGATATATTTTGAGAATCGCTGGAGAAAAATAGTTGGCCAGTATTACTGTATATCGAGTCGCATAAAAGTTGTAGGTGATATTTAGAGAAGAAGTTTTCGTTTAGATTTGGAATTAATATGTTCTCTCACGTTCTATTTTTTATTTCGCTCATTTTTACTATTTCTATGTAGGGAAATAGCCTTTCAAGGCTGAGTATTTCTGAAGAAGTATTTTCGTAAATAAGAATAGTTGCTGGCCATATTTGAACTAATTGATTTTTGATTCATTTGATTTCTTCTTCTTGGGAGTTGGCCACAAAAAGTATTGGTTTGCGACCTGTTTTGATTGGATTTTCTAATTTGGAATTTGTTAGTTTGTTTATTAGAGAAAGAGCATAGTTAGAGGTTGGCGGATAACTAATAGTAGGAATTTTGACCTTTATAAGTTTGTTGCTGACTTCTTTCGTGTGTATCTGTATTTTTTCTTGTATGGATTTGAGAAGTTGTTTGGTTTTCAGATTTCCTATTATTTCTAAAAATTCATCACATATTTCTGAATGAGGTTGTTTGTAGAAACCTATTAGTTTGAATATTTCTTTTATGTTGTTCTCTTTTTGTATTGGTTCAATGAAGTATTTAGCTAACTTTCTGTGTTGAATGTATATTTGTTCGTATTGAATTGAATTTATTGATTGGAAAAGATGTTTTGGAATTTGGTCATAGCTGCTGTATGTAGCTACTTCTATTCAATCTAAAAGTAATTTGAATTTTTTTTGAAATATTTTTAGGATTAGTAATTGATACTTGGCTTTGTCTGATTGTTTTTCTAGTTGGATACAGAAGTTTTCTAATGGAAGATTTTGTTTTTTTGCTTGCTCTAGTTGTTTAAGTATTAGTTCTTTTTCTGGTGATGTTTGTTCTTCTGGGTGTGGCGCGATGGGATGAAAATCTAAGTCTTTTTTGTTAATAAAAGTGCAATGTAATTCCTCCCAATCTTCCATGTTATTTTTTTCATATTGTCAAAAGAAGGTGGGAATATCTTGGAATAGATTTTTTAGGGCGATGTCATCTATTTCGTATTCAACATTGCTGATATTTCCTATTACGAAGACTGCCTTTTTATATTTATCTAGTTCTTTTAAGGCTATTTTGGACTCGTTATTTCTTATTCATTCATCTCATGCTTCTATGTAAGTCTTAAAGTCTAGTTCGTCTGTTCAGTATTCCTTGCTATCTTTTAATTGATCTGAAAGTTGCTTTTTGAAGATTAATAATTCATTTATGTTGTAAGCGATAATAAGTACTTGTTGAGGATAAATTATTTCTTTTGAGTGAATTAAATTTGCAATTTGTAGAGCTGCTATTCTGTGAGCTTCTGATGCGGTTCAACCGCTAATTATGGTGTACTCAGGAAAATTGTTTTTTGATGGCCAATTTGGAAAATCAATTATTTCGTATTTTTCTTCTGTTTTCTTATTTCTCCATAAATTAAAAAATTTTTTTGTTATTGACATTATCTGTTTTCTTTTATTAGAAAGAAGATTTTTTCTTTAGCTTTGCTTTTTCATATTTGTTGGCATTTTTCTATTTCTTTTGTGTCATCTATGAGTATGTATAGATAGTCAGCTGGATCTACTTCGGAGTTTTCGTGGTTTGTTATACAGTTGCCGTTTGGTTTTAAGTTATCTATAAATTGCTTTAAATTTTTAGATTTGATTTCTGAATTTCTTATTTCTTCTATTACTTGTTGTTTGGTGTTTCTTGTTATGCAGGGCGATTTGTAGATTCAAGCCATTAATTCGTTAGCAATATCTAGTAACGAATTGTTGTTTTTTATGTATTGTTTGCAGTTGTTTATTGTTTCTGTGAAGAATATGTAATCCTGTCATTCCCCTCTAAAAAGAGATTTAAATTTAGGGTCTTTTTCGAATATTAGAGATTGCTCTTCTATTATGCTTTCCAAGTTATTTACTAACGAGAATTGAATTATTTTTTTTATGAATTTATTGATATGAAATTGACATGCTCTATTTTGGAAGCAAAAAGAAATAACTTGATCTTCTTTGTAATTTTTAGGTGTTACGATCAGGAAAGATTTATTTAGGTTTTCAGATTTAGTTATGTGTTTAGACAGTTCTGCAAATTTTTGAGCATTATTGTTGTAGTAAATCTTTTCGGTTGAAATTTTCTCAACAGGTTTCTCAACAGGTTTCTCAACAGGTTTTTCAAAGCGCGAAAAGTTTTTGAATTGGTTTTGAGGTGTAATTAAGAGACTCAGAATTGGAGAAATAACAGAATTGTTGCTGGATAGGTATAGATTTTCAGTATTGGTATTTATGGCTTTAAATAAGAGTTTGGCGTGCTCATATCTTTTGTTTCTTGCTCCGAATAGTTGGTTTAGGTGGACTATGAATATGTTCTTTTTTGTGATGCTTGTTATTTGACTTATTTTTTGTATTTCTATGTTGGGGAAGTTGCTGGTTAAAGATGGCACTCCTTTTTTAGGGTAATGAGCAACGACGATTGTTGTATTGCTTGGTTGTATTAGGTTACATTTAATTCAATCGATTTCTTCTTGATCGGTTTTGGCAATGAAGGTTTTTGCATTCAGTTTTGTAATTCTTTCTTTGATTTCTTCTATTACTTGTTCTGTTGTTTTCTTTCTTATTAAATCTGGTTCATCTTTGTAGTATTCCTGTCTAAGAATTTCTGGTTCTTTGGGTTTTGGTTGAGATTGAGGTTGAGATTGAGGTTTTGTGAATTGAATTTTTGAGATTCCTGAGTTAGTTTTGAAATCAGTTACTTTTGAATTATTGAGAAAGTTGTGATTAACTTGTTTTGGAGGGATTGGTTTGTCAATTACTTCTGTGTATTTAGGTTTTTCTCTTGGTATGGCGATAGTGGAGTAAGTAGTGGAAGATTCATATGTTTGAGATTTTTTATAGAGTCCCGAAGATGGCGAGTAGACTCTAAATTTTTTTGTTTCGTATTCGCAGTATGCAAATATCTTTTCTTTTGCCAGGCTTAAATCTTGTTGCGTTGGCTCTTTTTCTGATGTTATGAAAGCTATTTTAGGAACATATTTGCTTGCTGTAATCTTGATCTGAGCTATCTGATAATTAATTTTTTGGGATTCATTTTCTATTCTTTTTTGTATTTCTTTTTCGTATATTGTTTTTGTAAATGGATGAATGATGTCTAATAGTGTGTTTAGTGTTCGGGGATGCGCTTTACTTTGTACTATTTTCGTAAATACATTTTTTATTGAAGGTTCTCGTTGAACTTGCTTTATTTTCTCTTTTATATTTTCCTCTGTTGGGCTTAGCGGAGATAAATAACTGTATTGTTTTATTTCATTAAGTAATTCTTTTGGTATTTGACTGAAACTGCCAAAGTTTGATATTTTTAACCAATTTGTGAAAAATCTGTATTCATTTATGAATATTTGGGGAAGTAGGCTGTTGTATTTTTTAGTTTCTTCTCATGTATTTGTGTAAATCAGGATGTCTTTATATGAATACCCTTGTCTTTGAAGTTTTAATATTTCTTCTATTATTGTTGGCGGATCGAAAACTTCTTTTTTTAGAATTTCTTGAGTTTCATTAGGTTTTGTGGCGCGTGCGTTATAGATTTCGAAGGAATTGCTTTTTTCAGGAGAATAAATAAATATTTTTTCTCTTGCAAGGTTTAGATTTTCTGAGGTTGGAGCTATTTTTTTAGTTAAGAAAACTATTTTTGCTTTTTTAGTATTGTTATTTACTTTGCCGGCTATCTTATAAGTTTCTTTTTTTGATTTTTCCAGTATTTTTCGCTGTATTTCTCTTGAATATATTTTTTTGGTTATTGGATTAATTAGGTTTAGAAATTCTTTTCTTATTTCTGCTTTTTCCCTTTTAACTACTATATTTTGAAATATGGTTTTTATTAAGCTTTCTCTTTGTACTTTTTCAATTACTTGTTTTGTTTGATAATCGGAAAGTGTGAATGAGTCTATGTATTGGTATTCTCTAATTGAGCTAAGTAACTTTCTGTTTATTTGATTGAAATTGGCTAAATTTGAGATCTCTAATCAATCTATGAAAAATTTGTATTCGTTTTTGAATAGTTCGGGAACTAATTCATTGTATTTTTTTGTCCCTAGTTGAGTTGTTGTATAGATAAAGATGTCTTTGTAAGAGTAACCTTCGTGTTGTAGTTTGTATATTTCTCTAAGAAGAACATTGTGATCACTTAATTGTTCAGATGTTTTTTTGGTTTGGATTGTTTTTTTAGTTTCGATTTCTTTTTTTCCTTTTGAAGCAGGCTTCGCATAAACACTTTGAGCATTTTTTTGCTTAAATGTTGAGGGAGTTTCTTCTTTTAAGAGCTTAGAGGCTAGTTCTTCTATTGAGTCGTCTTGTTGGGGTGTAGCCGCTTGAGTTGAGAAATCTAATGAATTTTTATTTATGTGTATGTAGTCTGTTTCTTCATTTCATTGTTTCATGTCATTTCTTTCGTATTGTCAGAAAAAAATGACGACATTTCTGAAGAGTAGTTTGATGGCGTTAAGGTTTACAAAGTAGCTCTGGTCTTTTATGTTTCCTATGAGGAAAACTAGTTTTCTTTCTTGAGCTATTTTGTAGTTTTTAACTACTATTCTTTGTTTTGATTGTTCCGTTTTTTCTTTTTTGAAGAAATTATTTTGTAGTTCTGTATAGGAGGTGTAGCCTACGTGGTTGGCTCAGTGTTTATGGTTGGGTTCTAGAATAGTTTGGAATTCTTCTTTGAATAGTTTTAGGTCTTGTGGATTGTAGGCAACTATGAGTATTTGCTGAGGTCTTTCTATTTTTTCTTGTTCTATGAAGTTGACAGCTTTTATAGCTGCTAATTTATTGGTGTTTTGTTTGTTTCAGCCATGTATTATTGAGGATTTGTAGGGGCTTTTTAGTACTTCTATTTGAGAGGATGTTATTTCTTCTCAATTAACGTTCATTAATTGGAGGTTTCAGTTTAGAAATTAAGAAAGTATAAACAGAAGAACTTTATCTCTGGCTCTACTCTTCCATAATTTTTCGTAGGTTTCTGAATCTTGGTTGTAGTCGTCAATTAGTACCAGAACATGATCGAACGTTTGAGGTGAATTACTTATATCTATGTATTTTTTAACGTAATTAATTTCCGGTGTTAGTCTAGAAGAAAAATTTTCTACGCTTGAGGAGTTGGTTAATAGGCTGGATATTGAATTTACTGTATTTTGTTTTTCTTGTAGTGTTAGATATTTAGATTTGTATATTCAAGAATATATTTCATTTGATAGGTTGGAAAGAAGGTTGTAAGTGTTTGTTTCTTCTTTTAAGTATTGTTTGCATTTATTTATTGTTTCTAGTAAGGTTATGTAGTCTGGCCATTCTGCTTTAAATATTTTTTTGAATTCTGTGTCTTTTAGGAACATGAATTTAAGTGACTTGAGTATTTCTTCCATGTTGTTTGTTTGTGTTAAAGAGATGATTGTTTTTATAAATCTGTTTATGTGGAATTGTGTGCTTTGGTTTGGGAAACAGTAGGTAAGTATTTGGTTTTCTTGGTAGTCTCTTGTTGTTAGGACTATTAAAGATTTGTTTAGTTCTTGAGATTCTCTTATTTTTTTGGAGAGAGTTAGGAATCTAGATTTATTGTTTGTGAAAGTGTATTGTTCTTCTTGGTATTTGGTGTAAGTTGTTGGTTGGTAGGAGATTTCTAGTTGTTTAGTTTCAATCTGTGGAGTTTCAATCTGTGAAACCGATGCTGTAATAGTTAAGTCTTGAATTTGTTGTAGGTAGGGTGAGATGTTAGGAGAATCGCTGGTTAGGAATAGTCTTTTTCTTGAACTAGTTATTGCTTTGTAGAAGTATCTTGAGTGGATGTGATGATGACTTCATGCGCCAAAAGATTTGTTTAGTTGCATTATGAAGACGTTGTCTCATTTTTGGTTTTCTATTTGCATCATTGGAAGAACCTTTATTCCTGGAAAGTAGCTATTTAGAAGTTTTATTTCTTCTTGTTTTTTTGTTGCTACTAGGATTACTGAGTTGTCTGGATCTGTTAATTTAGACTTAACTCACATGATTTCTTCTAGCTGTGAGTTAGCTATATAAGTAATTGGTTTTTCTCCGGGTAAATCTGGATTTTCTATTTTTATACCTGTTAGTTTGTTTAGAAGAGTTAGGGAATAATTGGAGGATTGGGAGTATTCTTGTTTCAGTAATCTTCCTTTGAATATATTTAGTTGACTTCTTAGTTCCTGTATTCTTATTTCTTTGGTGTATATATCTGATCTGTTTTTGGAGATGAATAAGACATGGTTGACGTATTTAATTATTTGTGATATTCAATCTAGTTCTTCTTCAGCTAGTAAGTAGTAGTCAACAATTATTAAAGCTTCTATGTGTTTATTGCAGGCTTCTTCAAGTTTTTTGTCTGTATTTATTGCGTACTCTCATATATAGAAAGAATCAATAAATTTGAAGTCTCCTGTTTGAGGTTTTGTGTATTTATATTTGTGGAAAATCTTGTATATCTCTTTTATTTCTTCTTTGCTTCATAGAGAAGTTAGTTCTTTATCTGCTTCGAATTCAAATTCTTTGGTTATCTGGGTTTTAATTCTGTCTATTTTGTACATGTAATTTATGGAGTCGTAGTATTGGTCTCATTTTTCTTTGGGTACTTTAAATTCTTGAAATATTTTTTCTATGAAAGCTTTCTTGTTGACTATTGCTCCAAAGCTTTGTATTTTTTGAGAAATTGCGCATAGCAATCCGTCTATGAAACAGCTGTTGATGTCATATTGGAAGGTTGCTTTTCTTCAGAAAATTGGTTTTGTGGAAATTATGAATATTTTTTCTGGATCTATATTCTTACTTATTAGATCTTCTATTTTTGATTTGACATCATGTAGTATTTCTTCTCCTGTTAGCCCTTCTAGTAAGGTTTCTCGGTAGTTAGATAGGGCTTTTTTCCTTTGTTCTATTGAATTTATTGATTCACTTGTTTCTTGTAATTCATTTATTTCTTCTATTTTTGTAGGTAAGTAAATGTTTGTAGTTTCTATTTTTGTTAAGTTTTTAATTTCTTGTAAATATTGAGAGATGTTAGGAGAATCGCTGGATAGGAATAGGTTTTTCTTAGAGCTTGTTATTGCTTTGTAGAAGTATCTTGAATGGATGTGATTGTGACTTCAGGTACCAAATGATTTATTTAGTTGGATAACGAAAACGTTTTCTCATTTTTGATCTTTTAATTCACTTATTGGAAGTATTTTGTCTTCTGGGAAATGTTGTTTTATGTAATAGAGTTCTTTCTTTTTATCTTGGGTTAAGAGAATTATGTAGTCAGATATATCTTTGGTTTTTGATTGTATTCAACCTATTTCTTCTTCTAGGGAGTTGGCTATGTAAGTAATTGGTTTTTCTCCTGGTATATTTTGATTTTCTATTTTTAGACCTGTTAGTTGATTTAGAAGAGATAGGGCAGAGTTTGAGGTTTGTGAGTATTCTTCGGAGATTGTTATCGGATTAAAGATTTGACATTTATTTCTTATATTTTTTATTCTTCTTTCTTTTTGGTAGAGGGAAGAGTTGTGTTTTGATATGAATAAAGTATTTTTTGCATGTTTAGTTATTTTTTCTAGTCAATCTAATTCTTCTTCTGCTAGTAAGTAGTAATCGATAAATATTAGGCATTCGACGTATTTTCAGCAGGCAACATGTATTTTATTGTCACTACTTAGTCATTCTTGTCTGTATAAAACATCTATGAATATGTACTCATTTGATTTTGGAGTGTTGTATTTGAATTGTTGATGCAGGTTATATATGATTTCAATTTCTTTTGGATTTCATAGTTGTCTTAGGCTCATGTCGCCTTGGAAAACTTTTAATTGTGTGGCTTGGTTAGTTCTTCTGTCTTCTTTGTACATGTAGTTCATGGAATCGTAGTAATAGTCTCATTTGTTTTCTGAAATATTGTTGCTTTCGAAGTATTTTTGAATTAGAGATTTTTTGATAGATATCGGTTGATAATTGTTCTTTCTTCCTGAAAGAGTTTCTAGTAAGTCATTGAAAGTGAAGATGTTTATTAGCGAATCTGGGATTTGTTTTTTTCAGAATGTTGGATTATTTGAAATTACGAATATTTTTCCTCTTTCAACTCCTGATTGGATTTGTAGGTTTATTTTTTCTTTTACGCTTTGTATTATTTCTTCGTCTGTTAGTCCTTCTAATATGGTTTCTTTAGAGTTATAGATTGCTTGTTTTCTTATTTCTGATGAGTTAATAGGAATACTTGTTGTTTGAGGAATACTTGTTGTTTGAGGAATACTTGTTGTTTGAGGAATACTTGTTGTTTGAGGAATACTTGTTGTTTGAGGAATACTTGTTGTCGCCAATATTGGCCTTTCAATTTCATTTGATTCTTTAATTGGAGTTTCTAATTTAGTTAGGTCTTTAATTGTTTTTAGATAAGGAGAAATATCTGGAGAATCGCTGGATAGGAATAGGTTTTTCTTTGAACTGGTTATTGCTTTGTAGAAGTATCTTGAGTGGATATGGTTGTGACTTCAAGTTCCGAATTGTTTATTCAGGCGTATTATGAAAACATTGTCATATTTTTGGTTTCCTATAGCGCTTATCTGAAAGACGTTTGTATTAGGGAATAATTGTTTGATATGAGAAATGTCTTTTCCTTCATGTGAAGCTACTAGGATTACAGAATTTGAGGGATCTGTTAATTTGGATTTGATTCATTCATTTTCTTCTTCTAGAGAGTTAGCTATGTAGGATATAGGCTGATTTCCTATTAGATTTGGGTTGTTTAGGTTTGAATTAGTTAGTTTGTTTAGTAGAGTTAGAGCGTAATTAGTAGTTGTTTCGTATTCTTCTGAGATTGGTCCGGCGTTTAGTATTAGGAAGTTGTTTCTGAATTTTCTTATTCTTTTTTCATTTGCATATACACTTGAGTTGGTTTTTGAGATTGCTAGTACCTGATCTACATATTTAATTACTTCTGTTATTCAATCTAGTTCTTCTTCTGATAGTAGGTGGTGTTCAATAATTATTAATGCTTCTATGTGTTTAATACATGCTTCTTCAATTTTTTGTCTAGTGCTGAAGTATTCTGGATAGTGGAGAACATCTAGGAAGTTGTATTCGTTTAGTAAATGTCTTTCTTCTTTTTGGTATTGGGAATAGATACTGTGTAGTTCGTTTATTTCTTGTCTACTTAGTTCACTTTTTAAGTACGGATTTTCTTGTGCGTCATATAGAGATGTAATTGGCCTTCTTTTTTGTTTGGATTCTTGATTTATTAAGTTAATTAGTGTGTAATAGTTGTTTCATAGTTCTACTGGAATAGATAGTCTTTCTAAGTGTTTTTGAATTAAGGCTTTTTTGGTGGTTATTGAAGTTAGTTTTTCTTGGCAGTTGGAGATTGTTTTTAGGAAGTTTTCTGGAGATTCTATTTTTACTTGATAGTTGGATAAGTTTTGTGATCACGTGTAGGGTATAGAGGAGATAACGAATATTTTTTGTGCTGGTATGTTTTGACTTATTAGGTTTTCTATTTTTTCTTTGACATCATGTAGTATTTCTTTTTCTGTTAGGCTTTCTAGTATTGCTTTTCCTTTGTTTTGAATAGCTTGTTTTCTTATTTCTTCTGATTTATTTAAGTTGTTTGTTGGTTCTTGATTTGGTAGATTTGCTATTTCTTTGGCTTGGACGAAAGGAATTTTTAGGGCTTTGTATTCTTGGGGTTTTTCTGAGAAGCTAGGTCAGCAGAAGATGGTTTCTTTAGCTAAAGTTAGCTCTTTTGCTGTTGGTTCTTCTTTTGTTATTAGGAATCCGAAAGTTGGTTTATCAGTTATTTCTTCTGATTTGGTTCTGGCTAGTTGATAATTAATTTCCCTTGATTTTTCTTCTATTTTCTTTTTTATTTCTCTTATGTTTTGTTTTTGAGTGTAGTATTGGGTTATTTCTAGAAAGGTATTTCAGGTTTCTGGGTTTCTTTTTTGTAGTTGAGTTATTAGACCTAGGGTTTCGAATATTTCTATTATTTGGTTTGTAGATTGAATTTTGCTTATTATTTCTTGAGCTATTGATTTATTTTGCAGGTATATGAATTCATGTTTGTAGCTGTTTACTGAGTTGAGTAGTTCTGGAGGGATTTGTTCATAGGTTTCTAGTTTGGCTATTTCTAGTCAATCTATGAATATTTTGAATTCATTGTGGAATAATTCCGGGAGTATTCTGTTGTATTTTATTTTTTCTTCTTCTGTGTTTGTATAGATGCAGCAGCTTCTAAAGGAGTATCCTTGTTTTTGTAGTTCTTTTATTTTTTTGCTTATTCAGAAGCTGTCAAATGGTATTTCTTCTGTTTCACTTATTAATTTATTTATGTCTTGATCATCTATTTCAGTGTGTTCAATTACGTTTTGACTTATCTTAAGATCTATTTCGAATTTATTTATTACTAGATATTGTTTTTGTTCTGGATCGAATTTGTCCATGTCATTTCTTTCGTATTGTCAGAAGAAGGTGTCTACGTGCTGGCATAGTACTTTTATGAATTGTGAATTTACTGGGTATGGATGACCTTTTATGTTTCCTATGAAGAAAATTAGTTTGCATTTTTCGGCTATTTGTTTAGTTAGCGCAACTTGTTTTTCTGTTCCGTCTGGATTTTTTTGCTTGACTAGAAAATTATTTTTTAGGTTTTCGTAGGATAAATACTCTATTTGGTCTACTCAATTTTGGTTTTCTGGGTTTAGGGCGTTCTTTAATTCTTCTTTAAATAGGTTTAGATCTTGTGGGTCGTAGGCAACTATTAGTAACTGTTTAGGTCTTTCTATTTTTTTGGTATCTATTATGGTTTCTATCTTTATTGCTGCTAATTTTTGGGTTTCTTGTTTATTTCAGCCGTAGATTATTGAGGATTGGTAGGGTTTGTTTAATACTTCTATTTGAGAAGCAGTTAATTGTTCTCAATTTGTGCTCATGGAGGTAAAGAATTAGAGGTTGTCTTTTATGAATAAGAGCATTTTTTCTTTGACTTTTGTTCCTCATATTTTTTCGCAGGAGACTATATGTTTTAGGTTGTCTATGAGTATGAGTATGTAGTCGAATTTTTTGTCTGTTATTTCTGTGTATTTCTTTATTTGAGTGTCGTTTCTGGATACTTCAGATATGAATTCATTTAGATTTTTGCAGTCATCTATTGTGTCTTCTATATCTTCTATTATTTGTTTTTTGGATTCATCATCTAGATTCTGTCCGCTTTTTATTCAGATCTTTATGGTCTTAAATACGTTTTGGAGTAGGTTTGTAGGATTTTGTTCTTCTTTTATGTGTTGTTTGCATTTATTTATTGTTTCTATTAGGGTCATGCAGTCTGATCATTCTCCTCTGAATAGTTTTTTGAATTGAGGGTCTTGTAAAAATAGGAATTTAAGATCTGAGAATATGATTCTTACGTCGTTTATTACTGATAGAGTGAGTATTTTCTTTATGAATTTGTTTATGTGGAATTGTAAGTTTTTGTTTTGAAAACAGTAGGAGAGAATTTGATTTTCGTGATATTCGTCTGTTGTTAGTATTAGGTAGGATTTACCGCAAGATTCTACCTCTAGTATTCTTTTGTTTATTTCTATACATCTCTCTTTGTTGCTTTTGAAGTGGTAACTTTCTACTTCGTATGGGTATTCAAAGATTTTTGTTAGTTCTTCTTGTTTTTGTTCGACTTCTGGCTCTGGTTTTTGTTCCTTTTCTGGAATAGGTTTAGTTTTTAGTTCTTCTTCATGCTCTGATTCTATGGTTGTCAATTCTTTTATTTCTTGTAGGAAAGGGGAAATTTTTTTAGAGTTGCTTGAGAGGAATAGTTGTTTGGAGGAGCTTGTTAGGGCTTTGTAGAAGAGTCTGGAGTGGATGTGTTTGTGACTTCATGTTCCGAAATTATCATTTAGGTGCATGATGAAGACGTTTTCTCATACTTTGTCTTCTATATCTTGTATTTTTAGTATTGTTGTATTTGGAAATTCTTTTCTTAGGGGAGTTATGTTTTCTTGGTTTGGAACTATGATTGTTGCATTGGAAAGGTTTTTTATTTTTGATTTAACTCAGTCTATTTCTTCTTTAAGGGAAGTTGTGATGTAGGAGATTGGTTGTTTTCCTTGTACGTTTGGGTTGGTTAGATTTGAATTAGTTAATTTGTTTATGAGAGAAAGGGAATAGTTGGAGGTTTGAGAGTATTCTTCTGATAGTTTTTTGTTTTCGAAGATATTGAATTGGTTTCTAAAGTTTTTTATTTGTTCTTCGTTTTGATAGATAGAAGTGTTTTGTTTTGAGATTATTAGAACGCTTTCTATGTATTGGACTATGTTGTTTAGAACTGATAATTCTTCTGGAGCTAATAAGTGATAATCTGTGACTATTAGAGCGCCTATTGTTTGGTAGCAAGCTTTTTGTATTTCTGATCCTTCTTTGTCTTTTAGTATTGTGTGAGCATTTAGATAGTCTATGAAGTGTTGGTTTTCTTTTTTAATGTCTTTGAATAGTTTGTAGGTTTGTTCTAGAGTTTTTAGTTCTTCTGGGTTGAGTGAATTCTTTAGTGAGCTTTTTTCTAGATTCTTTATATTCTTATTTTTTTCTTCTTCTTGTTTGTATAGGGAGTTGATTATTTGGTAGAACTTATTTCAGTTTTTTTCTGGAACTGAATTTTTTTCTAAACAGGTTTGAATTAGGATTTTTTTGGTTATTACCGGTTCGATTTTTTTGTTACATTCCGTGAGGATATTTAGAAAGTCATAGAAGGAGCAGCATTGGATGTCGTCGTATTTAATTAAGTGATTTTGTCATTTTTGTGGATCTGACGAGACTATAAATATTTTTTCTGTTGGAGTATTGTGTTGACAGAGTATGGCAACTCTTTCTTTTATGTCGTGAATTAGTTCTTCTTCTGTTAGACCTTCTAGTAGAGTAGGTTTGTCTTTGTAGTTGTAGATTGCATCTTGTCTTGTGTTTGTGTTGGATATGAATATGGTTGGAGTGGATTTATGGGCTATAGGGTCATATTCTTTGTAAGTTAAGTTTTCGTGAGGGAAGTAGGAGAATATTTTTTCTTTGGCTAGAGATAGTTCTTCCGATGTTGGTTCTTCTTTTTTTGTTAGGAAAGCGAATTTGGGTTTTGGATTGGATGCTTCTGATTTGGTTTTTGCTAGTTGGTAATTTATTTCTTTTGATTTTTCTTTAATTCTCTCTTTTATTGCTTTTAGATCTTTTTTGAGGGGGTAGTTTTTTATTATGGATTGGAAGATTTTTCAGATTTCTGGATTTGAGTTTGAAAATTGTTGGGAGATACCTAATTCTTGGAATATTTCTTCTATTTTTGTTATGTTTTGTATGTTCTTAATTACTTTCTTTATTTCTTCTTCGTCTTGTATGTAGAGGTATTCATACTTGTATTTCGTTACTGAATTTAGTAATGGTTTTTCTATTTGTTCGTAATAGAAGTAGTTAGCTATTTCTAGTCAATCTAAGAGTATTTTGAATTCATTTTGAAATACTTCTGGGAATATTAGGTTGTATTTTCTTTTTTCTTCTTCTGTGTCAGTGAAGATGAGACAGTCTTTATATGAGCGACCTTGTTGTTGTATTTCTTGGATTTTTTTGACTATTCAGTAGCTGTCAAATGGTATTTCTTCTGTGGAGTTGATGATTTTATTTATTTCGTTGTCATCTATTTCTATTTGGTGTTGGGGGTAGATTTGTATTGCGTTTTCTATTGTTTTTTTGTTGATTGAGATGTATTCATCTGGAGAGCCAAAGGATGACATGTCATCCTTTTCATATTGTCAAAAGAAAATTATTACGTGCTTAAATAGGATTTTTACAACTGCTTTTTTTATTTGTTGAGGTTGGCTACTTATGTTTCCTAGAAGGAAGACAAGTTTTTTGTCTTTGGCCATTTGCATATTGTTGACCTGTAGTTTTTCTGTTCCATCAGACATTTTTCTTTTTGACAGATATCTTTTTTCTATGTCTTTGTATTCTTGATATTCAATGTGGTTTATTCAGAATTTTTGATCTTCTTCTAGAGTATTTTTGAGTTGTAATTTGAATAGGTCTAAGTCTTTAGGATCGTAGGAGCAAATTAATATTTGTTCTGGTCTTTCTATTTTTTTAAGTGATATAAGGTTTCTTATCTTTATAGATGCTATTTTGTGAGTATCCTTTTTGCTTCAGCCGCTAATTATTGTTGGTTTAAAGGGGTTTTTGAGTACTTCTATTTCAGAAGGAGTTAATGCTTCTCAATTAATCTTCATCAATTATTTCATCTTCGCTAATTAGTTCCGCCTCTTCTTCTGATCATTGCCCTTCGTTTTCTTCATCATCTTCATCGAAATCAACTACTATTTCTTCTTCATTTAGGTTTATACCTTCTCCGTCTTCTAGCTCATCCATTAAGTCATCTCTTTCATCTATATCTTCTAAGTTGTCTATTAATGGATTGGGTATTAGATGTTCTACATCTGCTAGGAATCTAGATTTACCATCATCTTTAGCTGAGGTGGAGAGGAATAATCCTTTTTTTGCTCTGGTCATGGCAACATAAGTTAGCCGTCTTTCTTCTGCTATGTAATCTATGTTTTTTCTGTTTCTTTCTTGTTTTTTTATGCAGATGTTTGATGGTAGCTTTCCTTCATTTAGTTTCATTAAAAAGACGTAGTCGAACTCTAGTCCTTTTACTCCGTGTATTGTGCTGATCATTAGGTTGTCTCCGTCTAGACTTCTAGGGTTGAAATTTATTATTCCTTCTTTTACTTGTTCTATGTTTTTGGCATTTGACATCGTACTTTCCAGGAAGCTTTTTATACGGTTGTATTTACTTGCATTTTCTTCGTAGTATTCAAATATTTTTACTTCTTTTAGAATTGCATGGATTTTTTTCTGTATGTCTACTTCTGAGTCTGGTTTGTTAGCTATTGCTTTTATGGTTAGGCAGGTTCTTCTAAAGTCAATTATTTTTGGATCTGTGCTGTGTTTCATGATTTGTTGGTAGGCTATTTCTGGTCCTGCACTGAATAGTTCCGCAATTTTCTTATCTCCTAGTCCTCTTCTTGGTTTATTTATGACTCTTTTCATAGCGGAACCTTGTACTTTTACAGATCCTCCTACAGCTATGTTTAGTCAGCATATTAGGTCTTTTACTTCTTCTCTTCTTAGGTCTTGATTAATAGTTTCTCTGTTTTCGTAAGGAATTCTTTTCCTTAGTAACTTAAATTCAATCTCTTCTCTGTGCTTTCTATTTCTGGCTAAGACTGCCATTTCTTTGAAGGGAACCTTATATTTTTCATTTAGCTCTAATATCTTGTTTATTATTTGGTTTTCTTCTGATTCATTGGAGTTTGTTAGGTGTAATTTAACTGGAAGACCTATTGAAGGGTTGTAAGCTCTAAGAGTTTTAGATAGTTCGTCTGTTTTGTGGTTTGGTTCAATAAGTTTGTTTGATACTTCTAGTATCTCTGGAGTAGATCTGAAGTTTAGTTCTAGTTTTCTGATGGTTACTTCTTTTCCTTGCGTTTCAAAGTAGTCTTTGAATTTAGTGAAGATATCTGAAACAGCTCCCCTGAAGCCGTAGATGGATTGGTCTGGATCTCCTACGCATAAGATACTTGCATTCTTGGAACATAGTTTTTTTATTATTTCGAATTGAACATCATCTATATCCTGAAACTCATCACATAGAATAGCGTCAAATCTAGATGATCACTTCTCTGCTACTTTTGGATCTCTTAGGAATTGATGGGCAGTAAGTAGGATATCGTCAAATGAGTACATACCCATTTCTTTAAATTTTTGGTCATGAGCTCTATAAAGCTTAAGCATCATCTCATGAGGGAATTTTTCAAGTATTCTTCCAGGATCTCCAGTTACAACTTCTTCTGCGACATCTATTAGTTCTTCAACAGTAAATTCATCTCTTTCGTCTTTTTTACAGATTCATCTCAGTCCTGTAATTATTTCTAAAGCATCTCCTGAGCTACTAATAGGTAATTCAAGAAGATTTATTAGGTCTTTCACTATCAGTCTGTTTTTTTTATCGTGACATATTTTTTGTCTTTCTTTTCAGTTAACTGATATCTCCTCTGTCAGCAGATCAATTGAGATTTTGTGGAATGTACATTTACGACATCTACTCTGAACTTCTTTATCTATTTGCCCATCTTCCAGCAACTTAAATATTCTCCTTCTCATGTTGGTTGTAGCTCTTCTTGAGAAGGTAATAGCTAATATTCTGGTTGGGTCTATGTTTTTTTCTCTTACTAAATATTCAAATCTTTTGGCTAGAACAAGAGTTTTTCCTGATCCGGCTCCAGCAATAACCATTGTTGGAGTCAGAGGGGCTCTGAAAGCTTCGATTTGTTGGGGGGTGTCGCCACTTATATTTTGTGGACGAACTACTCTTCTGATTTCAGACATTAAATATCTTTATTCTTTATATTTATACGGGAAATTTAATAATTGCTTCTCACTAATGTTGCTTTTTCAACACAAACTCAGATAGTTAGGTATATATTGAAGTATAAATTTTTTGTTTGGCAGGAATATTTCGTCTTCCTCTCAAAAGCATTTCATTTAAGCAATCTGTAGTAAATTATTTTTTGTTAATTTAAGCTTAAAAAAGTCTAGAATCTAATTTAATTTAAAAAACCAAATGTTAAACGAAGAGCTACTACTGTCTATCAGTCCAGAGAAAAGAGCAAGAGAGTATGTTCAAACCTGTGAAGGTTTATTAAATCCTAATTTATTTAAGGTTGCCCATATACCAACGACTATAGAAGTTAGTGATGTGGATGATATTCCTCAATCGCTAGTTAAGTTAACTACTGTTTATTTATATAGAGCTTTGAATTTCAAGGCTGATCATGAGGATGTTTTCGCAATACCTTTGCAAGTGGCAGATGAGAATAGTGATGATCCTGATATTCCTATTTCTAAAGGCTGAAGGGATAAAGCTAATGAATTTCTATTTCAGATTAAGGGATTAGATGATCAGTCTATTGTTGCAGCTATTAGATTAACTGGATTTCATTCTTATTATCCAGATGAAGAGATAACTTTGGATAAGTTGATTGTTGGAGATAAGAGCGTAGCGAATATTAGACAACTAGTTAGCAGAATGGCTGAATTCGGTTCTTCAGTTGGTTTGAAGCATGATCCTTCTGAGTTTGTAAGTATACATTGAATTAGATCAGTAAGGATACTAATTCCCGGTGTATACAGTCACTTTTTAGATGGCGATACTTTCTGAAAATTAACTGTTTTTTCTCCAGGAGAGGTACTAAGTAAAGAGGAGACACTTGAGTTACTTATTTATTACATGTTTCTTTCTAGAGCTAGACAATTTTCAAATTGGTTTAGTAAAGTGACTAAGTTAGGAATATTTGATGCTAGGACTAATAATACTTTTGTTGTTAATTTAAGTGATATTTCTCAGGATGTTTTAAAGGTTGTAGCAGATCAAGTGATTGTATTTAATAAGTAGAGTTATGTCAGATTGTATAGCAGTTACTCCTGAAGAAAGAGTTTTCTTCTATGAACAGCCTGGTAATGGTGTATTAGATCCTGCTTTATTTACTACAACAAAGTTACCAACTACTTTGGAAATAGGAGATGAGGAATTTACCTCTTCTTTATTGATAAGTATTGCTTCTGTTTATTTATTTAGATTTATTAAGTTAGAGGCAGAACCAGAGGTTATCTTTAAATTGGCTTTGAAAATAGCGAACACGTATAGTGATGATCCTGAAATTGACTATACAGAAAACTGAAGACATAACTCTAAGGTTCTTTTGAGTTATGTAAGAGGATTAGACGATGATTCTATAGTTTCAACTGTTAGATTGGCTGGATTTAATTCCTATTATTCTGATGTTGATGCTGGAATAGAGTCAGTTAATGTAGGAGCTAAGTCTATGAATGATATTAGGGATTTGTTTGAAAGAATATGTGATTTTTCTGATTTAGTTGGTTTGGTTAATGACGCTTCAGAATTGGATTTTTCTAAGGTAAGAGCTGATTGCGTATTCATAAATGTAGTTGATAGACATTTTGTGGCTGGAGATACTTTCTGACATATAAAAGCTTTTAGACCTGGAGAAGGATTAAATAAAGTTGAGACTCTAGAGTTGTTGGTCTTTTATTTGTTTGGCCTTAGATCAGATAAGAATAAGGAGTTATTTAAAGATATTAAGAAATTAGGAATATTTGATGCCAGAACAAATACTACTTTTGTAATAAATGTAAGTGATATTCCTAAATCCGCAATAGATGAAGCTTCTCAGAAAGTAATCGGATTTAAGTAAGTTTTTGTGTTAAAAATATAGGTTCTTTTTAAGTTTCTTATCGTGCGACTTTCAACCCTTAGTAGTTTGGAGGCTGTGCTTAGCACTGCCAGTATTGATTCTTTAAATCATAGGATTAAGTGGCCTGATCTTAAAGGGGTTCAGAGAGAAAGCAAGAGTTTTTATTTTTCTCAAGATGTTTCTAATACTGAGAAATATAGAGACAAGTTAATAGATACATGACTTACTTTTAAGCTTTGAGTTACTCCAAATAGAAGAGTTTGAAATTTAGAAAACACTTTTAGGACAATAGAAAAAATAAATCCTAACGATAATAACTTTGATAAGGTTGACAAGACTAATCATAGGAAATATTTGATTAAGAAATGAAAGAATAAGGAGAATAAAAAAGTATTTCTCTACACAATTGAGGAAACAGATAAATGAAAAGGAGACGAAAAAGAGAAGTTTTACGATAATTGAACAAGCACAGAATACGGAGAACTCCTATGTACTAATTTGTTCAATAGAAGAAAACTTTGACTAGATATCTTGAAGACAAGGGGAAATGGGAATTTAGTTGCTGGAGTTTCTACAAGGAGTCAGTTGGTTAAATATGATGATTGAACATCTAAAGAGCTTACACCAACAAATCCTCTTTTTAGATAACTTTAGAACCTTGATTATCTTGTTTCATTAATCACAAATTCATTATCTACTTTTTGCTTTTTTATTTCTTTTTTAGCTGAAAATATGAAGTCAATTTGTAGAATGCGGAGCCACAAAGTGAATACTTTCGCTCCATGAATCTACAGAAAACATTTAAGTTTCCCATCTGAGGAATAACCTTTCTTACTATTGGTTCAATAGGAGTAGGAGCAAAAATTTATTTCAGGGATATTCAGCATTTAAGAATTCTTGTTGGTGATTTAACTTTTAGAGAGTTGTTGCTTAATAAGGAATTTATTGTTGTAGAAGACAGCTCTGATTCTGATTTAGTTAAGAGCATTCTTATACAAGATTTAGATCCTATAGAAACTAGAAAACTATATCCTAAGCATTGATTATCTGAGGATAGTTCTTTTATAGCTATTACTTCTAAAAATAATGTGATTATTAATCCTGAACCAACAGCTACAGAACCTCAGAAAGTCAGGAGATATTCTTGAATTAATATGAATTATCCATCTAAATTAGCGGAACAAGAGATAAAGAAAGAATGTAAAAAGTTATTGGATGAGATTTTTTCGCATGATTTATTGGAGAAAGTAAAGAAGTTTTGTACTATTCCAACTATTGAGAATGTATTGATTAGGAATGATTTTGAAATATTGGAGACTGATAGTGATGAAGATGATGAGATTTGAAAAGAAGTAATAGCTGGAGGTTGATTTTCTATCGATGCAGATACTGGAGTTAAGTATTGAGAGTCTCAAAATTTAGTTAAAGAAGAGAATTCTAAAAAAA
The DNA here is from genome assembly GCF_902712995.1 of Candidatus Mycoplasma haematohominis. Classification (GTDB taxonomy): domain Bacteria; phylum Bacillota_I; class Bacilli_A; order Mycoplasmatales; family Mycoplasmoidaceae; genus Eperythrozoon_B; species Eperythrozoon_B haematohominis. The sequence continues at coordinate 36,391 of NZ_CACTIB010000019.1, forward strand.
TAGCAGGAGATAAAGGAATTACAAAGGTTGAAGAGGTTACTGAAGAGCATATAGCTATATTGAAGAGAGTATGTAAGATTTCTCTTTCTAAAGGATTTAGACGAAAGAATTTTCCACTTAATACTGATTTCTTGAAGCAAGCAAATGGTTTAGGAGAAGTAGATGAGTTTCAGGAAACAGCTTTGTTTTGTTCTAAACCTAGAAGTGCCAGGGATTATATAGAGAAGACCTTATTAAGAAAAGTAAAAAATAAAGTTGTTTCTGGACACTACTGTTTTCCTCCTGTAGATAAATTAAAGGATGATTATGTTTGAATGACTAATTCTCCTTCTTGAGGTAGAACTTTCTGATGCGGAGTAAGGGAATTATCAGATTATAAGAGGATTTAATTTGTGATTTTTGGTATCTATTTTTTACAGAATTTTCTTTTTAAATCTCTGAATAAAAGTATCTTAAATTTGTTTCTTGGTCGGCTAAATATTTGATTTTTAAAACCATTACTTAATCTAGTTATCTAAATATAAGGCTTTTGATCACCTAAGCTTTTTGTCTTTATTTTTTAATTTCAATATGAAAAATATGTTCCTTCTTAAAATGGCCGCACCACGTATGTTTTTCAAGAGAACATGAGAATATTTGATTACTTCTTCAACCGTTACGGAATTCCTTTATTAGTCGTTGGTTCTACAGGAACTGGGATAAAGCTTTATTTTGGAAAAGTAGGTTATCTTACTTCTGGAAATTCAGAAATCTTTAGTTCTTTAGAAGGACTAGAGCAGTTAGATAATTTTCAGGCAGATCAACCACAAGATATTGGTGAACAACCAAAGGCGCCTGCCGAACTACCTCCTCCAGTTAAACAGCCAGAACCTTCCGTTCCTGAAATAGTTACTTTTGCTAAGAAAATATCTGGAACCGGATTTAAGTTAATTAATGAGAATACTTCGGATGATGTAATTAGGAATATTATGTTTCAAAGGCTTTATCCCAATAAAGATGATGCTTTTTCTTACAGAGCAGATCAACTTTTTAAAGGAAGCATTAGCTTTAGCTTTAAGACTAAAAATTTTGAATCTAAACATAAAAAACATTTAAAGACAATATCTAAACCAGACAACAAACAAGTAAATGACTTTAAACAGTCTTGTTTAGCTGCATTAAAGATTGAATATACAAATGATAAAGATGGAAATAACCAATTATCTAGATTGAGAGAGTGATGTACAGAACCAAAAGTTAAAGATGTACTAAGTAGACATAAATTTAAAGTTTTCTCTGATCCTAAACATGACAAACAAGTTGAAGCAGGCATAAGAAAAATATTGGCTGGCTGATTTAAGAAAGAGAAAAATCATAAATGATGGGAAAAACAAAGTTTCTTTTCTAAAGATGAAATTAAGCAGATTCTTAATGGGAAAGAAAGTGTAGGAATTAAGAATGAAAAGGAAGTTACTGTAAATCAAATAAGGATTGTTAAAGATAAGTGTTTGAAGGAGCTAGATAAGAATTTTGAAAGAGAAAACTTCTATTTAACTAAAGATTTCATTGATCAGATGAATAATAAGTCATCACTAAAAGTAGATGCGTTTCAAGAAGTAGCAATATTTTGTTCTGTTCCTACTGAAGCAAAAGATTATGTTAAAGATGCTATGCAAGGGGTGTTAAGAAATCATTTTGATAGCAAAATTAAGAATGATTATTGTTATGTAAATGGAAAGCAACCAGCTTATTATGCAAAAGTATCAACTGCTGATCCTTTCGAAGGAAAAACCTTCTGATGTGCAGTAAGGCTGTTATATGAAACAAAACCTAAAAAGCCTTAATAAGTTAATTTAAAAATTTGTTAGTTCTTTAGAAAAGTATCTTGATTTCAAATGATTCTCAAAGAGAAGTTTAAGAATTATTTTTTATAAATTTAAGAAAAAAATAAAGAGGAAAATTTCGTAAAGGCAAAAAGAGCGCAGAGCACTTTGAATATCTGTGGGGTTGAGAAATTAGAGCAATTTTGTTTTTCTATTTATAAATAAGACACTTGATTTATATATAAAAACTCTCATGAGTTAAGGATTTTTGTCTTTATTTTTTAATTTCAATATGAAAAATATCTTCCTTCTTAAAATGGCCGCACCAAATATGATTTGCAAAGCGCCATGAGAATATTTGATTACTTTTTTAACCGTTACGGGATTCCTCTATTAGTTGTCGGTTCTACAGGGACTGGAATCAAGCTTTACTTTGGAAAGGTAGGCTATCTTACTTCTGGAAATTCAGAAATCTTTAGTTCTTTAGAGGAGTTAGAGAATTTAAATAATTTTCAAGCAGATGATCCTAATACACAGCCTTCTTTGCCTCCTAAACCAAAAGTAAATACTTTTTCAGATCAGATAGACAAGCAGAAATTCACACTCTTTACTGAATCGACTACAGAAGAGGTAATTAGGAATGTTATGTTTCAGAGGTTGTATCCAAATAAGGATGATGGCTTTACTTATGGCAAAGATCAACTTTTTAAAGGAGGTGTTAGTTTTAAATTTAAAGAAAAAACATTCAATTCTAAAGACGGAACTAAGCATCTAAAAACAATAGAAAAACCTGATAGTACAGAGGTAAATAAATTTAAGGAAGCTTGTCTTAAAGCTTTACAAACAGAATATACAGAAGCGAATGGAGGTAGCGATCAAGTTGCTAGATTAAGGGAATGATGTACAGAACCTAAGGTTAAAGATGTGCTAGGTAGACATAAATTTCATGTTTTTTCAGATGATAAATATAAAGCTAAGGCAGATGAGAACATTAAGAAAATAATTTTTGGTTGATTTAAGGAAGATGGCAATCATAAGTGATGAGAGAAACAAAGTTTCCTTTCGGAAAATGAAATTCAACAAATTTTGAACGGAAAATCAAATGGATTTAAGGAAGAATCAGAAATAACTCCAGAAAATATAAAGATTGTCAAAGATAAATGTTTGGTCGAATTAGATAAGAAATTTGAAAGAGAGAATTTTTATTTAACAAAGGATTTTGTTGATCAAATGGCTGATCAACCTTCCCCTAAACCAAAAGTTGATGCATTTCAAGAAGTAGCATTATTTTGTTCTGAACCTACAACAGCAGAAGATTACGTAAGAGATGCTATGCAGGGAAATTTCAAGGCAGATTTTGAAGACAAAGATAAGAAAGATTATTGCTATTTTGATAATAAGCAAATTACTGATTACAAAAAAGTATCAACTACTGATCCATTTGAAGGAAAGACTTTTTGATGTGCAGTAAGACTATTGTACGAAACTAAAAATCCGCCTAATAATAAGCATTAATCTATAAGTTTTTTCAGAACCTAGACATTGTTTTGTTGTTTAAGTTCGTTGATAGGTAAGTTGTTGATTTAACTATAAGAGACTTATTTACTGACGTTTTTTGTTCTTATTTTTTATTTTTTGTCTTAAAAACATGTTCCTTCTTAAAATGGCCGCACCACATATGTTTTTCAAGGGAACATGAGAATATTTGATTACTTCTTCAATCGTTACGGGATTCCTTTATTAGTTGTTGGCTCCACAGGGACTGGAATCAAGCTTTACTTTGGAAAGGTAGGCTATCTTACTTCTGGAAATTCAGAAGTATTTATTTCTTTAGAGGGGATTGATGAAGCTCAAAACTTACCTATTGTTGATTTAAATGCTGATCAGAAATTGCCAGCCATTACTCCTGTTGTTGAACCTAAAAAAACTACTTTTGCAGACAAGATAGATAGTACTAAATTTAAGGTTTTTTCTGACCAAACTACAGAGGATGTAATTAGAAATGTTATGTTTCAGAGGCTATATCCAAATAAAGATGAGGAGTTTTTTATAGTGATACTCAATTATTTAAAGGAGGAATTCGTTTTGGTTTTAAGGCTAAAGTTCTTAATACAAAAGACAATAAACATCAACTTAAAACAATAGAGAAGCCAGATAATAAAGAAGTAGAAAAATATAAGCAAGCTTGTTTAACTGCTTTAAGAACGGAATATCCAGAAAGTAAAGATGAAAGTCAAGTTGCTAAGTTAAGAGAATGATGTACAGAACCAAAAGTTAAAGATGTATTAGGCAGACATAAATTTAAGTTGTTTTCAGAGAAAAAACATGCAGGCCAAATTGATGACAGCATAAGAAAAATATTGGCTAGTTGATTTAAGAAAGACGGAGCAACTAAATGATGAGAAAAGCAAAGTTTCTTTTCTGCAGATGAAGTACAGCAAATTTTGAAAGATAAAGAAGAAGAGGGAATTAAGGGAGAATCAGAAGTAACGCAGGAACAAATAGAATTTGTTAAGAAAAAATGTTCAGATGAACTGGAAAAAGAATTTAATAGAGAAAACTTCTATTTAACTAAAGATTTTATTGATCAGATGGAAGATCCATCTAAATTAAAAGTCGATTTATTTCAAGAAGTAGCTTTATTTTGTTCTGTTCCTACAACTGCTAAGGATTATGTAAAAGATGCTATGCAAGGAGTTTCTAAAAAAGATTTTCTAGATAAAGATAAGACAGACTATTGTTATGTTGCTGATAAATCACTTACAGATTATGAAAAGGTATCAACTATTGATCCTTTCGGAGGAAAAACTTTTTGATGCGCAGTGAGGCTATTGTATGAAAATAAAAATCAACAGAATAAATCCCACTAGATAAGACTTCAAATAATTTTTTACACAGATTATTAAATAGGTAAATCGTTGATTGAACTATATAAGACTTTATTTACTTGAGTTTTTTGCTTATATTTTTTAATTCCAGTTTGAAAAACATGTTCCTTCTTAAAATGGCCGCACCACAGATAAATACAGGCTTTTTTATGGCTTTTAAGGCAATATGAGAATATTTGATTACTTCTTCAATCGTTACGGGATTCCTCTATTAGTTTTAGGTTCTACAGGAACTGGAATAAAGCTTTACTTTGGAAAAGTAGGCTATTTGACCTATGGAGATTCACAAATTTTTAATTCTCTAGAAGGGGAAGAAAATGCTGATAGATCTTCCCAGGCAGGCATAAATATTGTTTCTCAACCAACAGCAATCGTTCAACCTCCTAAACCTAAAAAAACTACTTTTGCAGACAAGATAGATAGTAGATTTAAGGTTTTTTCTGAGCAAACTACAGAGGAGGTAATTAGGAATGTTATGTTTCAGAGGCTATATCCAAATAAGGATGAAGATTTTTCTTACAGCGCAACTCAACTTTTTGCAGGAGGTATTAAGTTTGACTTTAAAGCCAAATCCCTTTATACAAAAGACAATGCTAAAGAACTAAAAACAATAGAGAAACCTGAAAATACAGAAGTAGATAAATATAGAGAAGCTTGTCTTAAGGCTTTAAATACAGAATATCCTAGCGATAAAGATGAAAGTGGCCAGATATCTAAGTTAAGAGAATGATGTACAGAGCCTAAAGTTCAAGACGTATTAAGTAGACATAAGTTTCATGTTTTTTCAGATAGTAGATATGAAAAAGAAATTGAACCAAGCATAAAGAAAATACTTGTAGGTTGATTTAAGAAAGAAGGAGAAACTAAATGGTGAGAGAAACAGAGTTTCTTTTCAGAAGATGAAGTAAAACAAATTCTGAAAGGCAAAGAAGAAGGATTTAAGAGTGAATCAGAAATAGAAAAAGAACAAGTAGAATTTGTTAAACAAAAATGTTTGCAAGAACTAGATAAGAATTTTGAAAGAAAAAATTTCTATTTAACTAAAGATTTCATTGATCAGATGAATGATCCATCTGATCTAAAAGTAGATTTATTCCAAGAAGTAGCAATATTTTGTTCTGTTCCTACTACAGCGGAATCGTACGTAAATGAAGCTATGCAAGGTATTCTAAAAACTACTTTTACTGAGAAAGAAAAGGAAGATTATTGTTATATTGAAGGAAAAGAGCCTCAAGATTACAAAACAATATCAACCACTGATCCATTTGAAGGCAAGACTTTCTGATGCGCGGTAAGGTTGTTATATGAAACTAAACCTAAAGAGTCTTAATTAGAAAAATTTTGCTATTTGTGTTTTAAAGAGAGAAGCAAATCTCTTCAGTAAATTAGTTTCTTACCCTTCTATTATTGAATTTTTAGAAGATAGTTAAAGAACCGAAAAAAGTAGGAGAAAGATATTGAGAATAGAGCAAAAAACTTGAAGAAGATTAGGGAATATCTAGTTAGCAAAACTCCATTTATTTTTTATAGTCAAGATTTTTATACCATAGTTTTTGTCATTAAGTATTTTTCAGATATTAAATTTTTTTATTTTTGTTTAGTTTTTTTCTTCAAGATAGTCTTCCTAAATAAAATGGCCGCTACAAATTCTAAAAAAATGGAATTTACGGAATTATGTTGAGACAAAAAACAAAACTTGCGAGTTTACTTAATTTCTTAGGAATTACTACTCTTACTGCTGGTTCAGTAGGGGGAGGAATAAAGATTTATTTAAGGGAATTTGCTTCTAAACTTGATGCTAATAGTTCATTACCAGTTTTTCAATTAATAAAAATTGATGATTTAGAAGAGATCATACCTAAAGTAGCAACTTTTAAAAGCGCTATAGAAGATAAAGGGTACAAAGTTATTGATAATAGTTCAGAACATAGACAATCTAAATTATCTCTATTACATAAATTAGATCCTCATCTTACTTCACTTCATTACAAAGCAAACGATTTATTTCCTGGAAGTTCTGATCTTGTTTTAACTTCTCATGAGATAGCTAAAGGGAAAACAGTTTCAGAATCTGGTCAAAGTTTAGATTTTGTTATTAATGGAATTCAGTCTCCTGAAAATACTGCATCTACCAAGCACAAGCATGATTGCGCTACAGCTTTAGAGAAACCCTATGATGAATCTAAAAAAGATCAACTAGATAAATTAATTGAGTGGTGTACTGTAATTCAAACTAATTCAGATCTGTTAACTAGAAATGGATTTACTTTACTAGATACAGATTCAGATAAAGATAACGACGATTGGAAAAAAGTAATTTCTGGCGGATGATTAACTAAAGGATTTAAGAGTGATTCTTATAACTACTGAGAAAAACAATCTTTCTTTAGTGCTTCAGATTTAGAACAATTAATTGGCAAATCTTCGAATATCAAAGAAATAAAACAAGTGAGTGATGTTGAAGATAAGCATATAGCTTTATTTAAAGAAAGATGTAAGGTTGAACTTCAAAAAACTCCGGAGATAAAAAACTTTCCTTTATCTACTTATTTCTTGCAGGGTGCAACAAGTCCTAACAAATCAACTCTTTCTGTAGATAGCTTCTTTGAAGCTACTTATTTCTGTACAAAACCTATTACAGCAGAGGAATATTTGAAAAATAATTTGAAAGCTAAAACACATGTACAAAGTGCTGATAGAGGTTTAGTTTGTTCTTTAGATGAATTAAATAACTATGAGTGATATACCTACCAACCAGCTCAAGGTAAAGGCTTCTGATGTGGTGTTAAAGCTATGTACGGAGGAAAAGAATAAATATTTTTTTTAAGGTTTAGATTTTTTAAAGTATAAAATTTCTGGAAATTTAATTAAACGATTGTGGCTTTCATAGGTTTATTTGTTGGTCTTTTCGCTTTATTGGGTTTAGGTATTTCTTCTACGGTTCTTTTAGCTAACTCTGGAGTTGGTAGTGGTTACGGCACCCCCCCTCTGAAAATCTTCAATTATTAGAAGTAGAAGCAGAACCTACTGTTTCTGTAACTACTAACGATCTTTCTAATGGTGGTATTAGAAGCGCTTTAAAATGCGATAAATCTGGTTTAGAGGGTCGAGAGAAAAAGTTTTGCGATGATGTGTGAGATTGATTATGGAAATTACCCCCAGACTTAGATGAATTAACTAGATCGGAAAATAAAGAAAAAAAACAGAAGATACTTGACGAACTTAATAAGGAAAAAGGTAAAAAGAAGTCCGGGGAAAGCAAACTTGATTCAAGGAAGGCAGAAGATTCGGGATTTTCCTGGGATGGAATTCTAGATGGATTAGGTTGTTGGTTTGGTTTAGATGGGAGAAATAAAGATGTTTGCAATGATGTTTATTTATGGTTGTTCGAGTTAAAGGATAAAAACAAGTATGGTTTTTCAATTTTTGATGGACTTAATAAAGGAGAAAGAAAAATTAAATTTTATGATTTCGAAAGAAAAATAAAAAAATCAAAGCCTAAGCCTCCTAAAGAAACGCCAAAGAAAAAACCTGAAGTCCCTCCAGCTAAAGTTATACCTCTACCTAAATCTCCAGAAGTTCCGCCAAAAACAAAAGAGAAAAGTGAAGTTAAACCAGGAGGATTTGGTTATTACGGATGGCATATAGATTGAAAACCTTCCACCCATAAAAAACCTAGAAACAAAATTAAAACAGGATCTTATGGATACTACGGTTGACATATGGATTGGAGAAGGTAGGTTTTTAAGTTAGCTCAGAAGAGATTGTTTTTTGTTATTCAAGGATCATTAATAAGTAGTTATGTAACTATAAATCCTTCATTCACCTAAGTTTTTTGTCTGTATTTTTTAATTTCAGTTTGAAAAGCATGCCCCTTCTTAAAATGGCCGCACCACAGATAAATATAGGCTTTTTATGGCTTTTGAAAGAACATGAGAATATTTGATTATTTTTTCAACCGTTACGGGATTCCTTTATTAGTTGTTGGCTCTACAGGAACTGGAATCAAGCTTTATTTTGGAAAGACAGGTAATTTATATTTTGTTGATTCAGATTCTTTGAATTCTGGAGATAAGGTAAATCCTGATTTGCCAATTGCTGATACTCCATCAATTCCTGCAACAGTATTACAACCTGCTAAACGAAAAGTAGTCACTTTTTCTGAAAAGATAGACAATAAGAGATTTAAGGTATTTACTCAAGACACAAAAAAAGAAGTAATTAGAAATGCGATGTTTCAAAGGCTATATCCAAATAAAGATGATCATTTTTCTTACAGTGAAAATCAGCTTTTTACAGGAGGAGTTGTTTTTGATTTCAATGCTAAAACTTTTGAATCCAAAGATAAGACTAAACATTTAAAGACAATAGCGAAACCAGATGAAGGAAAAATAGAGGAATTTAGGAATGCTTGTTTGCAGGCTTTACAAAAAGAATATCCGGAAGATGAAGAAGAAAAAAATAAAAACCAAGTAGCTAAGTTAAGAGAATGATGTACAGAGCCAAAGATTAAGGATGTATTAAGTAGACATAAGTTTCATGTTTTTTCAGATAATAACTATAAAGACAAGGTTGATGAAAGTATTAAACAAATAATTTTTAGCTGATTTAAAGCAGAAGGAGATAAGAAGTGATGAACAAAACAAAGTTTTTTGGATGAAGAAGATGTGAAAAAAATTCTTGCAGGAAAAGAAGATAAGGGTTTCAGTGATGCATCAGAAATAAATGGAGATCATATAAAGGTTGTTAAGGACAAATGTCTAAAAACTTTAGAAAAAGAATTCGAAAGAGAAAACTTTTACTTAACTAAAGACTTTATTGATCAGATGGATGGAAAACCAGATGAAAAACCAAAAGTAGATTTATTCCAGGAAGTAGCTTTATTTTGTTCTGTCCCTACAACAGCTGAAGATTATGTAAAGAATGCTATGCAGGGTAATTTCAAAGAAGATTTTGAAGAAAAAGATAAGGATGATTATTGTTATGTTGAAGGGAAAAAACCTGAAGATTACAAAAAGATATCAACTACTGATCCTTTCGAAGGAAAGACTTTCTGATGCGCAGTTAGATTGTTGTATAAAACCAACAATCCACCTAAAAAACCTTAGTAATTTTTTTTAATTATTCATAAGTTATTAAGAAGTAGCTGAGTAATCATAAGACCTTCAATTACCTAAGCTTTTTGTCTTTATTTTCTAATTTCAGTTTGAAAAGCATGTTCCTTTTTAAAATGGCCGCACCACATGTCAATAACGACTTATTTATGACTGAGAAATCACTATGAGAATATTTGATTATTTTTTCAACCGTTACGGAATTCCTCTATTAGTTGTTGGCTCTACAGGAACCGGGATAAAGCTTTATTTTGGTAATGTAGGTTATTTTACTTCCGGAGATTCTCCTATTTTTTATTCTTTAGAAGAGGCAGATCCATCTAAAGATTTAATTTCTGTTCCTGAAGAGCCAGATAAGTTACAACCGCAAGAACCTTTACAAGTTCCTGACAATAAAGAAGCAATTGTTTCCCCTCCTGCTCCGATTGTTGTTGAACCACTTAAACCCTCTGTTCCAAAAATAATTACTTTTTCAGACAAGATATCTGAAGCTGGATTTCGGCTTGTTACTGAAAATACTACTGATGATGTGATTAAAAATGTTATGTTCCAGAGACTATATCCAAACAAAGACGAAGGGTTTTCTTATAACCCTGGCCAATTATTTACAGGTAGTATTTCTTTTTCATTCAAATCAAAAGTATTTAAATCCAAAGACAACAAAAAGCAATTAAAGACGATAGAGAAACCAAGTAATGATTTAGCTGCTAACTTTAGACAATCTTGTTTAGATGCTCTAAAGATTGAATACAAAGATGATACATCGGGAAAAAATCAATTATCTAGATTGAGAGAGTGATGTACAGAACCTAGAGTTAAAGATGTATTAGGAAGACATAAGTTTCAGGTTTTTTCAGACAATAGATACAAGGGAAAAGTTGATGACAGTATCAAGAAGATACTTGTTGGTTGATTTAAGAAAGAGGGTAAGCATAAATGGTGAGAAAAGCAAAGTTTTTTCACTCCTGAAGAAGTTAAAAAAATCCTAAACAAAAAAGAAAATATAGGAATTAAGAGCGAAAGAGAAGTGACTCAAGACCAAATAAAGATTGTTAAAGATAAGTGTCTGAAAGAATTAGAGAAGAATTTTGAAAGAGAAAATTTCTATTTAACTAAAGATTTTGTAGATGATATGAGTTCTAAATTAGTTCCAAAACCAAAAGTAGATTTATTCCAGGAAGTAGCTATGTTTTGTTCAGTTCCTACAAATGCTAAAGATTATGTAACTAATGCCATGCAAGGAGTTCTTAAGAGAACTTTTGATCATAAAAATAAAAGTGATTATTGTTATGTAAATAATATGCAACCTACTCATTATGCAAGAGTATCAACAACTGATCCTTTCCACGGAAGAGCCTTTTGATGTGCAGTAAAACTGCTTTATGCTCCTAAACCCGCACCTAAAAAGGCTTAGTTAATTTTTTTTATAAAGTTGGCGCGCATTATATCAGAAATTACCTCATTAAGGAATTTTCCGACAGCATTTTTTTTGATTTTTATTTAACTTTTAACTTCAAATTGAACTTTCTCCATAAAATGGCCGCTACCAACCATAAATACAAAGATTTTATAGGACTATGTTGGATAAAAAAGCACTTGTTAGCTTATTGAATTTCTTAGGTATATCTACCCTAACTGCTGGTTCAGTAGGTGGGGGAGTAAAAATCTATTTGAGAAGCTTTACTTCTAAATTAGACACTAATTTATTTGCACATAGTGAAACATTTAGAAACAGGACTTTCTTAGAGTTAATTAAATCTGTCGGATTAACTCCTATTGATGACACAACTGAAGAATCTAAAGTTCAGTTAGTTCTTTTGCATAGATTAGATTCTCATATAACTCCTTTTGCTACTAAAGATAATGAGTTATTTGATGGTAGTAAAAAAATAGACATTAAAAAAGAGAATAAGATTTCTGGAACTGCTGTAACTGAAAGAGGAAGTTCAGAACCATTTGAAATTCACCTTTGAAAAAAACCACAAGTTAGGGCACATAAAAAAGCATGTCAAGATGCTCTTGCAAAAACCTATGATTCTTCCGCAAGTGCAGAACAATTGAAAAAATTAGCTAGATGATGTACTGTAATTAATAACACAGAAGAGTTATTAACTAGAAGCGGCTTTACTATTTTAGATACAGAAACTAACAAAGATGATGAAGTCTGAAAAGAAGTAATATCAGGTGGATGATTTACAGTAAGTAAAGACAATTCTGATTTTAAATACTGAAATAAACAGTCTTTCTTTACAGGCAATGATTTAAAGACATTATTGGGAGAGAGTTTAAATCAGGAAATAAAAAATAAGGCGCAAGTTGCTTCAGGTCATATAGATTTATTCAAAAATAAATGTAAAGCATCATTAGCAGAAGCGCCTGTAATTAATAATTTTCCTTTATCTAATTTCTTTAGGGATGGAATTTCAGAGGGTACAAGGAATAAATATTCTGTAGATAATTTCTATGAAACTGCTTTCTTCTGTGTCAAACCCATTAAAGCAGATGATTACATTAAGACAGTTCTTCACGGAAGAACACGTGCATCTATTCCTAATGAAGGGGCAACTGGAAACAGAATTTGTTCTCTAGAGTCTACAGATCCTTATGACTGATATACAAATCAACCAGCAGAAGGTAGAGGTTTCTGATGTGGAGTTAGAGAATTGTATGCCGGACACGAAAAGGCTAAATAGATCATGAAACACAAAAGTTTACTGTTTTCAACTTGGTTTAGTACTCTAGGTGTTCCCACTCTAGTTGCTGGTTCAGTAGGTGGAGGAATCAAACTTTATCTTCGTCACTTCTCTTCTGACTTAAATACTCTTCCATTCTTAGAATTGGTATCAGATGATGCGACTTTGTCTAGAACCTTTTTAGATGAAATAAAAGGAAGAAATTTAATTCCAATTGATGATAGTTCTTCAGCAAACCACATTCAAACCGTTTTGTTGCATCATTTAGACTCAAGAGCAAATCCTTTAACTCATAAAAAAGATGATTTATTTACAGGAAGCAGAGAAGTAAATATTTCTAATGCAAAAACAATAGAGGGAACTTTTACTACAGTTACAGATAGACAGGAAAAATTTGTAATTCATACTTTACAAAAGCCTAGTATTTATTCTCATAGAAGCGCATGTAAGGAAGCTTTAGAAAAATCTTATGAAGCATCTAGAGATAAAGAACAATTAGATAAATTAGTTAAATGATGTACTGTTATTGCTACAAATAAAGATTTACTTACTAGAAATGGCTTCACGCCTCTGAATACAGAAGATGCTACAGATGATGATCATTGAAAAACAGTAATATCTGGAGGTTGATTTACTAAACATCAAGAAAAAACAAACTTTAAGTATTGAGAAAAACAATCTTTCTTTAGTACAGATGAATTAAAGACTTTATTAGGAACTGAATTAGATCAAGAAATAAAAGATAAAGCAAAAGTTGATGATTCTCATATTGATTTATTCAAAAAGAAATGTGAAGCAGTTCTTAAACAAGAACCTTCAATAAACAATTTCCCTCTTTCTACTCTTTTCAGAGAAGGAATTGATCAATCTAAGAAGTCTGATTATGCTGTAGATAGTTTTTATGAAGCCACTTTCTTCTGCGTTAAACCTATGAAAGCAGAAGATTATGTTCGAGATATTCTGAAGGCTAAAACTAGATCTACAAGTGAGGATTCAAAAGGAACAGGAAGTAGGATTTGTTCTCTGGAATCTTCAACTTCTTATAGTTGATATACCTATCAACCTGCTGAGGGCAAAGGTTTCTGATGTGGAGTTAGAGAGTTATATGCTGGTTCAACTAGAGCGAAATAGATTATGAAACATAAAAACTTGTTGTTTTCAACTTGGTTTAGCACTCTAGGTGTTCCTACCCTAGTTGCTGGTTCAGTAGGAGGAGGAATCAAACTTTACCTTCGTCACTTTTCTTCTGACCTAAATACTCTTCCGTTTTTGGAATTGGTATCAGATGACGTTATTGCTCCTAGAACCTTTTTAGATGTAATAAAAACTAGAAATTTAACTCCTATTGATGACAAAACTACTAATGCGCAATTACAGACAGTACTATTACATCGTTTAGATTCGCGTGTAAATACTTTTGAATTTAAAGACGAAGAATTATTTAAAGGTAGTAAGAAAGTAAAAGTTGAGCAAGGCGATAAGGTAACAGGAACTTTTACAGCAGAACCAGGAAGAATAGAAAATTTTGAGATACATGTTTGAAAACAACCAACAGCCCACACAGCTTATAAAAATTCTTGTAAAGCGGCTTTGGATAAGACATATTCACATGAAACGGATGCAGAAGAACTAGAGAAGTTAATTAGATGATGTACAGTAATCCCTAATAATGAAGAACTATTAACCAGAAGTGGTTTTGAAACTTTAAATACTGATACTTCTATTGATAAAGATAATGAAGATTGAAAAAAAATAATATCTGGTGGCTGGTTTACTAAAAGTACAGCAAACGAAACTTATAAACACTGAGAAAAACAAGGATTTTTAGACAATGGAGAATTAAAGAAATTACTAGGAGAAAACTTAGATAAAGAGATAAAAACAACAGATCAAGTTACCAAAGAACATATTGATTTATTTAAAGGTAAGTGTGAAGCAGTTCTTAAAAAAGAACCTTCAATACAAAGTTTTCCAATATCTACTCTTTTCAGAGAAGGAATTAATTCAAACAAGAAACCTGCTTATGCGGTAGATAGCTTCTATGAAGCTACTTTCTTCTGTGTTAAACCCATGAAAGCAGAAGATTACGTTACAAACGTTTTAAAAGCTCAGGCACGTAAAGTAGAAGATAGGGATAAAGGTACCGGAAACAGAATTTGTTCTATAGAAGGTAACCAAGCATATGAATGATATACCTATCAACCTGCTGAAGGTAAAGGCTTCTGATGTGGAGTTAGAGAGTTATATGCTGGACAAGTCAGAGATAAATAGATCATGAAACACAAAAGTTTACTATTTTCAACCTGGTTTAGCACTCTAGGAGCTCCTACCCTAGTTGCTGGTTCAGTAGGTGGAGGTATCAAACTCTATCTTCGTAATTTTTCTGGAAATTTAGATGGAGTTTCATTACCTTTGATGTCTAATTTTTCTGAAGTTAATCCAAAGGTTGTTGATGTAATTGCCACTTTTAAAAGTGAAATTGAGAAGAGAAATAAAAAAATTATTGATGAGAATACTGATAGCAATAAAGCCAAAGTTGCTTTACTTCACGTATTAAATCCAAATATAAGTACGCCGCATCATGTTCAACAAAATTCATTATTTAATGGAAATAGCGCTTTTACCCTTAATACACATCAGATAGCTTCTGGTCGTTTAAACAACGAAGATTTTGTTGTAAGTTGATTGGAACAACCTTCAACAAGTATTGTTAATAAATATAAAAGAGAATGCAAAAAAGCTTTAGATCAACCTTATGACCAGTCTAAAAATGTTGATGAACTAAATAAATTATTGAAATGATGTACTGTTATTGAGACTAATAAAGATTTATTGGAAAGAAATGATTTCACTTTATTAGATACAGATGTTGATCAGACTAAAGATGATAATGATTGGAAGACAATAATATCTGGAGGATGGTTTACAAAAGGGGACAATGTAAATTATTGAGATTATCAGAAGTTTATTATTGGTTCAGATTTAGAAACTTTAGTAGGTAAAGCAGATGCTTATAAAGAGATAAAGAAACCAGAAGAAGTAACTACGGATCAAATTAAGCTATTCAAAAATAAATGTAAACAAGTATTAGGCGAAGCTCCTGAAGTAAAAAACTTTTATCTTTCCAATTACTTCTTATCAGGAGCAAAAGAACCTAAGTCAAAACTTTCTGTAGATAGCTTCTACGAAGCTACTTTCTTCTGCACTAAACCTATCAAAGCAGAAGATTATGTAACTAAAACTTTAAATAGAAATGTACATAAAGACAAAATAAAACAAGGTCTAGTTTGTTCTATACAAGAGGATACATATGATTTCTACACTTATCAACCTGCTAAAGGTAAAGGTTTCTGGTGTGGTGTGAAAGTTTTATATGGAACAAGTAAATATAAATAAAGCTTAATTAGTTCTTCAATCTCTATCCCTACTTAAAGCTGTTCTTTCTCCTTGAGATAAGTAGTATTTGGTTACTTGGCTTTTGTAAGAAGATAGTTGGCCTGTTGCTCCTTCTATTAGGTCATATTTAGGATAGATTATTTTTCCGTCTTTGTATATTCCTTTAGATCTAATAGGTTCTACAAGACTAGTTAAAACATTAGATCTACTGTTTAATCCCAGAACGTTTCCTTCCTCATCTGTAACTAGAGAACCTGAAGATCCTTTACCTAGACCTGTGTGTTGTAGTGCATAGTAGTAACCTCATGGGTGAAGATATTCTTCATCTCATGCTCCTGTGTCTGTATTTATGTAAACATCACTGTGTTCTTTGCCGGAGTCGTAATATCCTACTACTTGTTGACCGGATGCATTTTTTACGTAGTAGTATGAGTATCAAGAGTAAGATAGGTGAGATCCTTTTTTCTTTTTAGGAGAGAAGTTTCCATAACTTCTATATTCGTTTGGAGCATTACGAGGATATCCGGCTATAAAGTAATTCATTCTTTCTTCTCTTATTTTTTCAGCTGTTTTTCTTGCTGCTATTTCTTCAGCAAAAAAGTTAAGTGATTTATTTCCTTCAGTAACTTTTTCTCTGTCATATTTGTTGTAGAAGTCTCTTGTTATTAATTGAGCTGTTCTTTCATCTTTGAAGTCAACTTTCAACACTGCAAAGTCTTTGAAGTAATTTGGTCTTTTGTGTGAATAACCTAAATCGTGTGGATTTAATCCTAAGAAGTTGATTGGCGTATAGAAAAGTTTTGCTTCTTTTGTTTTGAAGTAAAGATATTCACTATCCTGACCGTCTTCTGAGTTTCGCATTTCGTATGAGTTTATTGTTTGTTTAGGCTCTGCATCTCATTTTTTTGGATCCATTTGCCATAATCTTTCTTCATCTGTAATTGCAGATCAATCCATTGTTTTTTCTTTGAAGAATCATAGAAGTGTCTTGTCTTTGGATTCAACATTGTCTAGACAACCTCTTCCTGGAGCATTAGGTAAAAGTTGTTCGTAAGGGTTTTCTCCAAACTGAACATCTGCAATTACGTGAGAGTTTGTTGCGATGAATCATGTTGTTGGATATGTCTGACTGCCTTTAGGAAGTACGTAATCTAAGAATCAGCCTGTTCCTCAACTGCATTTATTTCTTACTTTGATGCTGTAATCTTGTATTACCTTTATTCTCTCAATTCCTTTTGATGTGTCTATTTCTTTACTTCCTTCTTTTTCTCAGTCTTTAAAGAAATCAGGTTCATAAGACTCGTCATATAGCTTTAATCCAGTTTTGTAGCCTTCTTTTTTAGATTCTTCTAGGTCTGCCAATAGAGCTGCATTGCTAGAAGCTAGTTGGGAACTATTAGTTAGATATTTATTGAAAGTTGAGGAATTTGGTATTGCTGGATCGCTTGTAAGAATTGATGTATTCTTAGGAGAGCCTTTTTCTGGTTTATTTAGTATTTCTGATAGATTTTCTGGAATATCTAGTTCTAGTATTTCTAGTCTATTTTTATTTTTGTAGAGATAACTTCAAGCTAACCCCCCCCCTAGAATTGGAATTGTTGATAGTAGAATTTTTCTTTTCATAATTAAGTAGAGAAAGGATAGTCCATTAAATCATCTTTATTGCTTGGATAACAAAAACACTACCAAATTTAGTTCTCATCACGGTTCCAATTTCTATCTCTACTTAAAGCTGTTCTTTCTCCTTGAGATAAGTAGTATTTGGTTACCTGGCTTTTGTAAGAAGATAGTTGGCCTGTTGCTCCTTCTATTAGGTCATATCTAGGATAGATTATTTTGCCATCTTTATATACACCTTTGGATCTAATTGGTTCTATAAAACTAGTTAAAACATCAGATCTACTGTTTAGTCCTAGAACATTTCCTTCTTCATCTGTAACTAAGGAGCCAGAAGAGCCTTTACCTAGTCCTGTATGACTTAGTGCGTAGTAGTAACCTCACGGATGAAAATGCTCTTCATCTCATATTCATGCACCTGAATTTATGTAAATATCACTATGTTCTTTCCCAACATCGTAGTACCCTATTATTTGTTGACCTGATTCATTTTTTGCATGGTAGTATGAATATCAAGAGTAGGATAGATAAGTTCCTTTTTTCTTGTCAGGAGAGAAATTTCCATAACTTCTATATTCATTTGGAGCATTTCGAGGATATCCAGCTATGAAGTAGTTCATTCTTTCTTTTTTTATTTCTTCAGCTGTTTTTCTTGCGGCTATTTCCTCAGCGAAAAAGTCAAGTGATTTATTTCCTTTAGTAACTTTTTCTTTGTCATATTTGTTGTAGAAGTCTCTAGTTATAAGTTGAGCTGTTCTTTCATCTTTAAAGTCAATTTTTAATACCGCGAAGTCTTTGAAATAGTTTTGTTTTTTGTGTGAATAACCTAAATCATGTGGATTTAAGCCCAAGAAATTAGTTGGCACATAGAAAAGTTTTGCTTCTTTTGTTTTGAAGTAAAGATATTCGCTATCCTGACCGTCTTCTGAGTTTCTCATTTCATATGAATTTATTTTTTGTCTAGGTTCGTTGCCTCATTTTTCTGGATCCATTTGTTGTAGTCTTCTATCTCCATCTGGAATTTCAGTCCAATCTGTGTTTTTTTCTTTGAAAAGTCATAGAAGTGTCTTGTCTTTTGATTCGCCATTATCTAAACAACCTTTTCCTGGAGCGTTAGGTAAAAGTTGTTCGTAGGGGTTGTCTCCAAATTGAATATTTGAGACTACATGAGAATTGGTTGCTATAAATCATGTTGTTGGATATGATTTCCCATTTTTAGGTAGGACGTAATCTAGGAATCAACCTGTTCCTCATGTGCATTTACTTCTTACTTTGATGCTGTAATCCTGTATTACCTTTATTCTTTCTTTTCCTATTGATGTGTCTATTTCTTTACTTCCTTCTTTTTCTCAATCTTTAAATAAATCAGGATCATATGGTTCGTCATATAGCTTTAGTCCGGTTTTATAGCCTTCTTTTTTAGATTCTTCTAGGTCTGCCAATAGAGCTGCATTACTAGAAGCCAATTGGGAGTTATCAGTTAGATATTTATTGAAAGTTGAGGAATTTGGTATTGCTGGATTGCTTGCAATCATTGGAATATTTCTAGGCGTATCTTTTCTTTGCTCGCTTAGTATTTCAAATAAATCTTTTGGAATATTAAGTTCTGGTATTTCTTTATGTTTATCTCTGTTTTGATAGAAATAGCTGAAAATTAACCCCCCCCCTAGAATTGGGATCGTTGATAGGAGAATTTTCTTTTTCATAGTTTGTTTGACTCTTAGTCAGAGAGTAATTTATTAAATAGTTTCTACATAACTAAACATTGACAAATTAATTTGTGTCAGTGTTTCAATTTCTATCTCTACTTAGAGCAGTAGATTCTCCTTGAGACAAGTAGTATTCGATCACTTGGCTTTTGTAAGAAGATAGTTGGCCAGGTGTTCCTTCTATCAAGTCGTATCTAGGATAGATTATTTTGCCATCTTTATATACACCTTTGGATCTAATTGGTTCTACAAGGGTTCTTTCTTTACTTTTTCTAGAGCTTAGACCCATTACGTTTCCATCTTCATCTGTAACAAGAGCGCCAGAAACACCTTTACCTAATCTTGTGTTTTCTAATGTGTAATAGTAGCCTCATAAATTATGTGGAACATTATTTCATTTAGTGTCATAGTCGTTGCTTTCATCTTGCCATTTTCCTACGTTTGAATGACCCATTATTGGTTGATTATGTTCGTTTCTCATATCGTATAGCCCCCAATCCGCGTTCGATAACTTATTTGCTCTCTTATTTCTTACTGAGAAGTTGCCGTAACTTCTGTATTCATTAGGTGAATCATCTGGATATCCTGCAACGAAATAGTTCATTTTTTCTTCGTGCATTTGAGTGCTTGTTTTTCTTGCCATCAATTCTTCTGCAAATAAGTTAAGAGCTTTATCACTTTGACTTCCTTTTACTTTGTCATATTTGTTGTAGAAGTCTCTAGTTATAAGTTGAGCTGTTCTTTCGTCTTTGAAATCTATTGCTAGAACTGCAAAGTCTTTGAAGTAATTTTTTTCTCCGGATTGATATCCTAGA
This sequence comes from Candidatus Mycoplasma haematohominis, assembly GCF_902712995.1. Lineage (GTDB taxonomy): Bacteria > Bacillota_I > Bacilli_A > Mycoplasmatales > Mycoplasmoidaceae > Eperythrozoon_B > Eperythrozoon_B haematohominis. The sequence continues at coordinate 56,425 of NZ_CACTIB010000019.1, forward strand.
GATTCTGCATTTACTCCTAGATAGTTGATTGGAACATAGAATAGTTGAACATCTTTTTCTTTGAAGTACAGGTACTCACTATCTTGATGTTTTGATGCATCAAGCATTAAAGAAGAATCTATTCTCTGTTTACTTTCTTTAGTTCATATTTCAGGATCTAGTTCTTCTATTTCTCTACTTTCATCGCTTATTGATGTTCAATCTCTATTTTTTTCTTTGAATAATCATAGGAGTGTTTTTTCTTTTGATTCTCCGTCATTTAAACAACCTTCACCTTTAGGTTGGGGAAGTGGTTGACCATATGGACTGGTCTTAAATTGCATATACGATACTACATGGGCGTTGGTTACTACGAATCATTTTGTTGGGTATGATTGACCTTCTTTAGGCAGAACATAGTCTAGAAATCATCCTGTTCCGGTTCTTAGACCTGTTTTGCATGAGGTTCTAAGTTTTACGGTGTAATCCTGTATTACCTTTATTCTTTCTTTTCCTTTTTGTGTATCTATTTCTCTGTATTCGCTATCTCAGTTCTTGAATAGATCATCATCGTATTTTTCGTTGTATCCTGGTATTTCTGTTTTGTAGTCTGGTTGCTTAGATTTCTCTAGTTCCTCTAATACTTCTTTATTAGAAGAGGCTTCAGGAATACCGTGAACATAAAAATTTGTTTTTGGAATTTTTCATATTTCTTGCGGTGGAAAAATATCTGGAGTTTCTGATAGTTCTGAGGAAGCGAACCTGAATGGTATTTTCGCCTTTTCTGGAATATCAGGATTATTTTGAGTTTGACTAGACAAACCAACTGCTATTCCGCCCCCTAATATAATCGGCGCCGTAGCAATAAGATGCTTTTTCTTCATAGTGTTTGTATATCTATATAAATTGCTTATTTATATGAACTTTCTAGTTTTTACCTTGTTTCTTTTCTTATGGGATAGAGATATTTGGATATTCGACTTATGTCGGAAGATAATTATTTATTACGGTTAGTTTTTATATTTATAGGATCTGATTATTCATTATCAATTCAATAAATATGTTTTTATTGTTGATTTATGTGTGATATTTGTTTTGATTTTGATGATGAAGACAAAAGGAGGCGTTATAGATATATGCGGAGTTGTTAAGGAAGAGTATTTTTTATAAATTTATTTAATTTCTATTTTTTTAGAAAGGCGAGCCTGTCTATAATTGCCAACTCATTTTTAATAAATGCATTATGTTGTCAAATAAATTTATGAAGTTATTGGCTTCTTCTGTAATAGTTACTGGTTCAGGAGGAATAGGAGCCAAGTTTTATTTAAAGCAAGGAAAACCTTTGGCAATAAATACAGAATCTATTGATCAAAGCAAGACATTAGCTTCTGAAGTAACAGCAGAAGAAGTTCCTAAGGTAACTTATGGTTCTTCTTTAACTGAAAGCAAGTTCACATTAGTAGATAACGACACCACTAAGGATGTTCTGTTGAATATTCTTATGGAAAGACTTGATCCAAGTAAGGATCAAGAATTAGATTTACTTGATAACAGATTATTTAAAGGTAGTAAGCCTGTTAAATATCCTGTTCAGGTATTTACTAGAACAGACGGAAAGACATTAACTACTCTTAAAAAACCAGATGAGAAATATACAGAGAGTCATAAACAAGCCTGTATAGAAGCTTTAAAACAACCTTATGATTCAACAAATAATGACAGCAAAGCTCAGTTAGCAAGACTAAGAGAATGGTGTACTATACCAACTATTAAAGATGTTCTGTCTAGACATAAATTTACTCTTTTAAGAACAGATAACAATACTAATGATGCAGATTGGAAAGAAATAATTAAAGGGGGTTGATTTTCAGAAAGTGGAGGAGTTAAGTATTGAGAGAAGCAGACATTTATAGAAGGTGATGGTCTGGAAAAGATAATAGGATCTGATAAGAAAGGATACTTAAGTTCAAATGAGATAACTGATGAGCAAATAAAGGTACTTAAAGATAGATGCGAAGCAGTATTAAAGCAACCATTTAAGAGAGATAATTTCTATTTAACTAAAGACTTTATAGATGGTTTAAGTGACAGTAATAAACCTAAAGTAGATGAGTTCCAAGAAGCAGCTTTATTTTGCTCTAAACCAGTAGATGTTGAACACTATGTAACTAATGCTTTAGGTGGTTCTGTAATTAATCCAACTAAAGAAAATGATTACTGTTCTCTTACTGTTGGGGATGTTAAAGCTTGAAAGACTAATACTCCTATGGAAGGTAAATCATTTTGATGTGGAGTAAGAATTTCTTATGGCCCTAAGAAGACTAAATAAATTATCTCTCCCCTATTAACTGGATCTACTGTTTTAAGAGCAAAGCAAATAGAGAAATAATAAGTTTTTGAGAGGTAAATCTTGTTGATGTGCTGTTAGGAAGTTGTTGTATGAAAAATAAAAGTATGATATTGGTAAGTTAGATAAATAGGTTTAGATTTAAGGAAAATTTAAAGTTGAAGCATTAGATCTCTATTTTTATATTTAGGAATGGATTTTGAACTGATTAGTTTTGGAGTAACTGATTGAGCGTCTAAGTTTGGACATATATTTTCTTCTTGACCTAATATAAGGAGTGAGCTTAGTAAGGAATCTAATTACTTTGGAGATGGAGAGTTTATATCTAAACACGGAGAAATAAATGGAGCATCAGTAGGTACTTTTGTTGATGCTTTAGCTAGATATAAGTACAAGATAAATAGGAAGCAGGGAAGTTATTTATCTAAAGAAGAATTAAGAAAAGTTGAGAGAGTAAATAATTTACCTGATTATCAGAGGGAAGTTATAGAGGTACTATCTGACAGAGTATTAAGTTTTTGGGATTCTTTTAAGAAGATAGAGATTAATCCTAGAGTTAAGTTAGATAATCAAATATCAGTAAAAGGTGTATGTGACTTTATAGGAGATGAAATAGTCTGGGATATTAAGTGTTATGAGGAGTTGTTTCCTACTAAGCCTGTTGTTATACAGTTGTTGCTCTATTATTGCATACTTAAGAGTACAACTTATCCGAATATAAAAGGAGTAGGGATATATAACCCGCAATATGATAAGTGGGTTAGATATGTTATTACTGAGGAAGATAAATCCATATTAGATGATCTGAATATTTGTTTAGGGATAACTAAGTTTTCTGAGAAGGAGATAGATTGAAGTAGAGTTAGGAGCATAACTGCTAAGAATAAGGAAGATGCTCTTTGTGAGATGAGTCCTATTATGGATTTATGGAATAAGGAAAGAATTTATACCTTTAAGGAATATAGAAAATTTGACATTCTTATAAGAATTTTCTGCAATAAGTTGGATAAGTTGATTTATCCAGTTAAAGAGCATAAGGATTTAGTGTTTGCTCATAAAAATACTAGATTGCGTTATTTGAAGTTTGTGAATGATTATTGTTCTCAAGTTGTTCTTTTAGCTAGATATGAGCATGACAGAATAAATAAATATGAGGATGAGTTGAGCGAGATAATTAAGTTTGTTGATGAGCATAAGTTATCTATGAAAAGGCTTCAGCCAGATTCTTTCTTTTATACCTTTAGGTGTATAGGATATTGATTCAGAGTTAAGAAGAAGAAAATTTTGAATTGATTAGGATTTAAGTAATTTTTTAGTTTCCTATTGCTTTCTTTGTGTATATAATGCAGTTTTCCAAGTATTGTATAGGTTTTTCCTATAAGTTTGAATAGATAGTAGTTATGACACCACAAGCAGCAGTAGGAACTGGGTTGGGGGGTTTAGCCGCTGCAGGAGCTGGAGGAACAGGTATTGCTTATATGGCTGGAGCTTTTGAGACAACCTCTACTTATTTGACTCAAGCCAAAGAAGATGTTGATATTAAAGGGAAGAAGGAGTATATAGGAGGCAATAAGGCTGAGATTACTAAATTGCTTACAGAAAATACAAAAAATGAAGCTTATCAGACAGCATTAGATGAGGTTTGAGATGATATGAGTGATGTTGAGTTGAAGAAGAAAGAAAGCGGTTTGAATAAGCCCGTAAAAGGAGATATAAAAACTGAAGGAAAATCAGAAGACGTTGCTGTTTATATAAATGATGTGTTCATACATCTAAAAAAACATTGGAGAAACCTCCTACAGAAGCAGAAGCTAATAAAAAAGAATGAGATGCTTTTAAAAAGGCTTGTTTTCATACCCAACAACCTACTCCATCCTCTGGAACTCAATAATTTATGTCAACTCAAGCAATAGGAGCAGCAGCAGCTGGAACAGCAGTAATAGGCGGAGGAGGAACATTAGCAGCTTATGCTGCAGGAGCTTTTGAGAGAGAGGCTACTTATGATAGCTTTCAGGCCTATTTCAATGCTAAGTTAAGTAAAACTCATAAATATATAGGTAACGATTCAGATTTAAAAGGCAAAATAAAGGCTAATTTAGAAGGAAGTAATAAGGATAATTACAAGAAAGAATTAGAAAAGATTATCCAGCAAGAAGGAGGGACAGATGTTCAAGAAGCGAGTGTAGATGGCGCAGAAAGCAACGATTCTAATTTAACGAAAATATCTAAAAAAACAAAATTATGATGCGAGAAAACCAAAGATGTTAAGTTGACATCTAATGATAAAAAATGGAATGAAGGAAATGTTAAATCTCATGAAAATTGAACACCGTTTCAAACTGTTTGTTTAGAGCAGAAGAAGCCAACTTAAAAAGGATATGGCATCACCAGCAGCAATAGGAGCAGGAATTACGGGAGGCGCAGTAGCTGTAGCTGGGACTAGCTATGCCGCTTATACACAATTGAGACCTTATGATGATTTTTTAGATTATGCAAATAGGAATTGGTATGAATATATAGGAGGGGATACTGAGAAGATTAGTAGCAAGATAGTTGGAACTGCTGGTCAGGCAAGCAATCCATATAAGGATGCTTTAAAGAGAATTAGGGGTTCTTGAAAAGTAGGAACTGGAGGCACTGCAATTCAGGACACAGATATAGATGTTGCAGGGAAAGATGGAGATAGTACATCACCAAAGAAAATAGATTTAATTAAGGAAGCGGTAAAAGGTTGATGCGAAGAAACTAAGAAAAACACACCAACTAAAAAAGATGAAAAAATAGATTGATCAGATGAGTCTATGAAAAAAGATGAGAATTGGAAGAACTTTGCAGATGTTTGTTTGGAACCCCCAAAAAAGGTTAGTTAGGTTATGTCAACTCAAGCAGTAGGAGCTGCAGCTGCCGGAACAGTAGTAATAGGCGGAGGAGGAACATTAGCTGCTTATGCAGCTGGTGCTTTTGATAAAGATAATTATTTAACTCAAGCCAAGAAAGATTCAGATATTAAGAACAAGAAGGAATATATAGGGAAAAATAAAGATGAGATTTCTAAATTACTTTCAAGCGGCACAACTGACACCACTTATCAGACAGCATTAGATGGAGCTTGAGATAATATGGACAGTAGCGGATTACCTTCCATAACAAAACCTGAAAAGACAAGTGTAAAGGATAATACTAAAGCATCGGAGGTTGCCAACTATACGAATGCATGATGTGAACATATATCTAAGAAAACATTAGAAAAACCTCCTATAGATGCAGACGCTGATAAAAATACGTGAGATGCCTTTAAAGCAGCTTGTTTCAACACTAAAAAATTCACTCCGGTTGCTGGAGGTTAGTAATTCGAGTTATTTTTTATTATTTTGTTTCTGTTAGATTGATTTAATCATTCAGTTTTTTGCTTTGTATTTTCTATAGTTGGTTTTGCAACAGTACAAAATTAAGGAATTATCTGTTCTCAGACGTAATTTTTTATCTGAAATAGTTCTTTTTTAGTAAATGTGTTTTAAGTATCAGTAAACTTCGGGAATATATAAATTAAACATGACTCCTCAGACAGCAGCAGCTGTTGCAGCAGGCACAGTAGCCGTAGGCGGAAGTGGAGTAGGCGCAGCTTATTTTGCTGGTGCTTTTCCTAGTTCTATGGAAAATAAAACTGAGCAAGTAGAAACTTATAAGTCTCAGGCAGAAAAGCAATTGACAGGCAAAGAATATATAGGCGGGACTAAAGGTGGAATTAAGAAGTTTTTAGAAGGAAGCACTAAAGATACTACTTATCAAGGAAAACTTGAAGAAGTTTGAGAGAAAATGAATAATACCGGTTTAGGAACTACAGCAAGCCCAGTTACAAGGCCAGACAAGGGTGATGTTAAAACTGCCGGAAAAGAAGATGGAGTGGCGGATTATGCAAGCAAATGATGTGAATATACTTCTAAACTTCCATTACGGACTGTTCCTAGCGGAACCGAAGCAAATAAGGATACTTGAGACGCCTTTAAAGATGCTTGCTTTAATACAAAAACATCTAATTAGTAATCAGACTCGAACAAAGAGTGACAAGCGTTTAAAAAAATTTGTTTAGAAAGAAAAGTTTAGATTTTTGAAATTCACTTTAGGTATTAGGGTTGTTTCATAGGATTCAATTTGAATAGATTTTTAACTTTTTATTTTTTATCGTTTCATTGGTCTTTTTTTGTTTCGATTTCTTTTTGATAAGGCCAGCTTGGATCTATACTATTATCCTGCCCAGAATTAGAACAAGCTACCCATGCATCTCTGAAATATCTAGCTTCTTTTTCTTTTATGTCAGTATTGTCTTTTTCTAAAAATTTTTTAACTATCTTTTCTCAATGGTTAGGATGATTAATTTTTCCAAAAATTAATTGAGATATGTCCCTACATTCTTTATAGAAATTTTTTATAAATTCTTGAGTATCGTCTTTATTTAAGTCTTCTACAGCTGTTTTTGCTGCGTCTTCACTAGTGGGTTTAGTTTTTAAAAAATCTTCTTTAATTAGAAAACTGAATCTTTTACTTTTTATTTTGTCTTTTTCGGCATACATTTTCGCTCATCTTTTTATTCATTGCTTTTTTTCGTTGTCGTCGCTTAATTTGTCATAAGTCTCTGCTCTTGTTGATCTTAATTTACTTCCGAATATTTCGCTAAATTTATAACTTACTTGTCTTCACGATGAAACCTCAAATTTTTCTTCAAAACCTTCTGACTGAAATTTTTGTTTTAGTTGCGTAGTTCCTATTACACTAGAAGAAGTTACAATCGTTGCCCCCCCCTGCTAATTTTGCTGCTGGAGGAACTAGTTGCATGTTCGATAAATATTAGAAATGGTTTTTTGATACATCCCAATTAACAAAAACTATACTCTTTGATTTTTTATACTTCATGCTTTTTCGGCAGGTTCTCTTTCGATTATTTTGTCTCTATCAGGCCATCCTATATCAATTGAAGTAGTGCTTCCTGACTTAGAACAGCCAACTCAAGCATCTCTTCAGTATCTAGCTATTCTGTCTTCTAATTCTTTTCCTGGATTTATGAATTTTTTAATTTCTGTTTCATAGTAGTTTGAATGTTTTGCTTGTCCGATAACAAATGAGGATATTCTTCTACACTCTCTGTAGAACTCCTGCATGAATGGTTGTACTTTATTTTCTTCTAATTTTGTTATGCGGTCTCTGATGTAATCGGCATGGCTTAATTCGTGACTTGTCAGATTCAAATCATCTATAGGTTTAATTACTAATTTCTCAAAGATAAGACTTCTAACTTTGGATTTATTTATGTGAAAATCTGCTAGCCTTTTTCTTCATTTCAGTTTCGTGTTCTCATTTAGCATTCCATAGTCTTCTTTTTCAGTGGATTTCAATTTAAAGATTTGGTCAAATTTATAAGGAATCCTATTAAATTGTGTTTCTGAAGTAATGCTTGAGAAGTTCCCCCCCCCTAATGAACTGTTCTTTGCCAGGGCAGTAGATGTCGCTCCCACGGTTAAAGCTACTCCACTGCCTGCTATTTTGGAAATTAGAGTATTCATGTTTCTTAAGAAGAATCCTTATTAATAAATAATTTTTGGATTTGGTTATTTCTTAGCGTTTTCCAATAATTAATAACTCTTTGTAGTACTTATATCTTTGTTTAGATAGCTCGATTTCTTTAGGCATTTCTTTTTCTAAATCTTCGCATAGTTCTCTTAATCGATCTAAAACATTAGCTATTTGTTCCTGGATTTCTAGAGGAGGAAGGGGGATTTTTAGTTTTTTTAAGTCTTCCGGATAGAGATGCATTACAGCCGTTCCTTGTATAAGTTTGTGAATTTCTTTTTCTTTACTTAATAGAGAGTAATAAAGATATTTAGGAATTATTTCTTTTTTGGCATTCAACTTGCAAACAGATGCACTTATATAAAAATTTGAATCGTGATTGTTTATAGCTATTTTTCCAGAACTAGCGCCATCAGTTGTTATGCATACTTCTCCTTTTCTCAAAATAAATTTATTTAAATCTCTTTGATAATCTTCAGGATTAAAAAAAACTAATTCATTTGTATTAATTTGTCCATTTTGGACATTTAATACTTTTATTATTGGTAGTCCGGTTTTTGAATATTTTTTGTTATCAAAACTAAATCCTTTTTGGGTTTCTATTATTTCTCCTAAAGTCCTATACTCTCCCCATCCTTTCTCAATTACATCAGATATGAGCTTGTTCAGATAATACCTATATTGTTTTTTTCTGAGCTTGAGTTCGGTTTCTAATTCCCTCACTAATTCCCTCACTAATTCCCGAAGTACATCCAGGGTTTCGGAAATTTGCTTTTGTATTTCTAGGGGAGGAAGAGGGATTTTTATTTTTTTAAGTCCATTTGTTGAAATACTTACTATTGCTCCTTCTTTTGCGTATTTTTGTTTTTGTAGCTTTGCATGATGTGTAGATAAAGCGTATGATAAATATTTTGGATTTTGATTATGCGTAAGCAAAAACATGTTTCCTATAAGACTAGTTCCAATATTGGATCTACTGTTTAGTCCAAGAACGTTTCCTTTCTCATCTGTAACTAGAGAACCTGAAGATCCTTTGCCTAGACCTGTGTGTTGTAGTGCGTAGTAGTAACCTCATGGGTGAAGATATTCTTCATCTCATGCTCCTGTGTCTGTATTTATGTAAACATCACTGTGCTCTTTTCCGGAGTCGTAATATCCTACTACCTGTTGACCGGATGCATTTTTTACGTAGTAATATGAATATCAGTCGTAAGATAGATGAGATCCTTTTTTCTTGTCAGGAGAGAAGTTTCCATAACTTCTATATTCGTTTGGAGCATTACGAGGATATCCAGCTATAAAGTAATTCATTCTTTCTTTTTTTATTTCTTCAGCTGTTTTTCTTGCTGCTATTTCTTCAGCGAAAAAGTTAAGTGATTTATTTCCTTCAGTAACTTTTTCTCTGTCATATTTGTTGTAGAAGTCTCTTGTTATTAATTGAGCTGTTCTTTCATCTTTGAAGTCAACTTTCAATACTGCAAAGTCTTTGAAGTAATTTGGTCTTTTGTGTGAATAACCTAAATCGTGTGGATTTAAGCCTAAGAAGTTGATTGGCGTATAGAAAAGTTTTGCTTCTTTTGTTTTGAAGTAAAGATATTCGCTATCCTGACCGTCTTCTGAGTTTTGCATTTCGTATGCGTTTATTTTTTGTTTAGGTTCTGCATCTCATTTTTCTGGATCCATTTGTTGTAATCTTTGATCTCCATCTTGAATTTCATCTCAATCTATTGTTTTTTCTTTGAAGAATCATAGAACTGTCTTGTCTTTGGATTCAACATTGTCTAGACAACCTCTTCCTGGAGCATTAGGTAAAAGTTGCTCGTAAGGGTTTTCTCCAAACTGAACATCTGCAATTACGTGAGAGTTAGTTGCGATGAATCATGTTGTTGGATATGTCTGACTGCCTTTAGGAAGTACGTAATCTAAGAATCAACCTGTTCCTCAACTGCATTTATTTCTTACTTTGATGCTGTAATCCTGTATTACCTTTATTCTTTCTTTTCCTATTGATGTGTCTATTTCTTTACTTCCTTCTTCTTCTCAGTCTTTAAATAAATCAGTTTCATAAGGCTCATCATATAGCTTTAATCCAGTTTTGTAGCCTTCTTTTTTAGATTCTTCTAGGTCTGCCAATAGAGCTGCATTACTAGAAGCCAATTGGGAGTTATCAGTTAGATATTTATTGAAAGTTGAGGAATTTGGTATTGCTGGATTGCTTGTGAGAATTGATGTATTCTTAGGAGAGCCTTTTTCTGGTTCATTTAGTATTTCTGATAGATTTTCAGGAATATCCAGTTCTAGTATTTCTAGTCTATTTTTATTTTTGTAGAGATAACTTCAAGCTAACCCCCCCCCTAGAATTGGGATTGTTGATAGGAGAATTCTCTTTTTCATATTAAGTATTGAAAGGATAGTCCATTAATTCATCTTTATTGCTTGGATAACAAAAACACTACCAAATTTAGTTCTCATCACGGCTCCAATTTCTATCCCTACTTAAAGCTGTTCTTTCTCCTTGAGATAAGTAGTATTTGGTTACTTGACTTTTGTAAGAAGATAGTTGTCCTGTAGCTCCTTCTATTAGGTCATATCTAGGATAGATTATTTTGCCATCTTTATATACACCTTTGGATCTAATTGGTTCTATAAAACTAGTTAAAACATCAGATCTACTGTTTAGTCCTAGAACATTTCCTT
>NZ_CACTIB010000020.1 GCF_902712995.1 Candidatus Mycoplasma haematohominis
GGATATTTAGTACCTTTACTATTGGGTAACCTGAACTTGTGTATTTTTTATCGTCAAAACTAAAGCCTCTGATGAATTGAACGACTTCATCCAGTCTTTTCCATATTCAACCCCCCCCTTATACACCTTTCTTTTGATTTCGATTTTTTTTGGGCTCAAAAATTAGGAAGTTTGGGAGAAAATAAGGTTTCGTTTATTTTTTAGAAGGAAACCTAACCCTATTTTTTCTGGCGAGACAATAGATTATATGTTTCTTAGTATCTAATATTTTGTTGCGCTAGATAACTTTTTACGTAATTCAATACTTCTTCTTCTGTAGAGAAATCTACGCACTCCATTGCTATATCTCTACATTCTTCTAGATTTAATTGGCTAAGAACTCTCTTAATGCTTGGAATAGCTGTAGCGCTCATGGATAAAGAATTTATTCCTAGACCTACTAGTATTATTGCAGAAATAGGATTGCTTGCCATTTCTCCACATACGCTTACCTCTCTTGAGTATTTTCTTGCCCCTTCTACTGTGTACTTAATTAATGTCAAGATACTTGGATTATTTGGTTGATATAAGTAGTTCACTTCCTCGGACATTCTGTCTGCAGCGTGAGTATATTGAATTAAATCGTTACTTCCTACAGAAAAGAAATCTGCTTCCTTAGCAAAAGCTTTGGATATTACAGCGGTACTTGGTATTTCCACCATCATTCCGATTTGATAATCTTTGGAAACTGCTTTACCTTCTTTTATTAATTCCTCCTCAACTTCTTTTGTTATTGCTTTTGCCTTTGTAAATTCATCTACAGTTGCGACCATAGGAAACATAATTTTTAGTTTTCCTTTCTCGCTTGCTCTAAGCAAAGCTCTCAGTTGGGTTTTGAAAATTTCCCTCTTGTCTAGGCTAAGCCTTAAAGCTCTATATCCCAGGAAAGGATTCATTTCTTTTGGGAAAGTGAAGTAGTTTAGGTGTTTGTCTCCTCCTATGTCTAATGTTCTGATCGTTATTGGCTCTCCTTGATTTTTTTCTAGAACTTCACTGTATGCTTGATATTGCTCTTCTTCAGTTGGCCAATCTTGTGATTCCATGTAAAGGAATTCGCTTCTGAATAAACCAACTCCTTTACCTCCATATTCGATTACTTTTTTTAGATCTTTAGGTTGTCCTATATTTCCCCTTAATGGAATTTTGGTTCCATCTTTCATAATGCATTCTCCGGTTTTGAATTTCTCTAATTCTTTTTTGCTTTCTTCTGCATCTTCTCTTTTCTGTTCTCAATTGTTAATTTCCTCAGGACTTAGGTCTGTTTCTACTATTCCTTCTCTTGCGTCTATAGCTATTATTTCTCCTTCTTTCACGGAATTAGTTATGTTTTTTAAAGATACAATGGCCGGAATTTCTAATGTTTTGGCCATGATTGCAGAGTGGGATGTTGCACCTCCAATGTTGGTTGCAAAACCTTTTATGTATTTTTTGTTAAGCATCGCTGTCTCACTAGGACTTAGGTCGTGAGCAATTATGATGCTTTCCTCTTGTATTAGAAGAAGATCAGGCAACTTAACTTGGCATACGCATGCTAAAAATCTTCTCTTTAAATCTTTGATGTCGCTGGCTCTTTCTTTGAAATAATCATCTTCCATTCCTTCAAATATCATCTGATATTTGTTGAATACTTCGTTTACTGATCAAGCAGCGCTCTTACCTTCATTAATTAATTTTTTTATTTCCTCGTGAATTTGTTCGTCTTTAGCTATTTCTAGATGCGCTTGAAATATTTCTCCTTTTTCCGGAGAGATTTTTTCTGTAGCAATCTTAATTAACCCTTCTATTTGAGAAATTACTTCTTGTTGACACGAAAGAAAATAGTCTCATTCTTTGCTCTGATCAGTTGACTCTTCTTTGTAGTTGAACTCGGGATCCTGTAATAAGAAAACTTTTCCTATTCCAACACCATCTCCTACACCAATTCCTTTAAATTGTTTGGACACCTATTTATTAAGAAGTAATATTTATTTAAATAATAAAAGCTTAATTTTAAATTATTGGAAAATTCTGAGATACTGAAACTCGCGGTATTAGAAAAAAAGAGACAAGAGGAAACTTTGAGCTTAATTGCTTCTGAGAATTCTGTATACCCAGAAGCCTTAGAAATTGCTAGTTTTCCTCTTTCTAATAAGTATTGTGAAGGGTATCCAGGGAAAAGGTTTTATGCAGGGTGCGAATATATAGATTTGATTGAGAGTGAAGCAATTGAGTCTACAAAGAAACTATTTAGTTGTAAGTATGCCAATGTTCAATCTTTTTCTGGCTCTATAGCTAATTTATCCATATATAAGGCTTTGTTGAAGCCCGGGGATACTATCCTTAGCATGGATATGTCCTCTGGAGGACATTTGACTCATTCTTCTAAAGTTTCGTTTGTTACGCATTACTATAAGGTGGAGACTTATACAGTGGACAAAGAAACACTTAAATTGGATTATTCATCTATTAGGGATATTGCTTTGTCTGTAAAGCCTAAGTTAATAATTGCAGGAGCATCCAGTTATCCTTTTGAGATTTGCTTTGAGTCTTTTAGAAAGATTGCAGATGAAGTTGGCGCTTATTTATTGGCAGATATTTGTCATTTATCTGGATTTGTAGCAACTGGATTGCATAATCATTGTTTTCCTCATGCACATGTTGCAATGTGCACTACACATAAACAATTAAGAGGTACTCGAGGAGCTCTAATATTTTGGAATGATGAAGATTTAACTGAACGTATAAATAAATCAGTATTTCCTGGAACTCAAGGAGGCATGAATCCTTCTACTATAGCTATCAATACCATTGCTATAAAGAAATCTCTGAGTTCTGATTATTTTCAATATATGTCAGATGTACTGATGAATGCTAGAATAATGATGAATAAGCTAAAAGAATTGGGGGCAGCCGTAATAGGAACTCAAACTCACTTTTTTTTGGTAAATACTAAAAAATCTTTTGGCCTTACAGGTTTAGAAGCTTCTAAACTTTTAGAAAAGGCAGGATATATTACTAATCCAAATCTACTCCCCTTTGATACCGAAAGCCCTTTTATAACTTCCGGTGTTAGAATTGGAACGCTTTTTTTAACTACTTTAAAACCCTCAATCGAGGAAGTGGAGTGATTGGTTAATCAGATTTTTAAAGTTCTGTCTAGTAAGAAAACAGAAGTTGCGTTAAAAGCAAAGGAGTATTTAAAGAATTGGAGAATAAATAGATGTATAGATAGTGACTAATAACGATAATAAGACGGTGTGTACTAGATATGCTCCGTCTCCTACTGGTTCATTACATGTTGGAGGGGCTAGAACTGCTTTATTTAATTATTTATATGCAAAGAAAAATGACGGGAAGTTTATCTTAAGAATAGAGGATACCGATAAAGCAAGGAATATTACAGATGGGCATATAGCAATTGAGAATGATCTGAAGGCTTTAAATATATTTCCTGATGAATCATTTAGTGTTCCAGGATCTAGAGGGCCTTATCTTCAATCTCAGAAGTTGAATAGGTATCATGAGTTAGCAGACAAGCTTCTAAAAGAAGGAAAGGCATACAGATGTTTTTGTACTGGGCATAAATTGGAAGAATCTAGACAGGCGGCATTAGCTAATAATTCAACTCCGATTTATTCAAGAAAGTGTAGGTTCTTGTCTGAAGAAGAAATACAGAAAAATTTGGCGGATAAGAAACCATACACTATTAGATTGAAGGTAGATATTCTGGAGAAGTATGAGTGGAATGATTTGATAAGGGGAAATATTTCAGTGCCTGAGTACTCTATGAGTGATTATGTGATTATGAGATCTGATAAGAGTCCAACATATAACTTCACAGTAACTGTAGATGATTTTGATATGGGAATTACTTGTGTTTTAAGGGGAGAAGAACATATTGCAAACACTCCTTATCAATTGGCTACATATCATGCGCTTGGTTTTGTGGATGGAATTCCAAATTTTGGGCACCTTTCAATTATTGTGGATAAGGATAGAAAAAAAATGTCTAAGAGATCTGAAGATGAGTTTAATTTTGTATCTGGGTTAATAAGTAAGGGCTATCTTCCTGAAGCTATTGTTAATTTTTTAGCGCTTTTAGGTTGGTCGCATGGAGAACAGGAAATATTTAGTCATGAGGAGTTAATTAAGTTGTTTGATATTAGTTCTGTAAGTAAATCTCCAGCTTTTTTTGATATTGAGAAATTGAATTGGATTAATCATAAATACATACAAGGAATGACACAAGATTATTACTTAAATTACTTGATTCCTATATTTACTGTGGATTTAGGAGAGTATGAACAAAAGAAAAAGTTATTTGCTTTGGCAAATAAAAAGAATATTTATTACGGTTCTCAGTTGAATGAGTTGGCTTTGGAGTTTTATACTCCTGGAAAATTGACTCCTGATTTAATAGATATTTTGAAGAAAGGTAAAAAAGTAGTCAGTCTGGCGTATGATAATTTTCCAAGAGTAGAAGAGGACTGAAACCAAACGACTATAAGGAATTATCTGAAACAGTTGTCTCAAGTTAGTGGAATAAAAGGCAAAGATTTTTTTAAACCTCTAAGAGTCGCTTGCTCTTTCAAAGAAGAAGGTTTTGAATTGTCTAATGTTTTGGAATGTTTGGGAAGAGATACTGTTATTAAGAACTTAGTTGAATCTCTAGAAGCCGTAAAAAGTGAATAAATTATTAGGTTTTCATATACCTCATCTTGCAATAAAAAAAGATCAGTCTCATTTCATAAAGGATCCCATATACAGGTCTATTCATTTTGACAGAGAACAAACTTGGCTCTATCAATTGGTGGATACTCTTGAGTTTCAGAGATTACACAGACTTAAACAAATGTCTTTGAATTTCTATAACTTTTCTTCTGCTTTACATACAAGGTTTACTCATTCTTTAGGAGTTTATGAGTTGTGTAATAGGTTTATTAAGCATTTCATATCTGAGGGAGAGTTAGATAAGGAAAAGAACTTTAAGGAGATAAATATTGCTTTAGGAGCAGCAATATTGCATGATATAGGTCATGGACCTTTATCTCATGCTTTTGAGTATGCCATTAAAAATTTTGAGCATGAAAGAATGGGAATTAGGATTATTACTTCTCCTGAAACAAAGATAAATAAGTTATTAAGAGAGAAGTCATTGCATGATGGTTTAGATGAAGATTTCTATGCCAGAGAGATAGTCAAGGTATTGGATAAGAGTAGTGAATATAAGTGGATAACTGAGTTGATTTCCTCTGATGTGGATGTTGACAGGATGGACTACTTAGTTAGAGATTCTTATTTTTCTGGAGTTAGGTACGGGAACAATATAGATGTAGATTTATTTATTAAGTGATCTACTATTCAGAATGGAAGTTTTGGTTTTAGAAAGAAAATTATGAATAGTTTGGAACATTTTGCATTGTCTAGGAAGCATATGTATGAAGATCTGTACAACAATGCTGTGTTTAGAGTGTATGAAAATTTGATTACAAAGATTTGTAATTTTTTGGTTACTCATATAGATCACTATAAATCTAAACCTTCTTTTCAGAAGTATTTATTTATGTTTTTGATGCCTGATGAAAATTGACCATTGGAAGACTTTTTGGATTTGGATGATGAAAGATTTTTGATCTTTTTGCAATCTGCTTTAATTGATGGAATTATGTTTGATGAGGCAAGAATATATCTTGGTCTTTTATTTGGAATTTGATTAGATGAAAAGGGTAATCCAATTTCTGCTAGAGATATCGAAGTGGAAAAAGTCCCTCTCGACGAAGCAACTTTAGTTAAACAAGAAAAGAAGAAGGGTGATAAATTTATAAAAGTAAATATATGAGATCCATATAATAAGAGGTTAACACCTATTCTTATTTAAAATAAATAAAGTATGTCATTGGATAATAGCGCAGAAGACGTTAAGAGAGAACCAGTTCAAGTTTTACACGTTACTGAACTTGTTGATATTGCTTACGGTATAGCTAAAGAGCAGTTTCAGAATCAGTTCTTTTCTTTTTCTGAAATATGGAGTAAGGTTTGGAAGTCTGCTGAGAGGTTTTCTAAGGAAAAAGTTGAGGACTGAATAGGTTATTTTTACACAGAGCTGATATTAGACCCTAGGTTCACAATTTATGGGTTTAATAATTGAAAGTTGAGAGAGTTTGTTCCTCTTAATGAAATTAAGAAACTGGAAAAAACTATCTTCTCAGATGATGCTGTTTTTGAGGAAGAATATGAAGCTTATATAACTTCAGTGAAAAATAAGAATAAAGAAGTTGAAATTATTCCTAGTGATGAGACTGCATCATTTGATCCAGAAGAGGATTCTTCTGAGGAAGAGGAGACAAGCGATGAAGAGGCTGAAGATGGAGCAAGTAATAGGATTGAAAAAGATGAATTATTTGAAAGCGAGGAAGAATAGTGGTGCCCAAGGGGGGAATCGAACCCCCACAATATTGCTATTGGCAGATTTTGAGTCTGCTGCGTCTACCAGTTCCGCCACCCGGGCATATAGGTAACAATTAGAATTTTACTGTTTTTTAGAATTTTTAAGCATGGCTTTTGATAGATTTAACAGAGATCCAGAGAAACCGTTGCATCAGATAAATGAAAGAATTACTTGTTCTCCTGTATTGTTGGTAATTCCTGATGGGGAAAATAAAGTTGTAACTATTGAAGAAGCGCTTGATTTAGCAAAACAAAAAAATCTAGATTTAGTTTTGATTAACGATAAAGCAGACACTCCTATCGTAAAAATACTTGATTACGGAAAGTTTTTGTATGAACTTAAAAAGCAAAAGTCAGGTAATAAGAAACATACCATTAAAGTTAAATCAGTAACTGTTAAACCTCAGATAAGCGCACACGATATTGGTTGAAAAGCTGATAAAGCGATTGAGTGATTTAAATTAGGCGATAAAGTTCAATTTGTAGTTAAAGCTCCTGGGCGTATGTCAGAAAGACTAGATCTTATAAATGAGGTTTATGATTCTTTTACTAAATTAGTTGAAGAATATGGAAAGCCTAAAGAAGCGTTAAAGAAGATTAGTAAAATTCAATATGCGACATATTTCTTTCCAACTGGTAAAAAATAGATATGAAAAATAAAATTAAAACAAAGAAAGCCTTTGCTAAAAGATTCTTAGTTTTGGGCAATGGTAAGCTTAAGAGAAAGCATTCACATAGATCCCACTTGGCTTCTAATAAAACTACTAAACAGAAAAGACATGCTAGGAGTTCTGCTATTCTTAATAAACCACAAATGAAAAGAGCTTATCAATTGCTTCAACGTTAGATAATGCGAGTACCTGGAGGTTATAAGACAAGACAAAGAAGAAAAAAAATAGTTAAGAGGGCTGAGGGATATTGAGGTCATAGGCATGTCTCTTATAGAACTGCTAGACAATCTTTAGTTAGATCAGCGCAATATGCTTTTATTTCTAGAAAACAAAGAAAGAGAGATTTCAGAAGATTGTGAATCCTTAGGATCAACGCAGCTGCTAGATTAAATGGTGTTACTTACTCTAGATTTATGGAGGCTATGAAGAAAAATAACGTAGGCTTAAATAGAAAGATGCTTTCTGAAATGGCAATTCACAATCCTGATCAATTTAAGAATCTTTGCGGACTGGTCAAATAGTGGGCGCATTAATTGACTGAGCAGATTTATTAAATGCTCAAAAGGAGTTAGATCTTTTTGTTTTTAAGAATAAGGGTTTAACTTATCAGGATACTTCTAAAAAAAGACTTTTGTCTTTGATAGTTGAGTTAAGTGAGTTATCTAATGAAACTAAAGTGTTTAAGTTTTGATCTGAAAAGGGATGAGATGAGGAGAAAGTATTGTCTGAGTATGCGGATGTCTTACATTTTGTTCTTTCTATCTTTCAGGAAAGAGGTTTCAGTTTGGATGGGATAGGAGTTAGAGAACCGGCAAATAAAAAAGATAAGGAGTTTTTGACTGATTTTTTTCTTATGTTGCATAAAGATTTAAGTTCTGTTATATGTTTTGATAGTTCTTGCGCAGCAGATATGGAGTCTTCTTTTAGAAGTTGAGTTCAAAAATTCATTGACTTATCTAGTTATCTTGGTTTTTCTTGAGATAAGATCATGAAATCTTTTTTAGATAAAAGGAATGTGAATTGAGAGAGACAAAGAAGCGGATATTAGATGGCAGAGTATATACAGGCAATAGATCTTAGAAGAGGTCAGACAATTATTTGGAAGGG
The DNA here is from genome assembly GCF_902712995.1 of Candidatus Mycoplasma haematohominis. Lineage (GTDB taxonomy): Bacteria > Bacillota_I > Bacilli_A > Mycoplasmatales > Mycoplasmoidaceae > Eperythrozoon_B > Eperythrozoon_B haematohominis. The sequence continues at coordinate 8,244 of NZ_CACTIB010000020.1, forward strand.
AGAGTTGTATTTAGTTCTTGATCATTCTTTTAATAAGACAGCTATGAGGGGAGGAATAGTTAAATGCAAAGTTAAATGTTTAAAGACTAAATCTATAACTATTGAGGATTTTTCTGGAAGCAAGTTTGAGAAAGCAGTAATAGAGAAGGTAGAGGTTATTTATTCATATGAAGATAATGGAATACTTCATTTTTTAGATAAGGATACTTATGTGGATATAGAGGTTAATGGAGATGACTTTAAGGAAGAAATGAAGTATCTTGAAGATGGATTGGAAGTTATTTTGAGTATGTGAGATGGAGAAGTTTTATTTATAAATCTTCCTGAGATAGTTACTCTGACTATAGATAGGTTTGATGATGATTTGCCAGCTACAGAACAGAAGAAGGCAATTACTAGCACTGGATTAGTTGTTGCTGTTCCTAAGTTTTGTGAAGTAGGAGAGAAGATTTCTGTTTCTACTTCAGATGGCAAATATAGATCGAGATAATAGGTATTTTTATTTAAGGCTATTCGGATTACCCTTTAGTTTATTTAGGTATTTTTTTAAGCTCTTTAAGTTAAAGAGGATTTCGAAGAACTATGTTGTAGGGGCTTCTGATGATAGCGAAGAGAGTAGGTATACTAAGTTTTTAGCTTTATATAAGAGTCAGTTATTTAGAAAAAAATTAGAGTATTCTTTCGTTTTTAAAAAGAAGATAGCAAAGCAACAGATCATTTTTGTAGTTAACGATATTCTGGATTGGTATTCTATAGGTTTGATGAATTACATAGTTAAATATCAAGAACATCCCTATCCTAAGTTTCTACTTAATGATTTGTTTATCGATAAGAAGAAAGACAATAATTTGCCTGTTTTCTGGGACTTTATAGATACTTTCTATGGAGAAAGTGATTTAGATAGGGCATTGTCAAACAAGAGGTCTTTATTTATAGAAAGAAGCTTTTTAGCGAGACATCCTAATTCAATGGAGAAGATTAAAGCTAGTCATATTTCGATCATGCCAATTTATTGCCTGAGACAAATGGATAATGATAGGATTTGATATTTTTCTGGAGAGTTAATAAAGACCTCTAATTTGGTCTTATTTAAGAGCTGCGCTTTGTTGGAAACTATAGATAATGCATTTTTAAAACTAGAAAAAGAAGCTCAAAATGTTGTTACAAACAGGAAAAACCAGAAGAAAAAATAACTCTAAAGTTATCTGTAATTTGTTTGTAATATATTATTATTTAAATTAGTATTCCAGGGTAGGTAGCGAAGTGGCTAAACGCTTCTGACTGTAGATCAGACACCTTATGGTTTCGGGGGTTCGAATCCCTCCCTGCCCACCAGTGTTGGGCTGTAGCCAAGCGGTAAGGCACTAGACTTTGACTCTATGATGCGATGGTTCGAATCCATCTAGCCCAGCCATTTTTTCGACTTGCTAGCTCAGCGGTAGAGCATTCGCCTTTTAAGCGAAGGGTCCTGGGTTCGAATCCCAGGCGAGTCACCAGTTTTTAATTTAAAAATATAGATGTTGTTTGTTTTTAGTGCTGGAGTGGCGGAATAGGTAGACGCCCAGGACTTAAGATCCTGTGAAGCTTTGCTTCGTGAGAGTTCGAGTCTCTCTTCCAGCACCATATAAGCGGCCATAGTTTAATGATAGAACAATAGCCTTCCAAGCTATCGATGTGGGTTTGATTCCCATTGGCCGCTCCATGTTATTTATTTTTTCTGCATTTGTTGATTTTTTCGAAATGAACCTTTAAGACTGTTATTATTTAAGCTTTAAAAGATTTCTCGTGTTTTCTTTAGAGTCCATTAAGGAGAATCTAGGTGCTGGTTTAGGCGAAAGAGAAGTTGGGTTTATTGTTGATACGTTTAAGAGAACTGCTTTATATTTCTTTCTATTTGGATTTTTTGTTTCTGGGTTAGCTTCTCTTCTCCTTGTTGCGTTTGGAGAGGCAGCAATCTTATTTATTTTGTGTGTTGGAATAGTAGGGTTTTTGTCAAACTTTGTTTTGTGATGAAAGTATTGAAAATACCAGAAGGATCCTGTATCGGTTTCTGATAGTTTTATTTCTACTTCTTATTTTGTCTTATTTCTTTCTTATACAAGTGCATGCGTTTTTTCTGCCATGTATTTGTCTTCTATCATTGCCAAACATGTAGGAGGGTTAGCCTTGGCTAATTTCTACATGATGTTGATGGTTATGGCTGTGTTTGGGTTAGCTTTCTTGGTTTATATGATTCCTGTTTCTATTGGAATGAGAATGTCTAAGAGATCTTCTATTATCAGTGTTGGTAAGCTTCTTTGAAGATGTTTTTTTGCTTGATTGGGTTTATTTGTTTTTGCTGCTGCCGCTATTGCTATTGCCTTGCTTCTCTCAAGTGCTCTTCTTTTAGTTTGAACAATTCTTGCTTCTTTTCTAGTTGCTTTTCTTCTTACATGATTTTTCTGGGGAGCAATGGTTGTTAGAAGTATTTTCAGAATGAAAGCTACTGTTCAATACATTGACTATGAAAATTCTTATGAGGTTGAGAGATGACACAAGTTCTTTGTTTTCGAGAATCTTTGAGGTTTGCTTTGGTTAGTTTGTAGACTTCTTTCTATTGTTGTGAGAATTTTTGCTGGGGCAAGTAGAGCTTAACTAACATTTTTGCTTGTTTTGGGATTGGGTATAAATGCAATAATTTTCAGATAGTTCTTTTGTGTATGATAAAAAAGTAAAATTCTTATCAGAGATTTATGTTTTCTTTTAGTTACAGAAGTTTCCGTAATCACCTTAGGAGTCCTCTAGAACAATCTGAAGTACGTTTCCTTATCAGAACTTTCTCTTATTCTGCTTTATATTTCCTTCTGTTTGGGATTTTTATTTCTTGTGTTCATTGAATAGTCTTTAAGATACTTGGAAGTTCTCCAGCTGTTTATTTAATTCTTACTTTTCTAGGCATTCTTTGTTACTTTCCCCTAAGTTTCTTTGCTCTTAAGTATAGGAATAATCCCTTGAGAGTTCCTACCTCCTTTGTCATGACTGCTTACATGACTTTATTCTCTACCTTTGTTCTTATTTTCTTAGGCCTTTCAGGTGTTCTGGGTCATGTTTTATTGGGCTCAGAAGCTATGGGCAAAACTCAACAGCATGTTTTGTTGACTATTCTTGCTGTATTTGGAGTTACTTGCTTCGTTTACTTAATTCCTGCAGCTATGGCTTTCTTCATTTCAAGTAGAAGAACTGTTATGACTCTTAATAGATTTTTAAATTTCTGTTATCTGCTTTATATTGCTTTGTTTGTTGTTACAGTTCTAGTAGCTTTCTTGGGTTTAAGTCTAAGTGGAGTTCTTCATATTGTTCTTTTCCTTTTGGTTTCAGTTCTATTGTTCTTCTCTCCTGTGTTGACTGTTTATAGGATGAAAACAGTTGCTCATTACATAAACTACGAAGATCCTTTTGAAAGAAAAAGATGAGAGAATTACTTTACTTTCGAAATAACATTCCAACTTTTGCAGATAGCCGCACATGTCTTAAGAATAGTGATAATGTTCATGCACTTGGGCCCTAAAACAAGATTAAGATAGTTTTTTAAATTTCTATAGTTCATTGTGGGTTTTCTTTTTAAGACCACTCTGATACATGTAAAAAAGAATTTAGCAGTAGTATCAGTATTAGGTTTTTTCGTTGCTTTCGGCACTTCCGTATTATCTTCAGTAGATTTACTTTCTTCTAACTTAAATAAGGGTTTTCATGAGATTAATTACGATAGTAATCCTCATGATCTGGTTTTACTTAGTAAGTTATTTAAACCATCTCAGGAACTTAAGGTAAATCCTACTTTTGAGACTGAACTATCAAAGGTTGCTTTTACACCTAAGTGAGGATATAAGTGGTCTTTTGATAGTAATAAGGAGAACGGGTGGGTTAAGACTAAGGATGCTCAGACTAAATCTAGTCAAGAGGGTTCTTCAGGAGGCGTTCAAATATCTGGAAATGATAAATTATCTCAGACAGCAAAGCTAGTTTTTACTATTCCTCACTCAGAGGCTTTTGCTAAGTATTCCTACAATAACTGATTACTTGTTTGTTCATCTTCATCTAGTTTTGTTTCTGAATATTCGAGAGAGATTCAGTGATTAGACAGAAACAACTCTACTTTTAATCCTGTTCAAGGTCCATCACAATCATGGGATATTTTTGATCTTGAAACTCCTTTTTCATCTCAACAAATAAATTCAGGTTGTTTTGACGGTTCTTTTGATAGGTATCATTATCCTTACTTTAGTTCTTTTCTTTTTTCTGTTTATGGTTACTATCAACAGGGAATCGCAAAGTCTACTTTGAAGAATGATAATGGGGGTCAAACAATTAATGCAACGGATGAAAAAAGCAACGGCGTTGATGAGAAAGCAGATGTTCTAGAAGCAGATGAGATAGCAGAAGTGCATAGAAAACTGAGCGCTTTCAATCCTAAAAGATTTTGGAAGAATCAAATTGGGGGAAAGTGAACATTCATGCATTTATTTGAATCTGATTTTTTCCTTGCATTTAGATTGCCCTTTAAGAACAACTTGGCAGGAAAGGATATTTCCAAGAAGTTCAAGCAACTTGTTCAAAATATGAAATCTAGGGAAATTTTTTATAGATTAGACGAAGGAACTAGGCAAAGTGTTAATTCTTTTGTTAACAGCAATGAATTTGAGACTCTAAATCTTAAGTTCTATCTGACGTCTTTTAATGATGCTTTAAATGAATTTTCTTTTTGGTTGCCCATGATTCCTGGGATGACCTATAAAGAGACTTCTATCTTGTTGTTGAAGTTGGTTCTGTGAGATATTTTGAGTAAGGGAGATAGAGTAGAGAATTTAATTGAAAAATTGAAATGAAGCGGTGAAATAAAGAACAATTTAGAAAAGATAGTTGAAAGTTTAGATGAAAATGCGAAAGGATTAAGTGATTGAAATATTTTTGAAAAGTTTCAAGAGGGAGTAGATGGAAAGCGGGGCGAAAAAGATAAAAAGCCTACCGATGCTGCTAGTTATTTGTTTTCTGTTTTAGAGGCAAATAAAAAAATAAATGAACTAACTCCTAAAAATGAAACTATCAAAAAAGCAGGAGATGAATTTCAGGAATTTAAATCTTCAGATAATGGAAACGGAGATACAGAGTTTTGCACTCAAAATGGTGACCAGTGTTCAAACTTAGGTTATCAGGATAGCGACACATTAGTTAAAGCAGTTAAGAGTGTTTTTGGTTCTTGAATAAAAGGAGAATACCGGCAACCTTCTAAAACTAATGGAGAGAAATTCATTCCCTCTTTTAATAAAGATTCTCATAAAAAATTTTCAACTGCATCAACAGGAAACAACAATGGTAAAAAACCTTTCCAAAAAACAGGCGATAATTATGAGTACTATAGAACATATCCAGATGATTTTAAGACTGTTTATGAACAACTAGTTGAAAGGGTTATTTTTAAGTCACTTAGTCACTATTTGACCTCTGTTGAAATTGAAAACCTAAAAACAATTAAGAAATTTATAAGCGAGCATGAGATATTTACTCTTACATTTTTGTTACAGAACTTTAATTACGATCCAAATTTACAAGAGAAAAATAGAAAGAGAATTCAGGATTTAAATGATTCAAACGTTAAATATAGCTCAATATCTACTTTCTTGCCTCAGAAAGCTTCCGATAATTTCTCTTCAACCTATGAGGAAAATGACTATTCTCCTTCTGTTAACTACCATAAATCTTTAGTAGTATTCAATTCTTCTTCTACTTCTTCCAAATTAAATGATCCTTCTAAAAAGAATCATGCTTTTAAGATAATTTCTCAGGAAAGAAAGGATGATGCTTATGTTAATAGGATCAAAGTTATTTCAGGAAATCCTTTATTTGATGCATCTATTGATAATGTTGTTGATTTTAAAAAGATAGCTGAGTTAGAGACTGAACCAAATAAACATTACATAATAACAAGAAAACTTCTGCCAGCATTTAAGTTACTTTCTAGAGCTAAGTTTTCTAACCCTAAACATAAGAGATTATTTACCAGATATTTCCAATACTTTGGAAATGAAAGAGATGAGACTTGAGAGAATAAAGCTTGGATTACTTATGAAGATTTAGAAGCATACAGAAGAATCTATGACTCAGTTATTCAGAGCTCTAGAAATATAGTTACACAGGGCTCAAAACTATTTTTTAGTTTAAGTAATTTTGAAACAATTTATTTTTTAAGAACTTTCGATGTTCACTCTGATGTTATGTCTCTTCAGAGTCCCGCTTACATCGATCAGTTCTCTGCATACTTTACCATTATCTCTCCTGATTATGCAGCTAAAAATGGAATTAAACCTATTTCTAATCAGCAATATGCTAAGTTCAAAAAGATAGTAGAGAGCGGAGATACTACTCAGGAGGAATGAGAGAAGGAGTATTCAACTTTTGTCATGAATCCAGCAAATCATGACAGTATCGTAAATGTAAACGGGAATAAGTTAATAGTTGTAGGAACAGGGATCTCCCCTGACATGCTATTGCCTACTCATTCGTTCTTAAATCTAGTTCCTAATAAGGAAAAAGAGGCTCTTATTTTTGTAGATAAGTTTGGTTATAGAAACGTTAAATACAACTCATTATCTGCTTGGGATGAATACTATTTGTCTCTTTCTTATCCACAAATAGTTAAGGACTTATCAATCGAGAAGGAATATAAATCTCAACTTGAGAACTTTATGACCCAATTCTTGTTGGGAGGAAATGCAGGCGAGGTTGTAAATACTGAATTTGACTTATTTACAGTTAAAGATGCTGATTCTCTGAAACTTGTTTTCTTAAGAAGTAATTACGTAGATTATTTCTTGGGAGCTACCCATGCTATCTCATGAACTTTGTTAGCTTTCATGGGAGTAATAATCTTCTTTACTGTATGAGTATTGATTAAGAAATATATTGCTTCATCAATCAATATCTTTGGGATATTCGTAGCTAACGGAATTACTAGAAAACAAATTATCCTTAATTCTTTCTCATTCATTCTTATTCCGGCATTGATCGGTTCATTGTTTGGTTATTTTGTAGCTTTAGGACTGCAACCAACTCTATTCTCTATGGTTTCAGATATTTGATATTTGAAACCTGTATTTAGTGGTTTCAATTTATCAACCATGTTGTATTACGTGTTGATCACTCTAGGTACATTGGCACCTTTATCTTGAATTTCAGCTTATTGAATGATGAAGGATGATGTGAGTCAATTGATGAAAGTAAATGTTGCTTTCAAACATAACAAAGCTACTGAGCTTATCTACAAATTATTTAAGAATGCTTCTTCATTGTGGAAATTTAGAGCTTCAGTGATTATGAACACTATTAATAGAGGATTGATTCTTTCCTCTGCAACTGTATTTCTATTTGTTTTCAGTAGTTTCTTATTCAATAATTTGGGTCAATTCCAAGCTGTAAGTAACTTTGAGTTGGCAACTAAAGATTATGGATTTGATATTGCTTTAGAAACTCCTTCTATTCAATCTGGACAACCTCATTTGTCTAGTTACACAAATTTAGGTGATAGTTTCATGAACCGTATTCCTCACAGCAAGAAAGTTCCTTATCAGAAAACAACAAAAGGAGAATGAGGTGTTGAGGAAATTAAATTCAATAAAGATAATCCTGAGTTAGTAGCTAGTGGTCTTTATTCTGCTTATATTCCTAAGGATTTAGAGAGTTTTTATACAACTTGTTCAGATAAGTTGAAGATGAATGATTGGTACAAAAAATTAGGAACATTTGACTTTAACTATCCTGCTCATGTATTTAATAAGACTCCATACAACGTTTATATGTTTGGTAATTCTTTGACTAAGAAAGAAAATGTAGAAATTGATTGCCAAAAAGATTTATCTGAGTATTTCACTAGATCAGAGATGAATCTTCCTATTCCGGATGTAGATTCAACAAAAGTCTTTTATAGTTCTAGAAAGAAATTTCTTGCAGGGGACGGGACATCCAATAGTGAAGATAATAGGAAATTTAAAGTAGATGACAGTGATGCAAACGCAAAAGAACTTAAATATTTGGGGGATTATGTTCCTATTAAGAATGAGTTGAGGAAGAAAAGCGCTGCTAATGGAAAATCTAATGCAGGAGGAAATGGTGATAAAGAATATGAAATGATTAAGTATGGAAATGAACCGTTATTTAAACCTTTAATTGACTATTACAAAAATAATAAGGAATTAAAAATTACAAATGCTAATGTTGAAAAACTTGATGGAGGTTTGCAATCCTACACTTTCTGGAAGAAAAATGGAGCTAATGGAGCTCAAGTGAAGACAAAAAATGGAGGATCAGATGGCAAACCAACAAAAAAAGGAGAAGACTTCTTGAGTTTTAAAAATGGAAATAGCGGAGGCCAAGATCAAACACATGACCATCCAACTCTAAGAAGACTATTTAAAGATCAGGCCAATTACTGATTGTTCTCATATCAGGATTTGAAATCTGTTATTGATAATCCTGTTTTCTTCAGAAACAAAGTAATTATGCCAATGTTGTTTAACCATGACTGAACTCTACAGTTGTTTGGAAAAACTTTGAGAGTTAACCCATGAAATGAATTTAGTGAATTCTTTTCTAAATACTCTACAGAGCTTATGTCAGCTATGGAATCTAACTATGTAAATTACATTAATGAGATTATTAAGTCTAGATATGGAGCTTTCTTTGTTAATAGATTTATGACTAAGCACGAGGCAGCAAACCATAATATAAATCATGCACCAGGAAAACTTTACTATCAAAAACCTACTTGGAAGGTAACTAATTCAATTGTTGCAAAAGAGAATAAAAGCCAAATAGAAGAAGGTCTATATTGATTCGACGCAGAAAAGATTATTTATTTCTATGACAAGTTGAAATCAATTGATCAATTAGGAAGCGCAAAGCCTAAAGATCCGGATTCAAATAGCACAAAACATCCTGAGAGATTCATTATCTTCAGACCAGACTTCTTGTATTTATTCTTTGCTCTATCTAAGGATGAACACTTCTTAAAACCTGAGATAGCACCAATGAAGATTTCATTCCATCAAAACGTTTATACACCTGATTACTCAAAACCTTTTGAAGAATGAAGTATTAGCGGAGATGCAGCAGCAGATTCCGCTCTTAAAAAAGGATTAACTTCTGAATATAAAGATGTAAGCAATGAGGAATATGAAAAAACCCCTAATGGCGATCAAACATATACATATTTGAATGTTCTATTTTCTGGAAGTAATAAATTATCAAAAATAATAGGACTTAAACAGGATCCGAGAGGTTCTTATGTGAAATTAAATAAAGATGGAAAAAATATAAATCACAAACTGTATGCCAATAAATTTGATGATGGATCATATCCAGTGATTATTAACCACTTTACTGCCAAGAAATTGTATGCAACTCTAGGTTCAACACTGGAAGTATCTATCGTTAATACTATTGATAGATTTGTGAAGAGAATGCAAGGAGATAACTCTCACAAAAAAGTTAAGTTAAGAGTAGTTGATATATACGATTCTTATTACAACGATTCTTTCTACATTAGTCAGAAACATGCTAATGAAATAATAGGGCTGGATCCTGATTATGGGTATAACGGAATTTACACTAATAAACAAACAAGCAGTGTAGATAATCTACCTATGCAGCTGATTAAGGCTGTATCTGGTTACAGTAGTTCTGGTATATATGCAAAACAAAAAATAAATAAATCATCACCTGCATTCTTGAGTTTCTTGGATTCTAATGCTGGTTTAATTCTAGATTCTGATTGATCTTCACACTTTTTACATCAACCAAAAAACCATAAATGGATTCAGTTGAAGGCTGGTTTATCTGATGAACAATTTGGCAGATCAGATCAGATAGCTAATGTTCTTGAACAAGTTTATGGTTCTAATTACTCTATTAATTCTTCAATAATTGCTCTTGAAAATGCGAGTTTATTTAATGATTTTGTGTTTAGTACTGTATCTGACTTAGTATTGTCAGTAATAAATTTATTTATTTCTGTATTTACTCCTTTATTGATATGTACATTATTGATTATTACTACTCTAATTATTGAAGATTTAAAAAATCTATTGACTATCTTGAATCTTTTAGGGTTTACTCATGTTGAAAACTCAATAACTATATTACTTTACTTAGGATTAATACTAGGATTCTCTATATTTGTTGCGGTTCCTATCTCTTCTCTATTATTGTCTGTTTATGTGGACGGAATGTTTAAAACACTAAGTATTTACTTGCCTATATATTTAAGATTTGATTATGCTCTATTATCTTTTGCATTGTTGTTAGGTATGTTTGGTTTCTCCTATTGAACTTCTATGAGGAAAATAAAAGGTATGTATCTACCTGTAGCTATGAAGAGTCTAAATGAGTAGTAAGAGGTATTCAGTAGAGATTACTGATCTGACTTTTGGTTATGACAAAGGAAAGCCTATTCTTAAGGACTTAAATATACAATTACCTTTTAATAAGTACATATGTATATTGGGTCATAATGGATCTGGCAAATCTACTCTTTCTAAGTTATTGATAGGTATATTTAAAGCTTGATCAGGAACTATAAAGGTGTCGGATATAGAGTTAAATGATTCTAATTATAGAAAGATACTCCATAAAGTAGGTTTGGTTTTTCAGAATCCTGATTCGCAATTTATAGGTTTAACTGCTGAGGATGATATTGCTTTTGGATTAGAGAATAGAAATGTACCTAAAGCTCTTTCTAGAAAGATAATTAATCAGGTATCTAAATTTTTGAATATTGAGTCTTATTTAAATGTAAATTCTTCTTTTTTATCAGGAGGCCAGAAACAGAAAGTAGCTATAGCTTCTATTTTGGCTTTAAATCCGGAAATAATAATTTTTGATGAGTCAACTTCAATGTTGGATACTTGATCTAAGAAAGAGATATTGGATGTTATGCAGACATTAGTGAAAAGAGAAAATAAGACTGTTATTTCTATTACTCATGATATGGAAGAATTATTACTTGCAGATGAGATAGTTTTGTTAAAAGAAGGAAGAGTATTGGCTCATACAACACCTAAAAAGTTATTGAATGATGTTGAGTTGATGAAATCTTCTAATTTAGATTTGCCCTTTATACATTGTTTAGCTAATTCTTTAAGAGAGAAGGGTGTGAATATATCTCGTTTTGATGATGAAGATGAGTTGATTAAGTTGTTATCTCAATTAAAAAAATAAATGAATTATAGATGGTTAATAGATAAATATAAAGAGCGTAAAAGAATACTGGAATATAAGATAAAGCCAGATTCTGCAATAGAAGTGCAGGATATTAATTATCACTACGGGGAATATAAGGTAATAGATTCTTTTTCTTTTTCATTTAAGAAAAATAAGATTTATGCATTTCTTGGTAAGTCTGGATCTGGCAAATCTGTCTTAGCTGCTCACTTTAATGGTTTACTTAAGTCTCCTACTGCGAATATCTATTTATTTAATGGAGAGAATATATACAAATTCAATAAGAAGATTGCTAACTTTAGAGAGATTAGGAAGACTACAGGCATGGTTTTGCAGAATCCAGAGTATCAGTTATTTAAGGAGACAGTATTGGAGGATGTGTGTTGTGGTTTGAAGATGTTGAGGGTTACAGGAGATATTTCTCCAGAGGAGAAGAGTAAATCTAAATTGTTGGAGTTAGGTATATCTGAAGAGTTTTTTGGAAGGAATCCCTTTTTATTGTCTGGTGGCCAGAAGAAGAAAATCGCTTTAGCTGGGATATTGGTTATAGATCCAGAAATAATAATTTTTGATGAACCTATATTAGGTTTGGATCCTTTTTCTTCCGCGAAGATAGTGGAGATGATAGAGAATTTGAGAAAGCAAGGGAAAACAATAATAGTAATTTCTAATAATATTGATTTACTTTTGGAGTTAGGGGATGAAGTGTTGGTTTTGGATAAAGGAAAGTTGATAATGCACGGAACTCCCTATACTATATTTAGAGATTCAAGGTTGGATCTTGGAGTGCCTAAAATTATCAAGTTTATTGATAAGTTAGTTAAAGAGAATCCTGCTTTTGAAGCTCTTTGAGATTATGAGCCTAAGAATTTTGAGGAGTTATCCCTATCAATAGCTGATGTTCTTAGAAAATAGCTTTGTTCCTAAGAACACTCTTGTACACAACTTAAACCCTCTAGTTAAATTCATAGTATTTCTATCAATTGTTTTTCTTTTATTCCTGAGAATTTCTTTCTTAGTGCAGTTTTTTTTACTTCTTTTTTCTTGGTTAATAGTTTGGAAAAGTGATTGTTGGAGAATAGTTAGAAAGGTTGCGCCTATTTACTTTGTTCTATTTTTATTTTTGTTTACGGTTAATTTTTTCTTTATGAAGACTCCTGGGTTCTGATTAGGTACTTTTGGAGATAAGTTTCATGATGTTTTGGGGATAGCCAGCACTAGCGCTAATCATGATGAAAAGTTGAAACATGGCTGGTTTATAGGTGGAGAAATATTGAAGAGTAAAGATGGAAATTTATGAGTAGGTGATGACGATAGTGTTAAGTGCGTAGAGAAGTATTTAGGTTTTGCTAGTGAATGTAAAAGTAATCATAGTCATGGTTCTTCCGGAAGTTCTGCGGATGATAGTTTGTTTCAGAATTTAACTTCTTCAAGTAAATGGAATATTTTTAGAATTTCAGATGGTAGTGGGAAAGAAAAGTATGCAGCATTTGCTCCAGCTTGGTATACCATTTCTAGTTACCAGATTGTTCATGCTTTTTCTTTATCAAATAAGTTAATTCTTATTATTTTGTTGTCTTCTATATTTACCATTACTATGTCCTTTAGTTCTTTTGCATATGCTTTAGAGGATTTCTTTAGACCTCTGAAAGTATTTAAGTTACCAACAAAAGTTATGGCTTTAGCTGTTGCAATTTCTATTAGATTTGTTCCTTCATTGATTATGGAAGCTTTGAGAATTATTAAGGCGCAGGCTTCTAGGGGAATTGATTATCAAAATGGAAAATTAAGAGATAAGGCTTCTGCATTACTTTCTCTTTTTGTGCCATTATTTGTAATTTCATTTATAAAAGCAGGAGAATTATCAGAAGCAATGACTGCTCGTGGGTATAATCACAATCATCCAAGAAATTCATTTAGGCTTCACATAGTTCGTATGTGGGAGTTGATGGTTCTATTTGCTTCTATGTTTTTTATTTCAATACTTTACTATTTCTATTTTCATTCATACTATTTAGGTTTATTTATGACACCAGAACAACTTGTGATGATTGCTCGATAATAAAATTTATTTAGTTAAGCATAAAAAGCGATAATGGCCACTAAAAGTATCAAATTTAAATCTTGAATTCATCAGAAAATTTTTGAAGAGGCGGATAATTGTGTATTCAAGTTAGGGCCAGATGAAGTTTCGCTTTTAGGAGCTACTATTTACAAAACACTTAACTTTGAGCATTCTCATTTTCAACTGGTAGAGTTCAAAAAAGATGAGGTTTACTTCTTATTTAAGGTTCTAGAGGATAAGTTAGAGAGCGATTACGAGTTTGATTTAGAGACTAATAGGTTTATTGTTAGAGGAGAAGCGAAGAAATTATTTGATCTATCTGATTTTGTTAGTGAAGGAGGCAAGGGTTCTGTTGTTGATCTTGAACCAGATTATTCTTCTCTTCCTAAAACTAAATCAAAGCCAAAAACAAAAACAAGTAAGCCGAAGAAGAAAAAGGAGCCTACTCCTTTGATGACTGGGGAGGAGATACGTGTAACTGATTTGCCTGATGTTGATAAGAAAGAAGAGGATTTAAGTGATCAATTAGTAACTGAGGAAGTAAAAAGTCAACCTGAGAATTTGGATTCATTAGATGAAAAATTAGATGAAAAATTAGATGAAAAACAGGAGGAGATAGTTGATGTTTTACAGACTCAACAACAAGAAGAAGCGTCTGAAGAGTTAAAGCCATTACAAGATGAAGAAGTTAAGTCTGATGATTATTTCTCTAGTCAGGAGAGCGATTCAAAAGATGAGACTAGACCTGAGATTTTTAATTTTGACGAGTCTTACGAAAGTTTAGGTGACGATAATCCTCTTCCAAAAAGAGATCCTTTTGTATTTGTATCAGTAAAAGAGGCTGTTGCGAGAGAAGAACAAGAATTAAGAAAAGCGAAGGAAGAAAGCTATGGAAAATTTTCTTTTGAAACTGTAAGACAAGATCCTTACTTTAGGACAATAGATCCAGCTACAAAATATCTCTATCCTGTAGATTTAGATAGGCCAACTGGTATCTGGTTTGAAATAGAGAAGGACTTTAAAGAAACAGATGAATTCTGAAAAGAATTAAGAGATTACTATAGGGTTCCAGAAGGAGAATTACAAAAGAAATTAGCTCCTCTTTCTAAGACTTCAGAAGATTTACCTCCTATTTTCTCTAAGAAAGAGGGAATTCAAGAGAATCTGAAGGATCTTCATGCAGCAGTAGTAGAGAGAATTAATAACAAGATTACTGAATTAGAAGAGCATAAGGTTTCTATACGAGAACAATTATTAGATTTAGAGTCTAGATTAATTAAAGGAGGGATAAATCCTAGAGAAGACGTTAGTTATAAGGAACTTGTTTTAGAGCAGAAGGCGATATCAGAATGCATCGGTAACGCCAATGCTTCTTTAAATAGATATTCAGAGGCAATCAAGACAATAGAAGAGAATGCAAATGAGATACTGCACAAATCAGTAATAGACATCAGGGGTAACCCAGAGATGATGTCTAAGCACTACGAGAAGATAACAAGTAGATTAATTGATTTAAACCTTGAAATTAACTCTATTCATAAGAGTCATCTGGAGATAGAGAATGTATTGATTAAACGTCTGAAGGATATAGAGGATGCTAAGGATCTTGAAGAGAAATTAATTCAATTAGAGAAAGATGAGATACTAAAAGAATTCCAGGAAGAAAATCAGGAGAGTTTAGAGAGAAGAAATAGAACAGAAGTTTATAAGGAGTTAGGAGCAATACAGGAGAGCACTGCTTATATCCAAAAACATATAGAGGCAGAGAAAAAGAAAATTAATTATTACTTAAATAACCTTAAGACACTTGATAGGTACGAGAGTTATGAGACTTCTGTATTTGAACATAACAAGAAGAAAAAACAACTTAAACGCGATGCTATTCAGTTTAGAAAGAGTCTTTATCAATTGAGATTGGCTATTAATAGAAAAGAGAAAAAATATGATGATTTCTTCATAAATGTTCAGGATTCAATTAAGAGTTTCAAATTAGAAGTTGCAAGAACTTGCGCAGATAACGATAGATTAGCAGAGCACTGTTTGCATAAATGAAGACAAAAATGGGAAAACGAGGGTATGCCTGTAGTTGCAGACATGTTTGATAGAACTGAAAGAATAATTCAGGCTTTTTCTCCTATTCCAGCTACTCAGGTAATAAAGATTTACAAATTGCAGAGAAAGTTAATGAAAGAAGCGGTTGATAGACAAAGGGAGTGAAAAAGGGTATTTAATGAGATTCAGAAGGAATTCAAAGCAATGCAATATGAGTTGGATACACCTAAACCTTCTGAATTGGATAATAGGTATCTAGAAAAGCTTGATTCTGCAAGTCTGAAGTTGTCTAAGGAAACTAAGAAGGCTATGTTTATTTCTGAACAAAATTTTCAGTTGTCAAATCATAAGGATCCGAAGTTAGGGCTTGATCCAAAGATATTGGATGATGATGCTTTCTTGATAATTGATCAAGTTTGGAGAAACCTTACACCTGAACAAGAGCTTTTTGCCGCAGAGCAAATGAAACAGGAACAAATAGATAAGAAAGCTGAAGAGTATAAGAGACATAAAGACTTTTTACGTAGTGAGCAGTTGAAAAATATTGGAAATAGATTCCCAACTAAGATGGCAGCTTTAGATAAGAATTCAAAAGTGTTGACTAGTCTAGAGAAGGAAGAAAAATACAAAGATATTGAAGATGGAGAGTTGCAAATGTGAAAACGTGACAATTACTTGATTTCTAACTCAAGAGGTGAATTCAAAGAGGCTTTATATGAAATAACTCAGAAATTGTTTAGTACTAGATCTGTTCGTTTGGTAGATTCAAATATGGTGTTTACAGATGATGGATTTGTTCGAGATGGAAATACAGAGATAATGTCAGCCAAAGACTTCTTTATTAAACCAGATAAAGATCAGTTCAAAGATGCATCAGATGAGTTGGATTTAAGAGAATCTGAAGAGGCTCGCAATGAACCAGATGAGAAGATGTTGGAACTTCTTTCTGATACAGAGTACATATCACATATCAAGGAGAGAGAGGAGAAATTGGGAGGATTGAGCAATCCACCTAAACCATCTATTACAGAGTGGGCTCAAATTAGTTTGAAGAAATATCAAGAAGAGAAAAGCAAAACATATGATCTTGAGATTCTGAGAGGGAAATTGCTTGAGATTGAAGATGAGATGAAGTCTCTGAGGGACTATCATGAAACTAATACTTCACAGTTACAACAGGCTTTGATGGATAGAGAGGTTGCATTTGATGAATTAAAAACAGAGGTAAATCAAGCTAAAGATTTCTTGACAGATAAAGAGAAAGAACTAGAAGATCTTTTTGCTGAAACTGAGAAATCTTTAGCAATCAAATTGGAAGATGATAGAGATGATCTATATCCTTCTGGAACAGATGTTAAAGCAGTAACAGACAAGGAAAAGAAACAAGGATTTTTCTATTGAATTAACAGGTGAATATATGGTCCAAAAAATAAGGATGAGAAGGATGATTTTACAACCGTATAAAATTTACGATTATGTCAAGAAAAGATAGGTTAACTGGAAAAGTTGCTAAAACAGGAAATAACAGATCTAAGGCTCTTAATATAACTAAGAGAGACTGGAAATTTAACATACAGACTGTTACTTTAGTAGATAAGACTGGCAAAAAAGTTACTCTGAAAACTTCTGCTAAAAATATAAGAACTATTAAAAATAAAGGGTTGGTAAGATAATGTCACGTTTTATTGGAAGTATTTTTAAGAAGTCAAGACAAATGGGCATGTCCCTTCTTGAAAATAATAGAGAGTTTGACAAGTGAAAAGGAAGAACTTCTCCTCCCGGGCAGCATGGATCTACTAGAAGAAGGGGGAAGATTTCTATTTATGGTGAACAGTTAAGAGAGAAGAAGAAGGTTGGATTGATGTATGGTTTAACTGATACTCAGTTGAGAAGGTTCTTTAAGATGGCTAAGAAGTTAGAGGGCTCTCTTTCTGATAATTTACTTCAACTATTAGAAAGAAGACTAGATAATATGGTTTTCAGAATGAATTTTGCTCCTACTAGAAGAGCAGCTAGACAGCTTGTTTCTCATGGTCATGTTCTGGTTAATGGAAAGAAATTGGATATTCCTTCTGCTTTAGTTAATGCTAAAGATGAGATTGAGATAGTTTCTAAGATTAAGAAAATACCTCTTGTTAACTATTTAAACGACAATGATACTCCTGATTATGTGGATGTAGATGTTGAAGGAAAAAGAGGAATTGTGCTTAGATATCCAGAGAGAAAAGAGATTAATCATCAAATTAATGAGGTTTACGTTGTTGAGTGATATAAAAGACTGGTTTAATTTAGTTGTGAAATGCATCCTAGGATCAAGGCATTAGTAGATTTATTTCCTCAGGGAAATGTGCTAGTGGATATAGGCTCAGATCATGGTCATTTGGGTTTGGAGTTGTTGAGAAGCGAGAAGGCGATTAGAGTTATAAATATTGATTTAAGCGCAGATGCTTTGGAAAGATCTAAAGTGGCTTATAAGCGTCTTGGTTTTGAAAAAAGAGCTATGTTTTTACTCAATGATGGATTTACTAGTTTAGTTAGTTTTCCAGAGAATAGTGTGGTTGTTATTGCTGGGATGGGGACTGTTCAGATTCTTAAAATTTTAGAAAGAATGCCGTCACATATAAAACATTTAATATTGTTGAGTCATACTGATTATTTTTTGATTAGAAAGTGAGCTTTTAAGAATTTTTTCTTTATAAAAAATGAGAAGTATGTGGATGATGGCGATCATTGTTATTTAGCCTTAGATTTAGTTAGAGTTCCTAAACAAGTTCATTCATCTAGCATAAGGGATTACATTTTTGGCAGAGAGGAATTTTGAAGAGAATTACATATGGATTTATTTTCTAAATATTGAGCAGATAAAGCTAATAGAGTTTTGAAGATTCCTTATGAGTACAGAGATGAAGTTGAAAGAGAGACAATTAGGTTTTTAAAAGATAACGAAATACTATAGTGAAGTGAAGAAATTTAGTAAATAAGTTATTAGGGCGCAATTACGGAGTAAGCAAAGCTGGAGCGGATACTTATTCCAATAATACAAGTTCTGATTTAGAGGTTGTAGATGTGGTTAGAGAATCTAATTTTTCTATAAATGATTTAAAGAGTATTTCTGAAGATAACTTGAGGAATGCAATAACTTTTTTAGATCATAGACTTAGATGGACTAAGAGAAATTTAGAAGAATATGAGGATTCTAATGTTTCTGGTCAGGATCTTCAGAGAGTGATTTTGAATCCTAATGAAGCGGCCTTAATTGATTTTGAGTATGACATAGAAGAAGTGTCTAAAGCAGCTGAGTTTAGTAATGAGTTTGTTGATAGAGAAACAAAAAATATTAAGGCTTATGTGAAGGACTTAGAGGCTAAAACTGCTCAAGAATTTAAAAAATCAGAGGATTTAAAAACACAGCAGGACGAAATCATTAAGGGTAAGTTTAATAACGTTAGTTTTCTTAATTCAATTGAGGATTCTGGTTTATTTATTTCTCAGTTGAAACAAGCTGAGGTTAGATGCGCTCTTTTATTAACAGACTCTTTCTTTACTAGGGATACTGATTTCTATAAGAGAATTACTGATTTGTTGGATAGAAATAAGATTTCATTTGTTGAGTTTACAAATATACAGCCGGAGCTGGATAGGAAGTTAATTTTTAGAATTTCTGAGTTTGCAAATGATCATGACGTGAATGCCCTTATTGCTATTGGTAGTATGTCAACTGTTGATATTGCGCAGATTTTGATGCCTAAATTGATGAAACCTAACATAATTAGGTTGCATAAAACAAGGGAGTTTGAACCTGCTTTAGCTGCTAAGTATTCTTTGTTTACTATTCCGACTTTTGTTGTTCCTGATCCTAAAGTTAACTCTAGATCAGCAATAAGAAATAGATTGTTCTTGCCTAAGTATGATTTCTTTGGAAATATTCTTTATTTGAAAAGTGAAATTGATGATGCAGAGGGTGTTTTCTATTGTACCGATGTATTTGAGATATTGAGCAGGGACAAGATGCAACAAGTATTGCATGAAACTTTCTTTAGATTGATTTTCTGTTACTTTGATCTTTCTTCTACTGACTCTCTTTTGGATTCCATTGTTAACAACATTAAGACTGTTGAGAAGTTATTGGATGTGTTTGTTTTTGGAAAAGAGTTGAGTCATGAGGATAAGAGAATTTTGATTCACATTATTTCATCTACTCTAGATGGAAGGTCAATAGTTGATGTGGTTGATTTTTGAGCTATTCATAAACTTGAAGGAGCTTTGTCTCTTCTGGTTAATTCCAAGAGATCAGATGGACTTGCTTTGTTTATGCCGGCATATATAGAAGCTTTGTCTATTAAGAGTGCTGAATTTAATAAGAGGGCTAAGAAATTAGCTGCTGATTTGTATGATGCGCATTCAATAGAGGGGCTTATCTATAGATTGTCTCTTCATATTAAGAAGTATGGCTTACCTTCTTCTTTATTGGATGTTGAGCAGGTTAAGAAGGTTGATTACAAGTTTTTAACTTCCTTGTTACAGAAAGCAAAAATAGGGTCTATATTTGGAATATTGCATAAGACAATTGTTAAGAATGTAGCAATCTTATAGTTGCTTTATTTTTTTTAAGGTTGAGAAGTGATTCTTGACTAGTTTGGTACAGATTTCTTCGTCTTTGTATCCTGCTTTTTTAAGGGCTAGATAGGCATCTATTACTGAATTTGGTCTGTAGTAACTGTTTCCGTAGGGTATAGCAACTCCTGTTTTTTGGGAGATAGATTCCATTTTTAGTATGAAGAGATATCTAGCTATTATGGAAGCTAGAGCGACTGATAGATAGTATGATTCTGCTTTGGTGCAGAAGAGGTCTATAGTTACTGGTTGTTCGTTTATTTTTTTTAGATATTCGTAATAGAGTTTTTCGTTTGTGAAAGCATCTATTACTCTGAATTCATCTCCTTTTATTTCTGAGTGAACTTTATTGTGTAGAAAGGCTATGAGGATATTTAGGTTGGAATATTTTGCGTAGAGCTGGTTGTATTCTTCAATAGTTAAATCTATATAGGAGTATTCACATAGTTTCATTATTTGAGGAGCTACTTCTTTTATTCATTCTTCTGTGCAGGCTTTTGAATCTTTTATTTTTTTGAAGAAAGCGGTTTGTTTTAGTTTTTTTAGCGTGGGTTCATCTAGTTTTACTGCTACTATAGAAAGAGCTCCGAAGAAGTCCCCTTTTCCTGATTCGTCAGAACCTATAGATAACTTTTCTCAGTTTGCATTATTAGAGTTCATCTCTTGCTTCTATTTTCATTAGGGTTAATCCGGTTTTTATAACTCTTCTGATGCTTTCTAGTAAAGCTAATCTTTGAGAAAGTAAATCTTTATCCTCTATCTCACTATTTAATATGGAAGTTTCTTCGTAGTAGGAGTGAAATAGTTTTGCTAGTTTGAATAAGTATTGAGGTAATTTGTGTGGTAGGTGGTTGATAGTTATGTTTTCTAGTAAAGGTTCGAAGTGTATTAATTGATTCAACAGTTCTCTTTCTTTGTTTTCTAGTTTGTTGAAGTTTATGTTTGGGTTTAGGTACAGAGATGAGTCTATTTTTTGTAGTATTTTTGAGATTCTTGAGTATGCATATATTACGTAGTAGACAGGGTTGTTGTAGTCTTTAGATCTTATTTTTTGTACATCTATTTCTAGCGATGTGGTTGATGGTTGAGAGATGAAGAATCATCTTACTTCTTCATAAGTCATATAATTTGCTAGGTCTCGCATGAAGATTGCTGTAGAGTCTCTTTTTGACATCTTTATTGCTTTTCCACCTTCTAATAGCTTTACTAGTTGTAGGCATATGAACTTGATTTTCTTTTCTTCTCCTTTGTTTCTAAGTTTTAGGTAACCAATTAGTTTGTCTATGTGGCCGTAGTGGTCGCATCCTAGGACATTTATGATTTCATCTTTTGGGCCTATCATTGATAGTTTTTGTTCGTGGTATACGATGTCTTGCATGAAGTAGGTGTGCTCTCCGTTGCTTTTTATTAATACTTCTTTCTTAGATGGTATATTCAGTCAAATAGCTCTTTCCCAGTTGAAAGTATATTTTTCTATTTCTCTAAGGATTCTGTTTATGTTGTAAGTAGTCATGAATGAGTTTTCATGTCTTCAGTAGTCTACTTGTATGTTGTATTGACTCATTACTTTTCTTATGTGGTGTAGGAAGTAGTTGAGTACTAGTTCTTTAACTTCTGTGTAGGCAGGTTCTTTTAATTTGTCTATTTGATTTACACATCATCTGTGTTGGTATTTTTTTCATAAGTTATCTACACATTCTTGCATATCTATTCCTCTGTAGGATATTTCTTGTGGGGCTTTCAGTAGGTTTATTTTGGTTGGTATATATTTCCTTTCTTTTCATAGTTCTCAGAATGAAAATATAAGTTCTTTTATTTGGTTTCCTGCGTCGTTTACTAGGTATTCTCTTTTTACTGAATAGCCCATATATTCGAATATGTTTCCTAGGGTGTCTGTTAGGATTCCGTGTCTTGTGTGGCCTATGTGTAAGTATCCTGTTGGATTAGCTGACACGATTTCTAGGTATTTTCAACCTCTATTCTTTATTCTTGGTTGGTCTTTTATTAGGTTTGAGTAGTATTCTTGGAATACTTTTTCTGAGAAGGTTATGTTTATGAAGCCATTGTTTTCTACTTTTATTGAGGATATGTATTCATTTTTTGATATTAGTTCTACTATTTCTGTGGCTATCTGCTTAGGATTGACTTGATATTTTGATGCTATTTGAAGTGCAACGTTTGTGCAGATGTCTCCTTCGTAATCTGAATTAATCACCTCCAGAGATATTTCACCAACCTCATAGCTGAGATTGGTTAAAGCTCTTTTTATTTCTTGTTCTAAGATTTGTTCAATTTTGTGCAAGTCTTAGTTATCTATATATAGTTCTTTTAATTTTAGTTCTTATTATTTATGGTTTATTTTTGTAAGCTGTTAATTCGGTAACATATTATTAGTTAGGGAGAAGGGCGTGTAGTTCAATTGGTAGAACGATAGTCTCCAAAACTATATGTTGTGGGTTCGAGTCCTGCCACGCCTGCCATTTTTTGTATGCCTATATTTATTTTGAGTTGTTGGGGGTATGGGATAGGAGCAGCTATTTTGGCTCTTTTAATCGGCATTGTTGTTGGTTGACTTGTTGCTTCTAATGTTTTGAAAAAACAAATAAAGGAGAATCCTCCTATTACTGAGCAACAGATAAGGGAACTTTATAGACAGACAGGTAAGAAGCTTTCTGAGAGTCAAGTTTTGAGAATTATGAATAGTATTAAGAGGCAACAGGATTAGATGGCTAGGTTTGTTACTAGTGTATCTAAATTCAATGATTCCGTCAATCTTTCTGATCTTCCAGATATAGCCTTAGTAGGCTCTTCTAATTCTGGTAAGTCGTCTTTAATAAATACTTTGGCTAAAGCTAGGATAGCTTTGATTTCTAATAAGCCTGGCAAGACTAGAACACTTAATTATTATGAGTTTGATAGGCATTATTTAGTTGATACTCCTGGGTATGGGTTTTCTCAGGGTTCTAAGACTGATAGAGCTACTTTACTTTCTATATTAGATAGTTATTTTTGTGAAGGGGAGAGGCCTATAGTCGGGGTTTTTCAGATTATTTCTAGTCATGGTTTGACTAGTAATGATATGGAGATATTTTCTTTTTTGACTAGTAGGTTTCATAACTATACGTTGTTGATAAATATGATAGATAAGCTTTCTAATAATCAGCAGAAGAATTTATTGAGTGAAGTTTTGAAGACTACTAAGCTTTCTGAAGATTCAGTTTTTTTAATTAGTGCTAAAGAGGGAGTGAATATAAATTTGGTTAATAAGAGGATAAGAGATTATTTGAATTAATAGGAATGATGAAGTATTTTTCTACTCTTTTGCCACCACCTAATTTGACTGGAGTGTTGCATCTGGGTCATATGTGGAATGCTATTCTTCAGGATACTCTTATTAGGTATTACAGAGGTTTATTGGGAGAAGACAAGTGTTATTGAGGATATGGAGTAGATCATGCAGGGATATCTCTTCAGATAAAGGTAGAGGAGGAGCTTAGAAAAAAGGGAATATCTAAGGATTCTTTGTCTAAGGAGGAGTTTGATAGGAAGTTATGGGAGTGAAAAGAATTGCATGAAGATAGGATAACTGAGCAATATTCTAGATTAGGTTATCTATTGCCATTTGACGAGAAGAGATTTACTTTGGATGAGAAATCTAAGGAGTATACCCTTTCAGTTTTTAGGAGATTGTATGAAGAGAAGTTGATATATAGAGCAGAGAGATTGGTTAATTGGGATACTACGCTTAAGACAGCTATTTCTGATGCTGAAGTAGATTATGTAAAGACTAACGGGAAGCTTTATACGATTAAGTATCAGGTAGAAGGAGAGGATTCTTATATAGAAGTATCTACTACTAGGCCAGAGACTATATTAGGGGATGTAGCAGTGTTTGTTCATCCTGAGGATGAGAGGTATGTTCATTTGATAGGAAAGAATGTTCTTATACCTATTATTGATAAATCTATACCTGTTAAGTCTGATACTTATATTGATATTTCTTTTGGTACAGGGGTTATGAAGTGTACTCCTGCTCATGATTTCAATGATTATGAGTTAGGAAGCAAGTATGGTCTGGATTTAATAGAGGTATTTGATTCTGATTTAGTTGTTAAGTTAGATCCTTACAAAGGATTGCATAGGGATAAAGCTAAAGAGTTGATAGTTAAGGAATTGTTGGATAAGGGGTTGGTGACTATAGTTGATTATTCATCTAATGTTTCTTATTCTTCAAGGAGTAAGACTGTTATTGAGCCTCTTTTGAGTAAGCAGTGGTTTGTTAAGAGTTCTGAGTTGGCTAAGAGAGCATTGAAGTTTTGAAGAAAAGATTTTTCTTCTATGGAGGTAACTAAGAAATCTAAGAATGATGAGTTGGTTTTTATGTTTGAGAATATGAAGGATTGATGTATATCTAGACAGTTGGCGTGGGGGATAAAGATACCTGTTTATTTGAATGATTTGACTAATGAGCATTCTTTAGAAAAAAGAGAAGGTTTGAGGGAATCTGAGGATGTTTTGGATACCTGGTTTTCTTCTTCCCTTTGGCCTAATATAGTGTTTCATGGTAGGAGGGACATGTTGCCTTTATCTGTTCTTATTTCTGGAAAAGATATTTTGTTTTTCTGAATAGCTAGGATGATATTTATGTCTGTTTATTCAGAAGGGTTGTTACCCTTTAAAAAGATATTTCTTCATGGATTGGTTTTGGATAGCAAGAATAGGAAGATGTCTAAGTCTCTTAATAATGGGATAGATCCTTTAGTTTTGATTGATAAGTATTCACATGATGTTGTTAGATTATTTTTTTTGGGCAATACTCATGAGGATGGGAATATTTCTTTCTCTGAGCAGAAGTTGGATTATTATGCTAGGTTGGTTAAGAAGTTTGAGAATGCTGCTGTTTTTGTGGGACAGAAATTGGAGAAGTTGGATGTAAATGAGATTAGACAGGAGAGTTTGAATTCTAGTGAGAAGGCTATTTTTAAGAATTTTTTGGAGTTGAAGGAAAAACTTAAGGTTCATTTTGAGTCCTTTGAGTTTTCTTTTGTGGTTAAGGAAATAGAGAGATTTCTTAGAGATGATTTCTGTGGTACTTATTTGGAGATGTACAAGTATTGGGAGGTTAATAACAAAAATAATTTAGTTTTCTTATCTGCTCTTTGAAAGGAATTTATTTCTTTAATTAGTTCTGTTATTCCTGATTTTTCAAGTGGTATTTCATGTAAGTTTCATTCTGCTTCTCTTTCTGATTGGAGTCAGGATATTTCCCTAGATCCTCTTATATTTTGGTTTGAAGACTACTTTAAGTTTCATAGGTCTATCAGGAATAAATTAGCTATGCCTAAGAGTTATGAGATAAAGGTTAGGTTGTTTAGTGTTTTGGATGTTTCTTCAGATGAAATAAATAGTTCTCTTGCTTCTTTAGGACATAGGTTTTTAGGGTTAGAGAATGATGAGAGAAGGGCAAATGAAAGTGAGATTAGTGTTAGACATTCTAGTTTTGTAACTTATGTTGATATAGGTAAGGAATGGGTTGATAAATATAGGTTGATAATAGAAGAAGATAAAAAAAAGATACAACAAGAGATTGTTTTTTTTGAAAGACAAATAAATAAATTTACTTTTCAGACCCCTGAACATATAAGGCAGGAGTCAATTGATAAACTAGAGGAGAATAAGAAAGCTTTAGAGTTTTTAAATAAGAGTTATTAGATTATGGATCCAGTAAAGGGAGCAGTTGGTGCGGGAGTGGGAGTTTTAGCAATAGGGGGAGGATACGGAGTAAGTACTCTTTTTAAGGTTCCTGATGCTTCTTCTCTAGAAAAGTTTTTGGGGAGTAATAGTAGTCAGTCTAGTACTTATCCTAATGATAAGTTTGGTTGAAAGAATAAGGCAAAGTTAATTGCTGCTTTTGATTCTGGAAATCAGAAAAGATGGGAGTATATATACGATAAGATTCTTAAGCCTATGCAAACAGCTAGTGATGCGACTACACAACTGAATTCTATTTTTCAGTCAACTGCTGTGACTAAGGGTTATGCTGCTTCAAGTTCTGAAACTGGAGCCGCTAATGCATTAAATAAAGTTTGTGATGATCAGTATAAAGAGAATGATCCTACTGAGACTACGAAAAAATCTAATATTTGGAAGTTTTGTTCCTTTGATGGTGTTGTTCCAGCAACTGTATCAGCAGGATAGAAAATGAGTTTAGCTAAAGGAGCTGCCGGATTAGGGGCAACAGCATTAGTAATAACTGGAGGAGTTGGAGGTTACTACTTTTTTAGTGGCGTGCCTGCATGTTCAGTTATTTCTGCAAACACTACTACTTTTTCTAGTTATTCTAGCAAATATGGTCACTTTTATGGCGATTATTTAGTTGACCCTAATAAGTTAGATGGAGATAACAATAATTCAAGTTGATGAACATGGGCATATGGAGTGTTTACTTCTGTAGGAAAAGAAAATGTCGGAGAAAAGTTTAAGTCTGTTGAAAAGTCTTTTAGTTCTGCTGAATCAGATGCAACAAAAGCTTTAAATAAGGTTTGTGATTCTGCTTATAAAGCTGAAATTGCTAACGTGACAAGCACTAAACCTGCATCAACAGACACAACCAAGTTTTGAGAAGAAGATGTTTGAAAGTTCTGTTCTATATCTCCATATAGAGCTAAACCTATTCTCTTATCTTCTTCTCAAGATGGTTCAGACAAAAGTTTGATAGATAGTAAAAATTCAGGAAAATTTGGCGCAACTCATAAAGATAAATTGGTTTCTACCAAAGACTATAAAAATCAATGATTTTGAGACTTAAAAGAAGAACAGCTTAAAAAGGAAACTGTTGCTGAACCGGAAAGTACTGAAAAAAATATTTTCAAATTAATGAAGAAGAACAAAAGATCAGTTAGAGATACTTGTCAAGATGCTTATCTTTTGGGCACTTCAGATAACGATGGTAAAGCCACAGATGCTGAATTAAAGAAATATTGTTTTTTAGAAAAGACTAGTTAGTAATAGATTAAGTTGTGGATCCATTAAAAGGCGCAGTTGGTGCTGGAGCGGTGGCTTTAATAGTAGCAGGAGGAGTAGGAGCTGCTTATATAAATAATGAACCAACTGCCTTTACTTTATCTTCTAAAGAAATTGGAACAGTTAGTTTTACTAATGGAAATATTGGCAACATAGAGGCTAATAAATCTAAGTTGGTTGCAGATCACGAGAAGAATAAGGATTGATTTAATTGAGTTTATAAGAACAAACTTTCATATGCAAAGGAAGCAAAAGAAGGAGAGGCGTCTAAGTTATCAACCGAATTTCAAGCTGTTACTGAAGGATACGGAACAGGAACTACTACGTCTTTAAATAAGGTTTGTGATGCTGCTTATAAAAAAAACAAGACTGATTTTGAAGGCAATAATGAGCCAAACAAGGTTAAATATAAGGCCGATGTTGAGAAATTTTGTATTTATAAAGAATCTGGTCAGTTAGATTTAGGAAGTTAATTTGGATCCATTAAAAGCAGCAGCGGTTGGCGGAGGTGCTTTGGCAATAACAGGCGGTGGCTATGGAGTTGCTACTTTATTAGGAAAAGAACCTAGCAAGAAACACATAGTAAACAAAGGAACTGAAGGTAATTTAAGTTATGAATTTCAACATCATTTTGTAGATGCATCTGATGGAAAAAATGATAGTTGATGAAATTGATCCTATAAGAGTAGATATCCTTCTGATACCTCTCGTTTAAGTACTGAATTTAAGACTGGAGTTTCAAGTGGCTCTGAGTTGAAAAGTAAGTGTTTAACTGCTTATTCTCAAGTTGTGAAAACAAGTATTCATTCTGATACTAAAGAAGCAAATAAAACTCAGTATGAAAAAGACATTTGAACTTTTTGCTCTATAGAAGGCAAAAAACCTTTTACTATAGAAGAGGCAGAAATTGAAGAGAAAGAGTTTCAAACAGGACAAGCTAATGCTTCTAAATTAGGTGGTTCTAAGAAAGCATCTTTAATTTCTACAAAACATAAGGGAAATGATAAATTTTGAGAAATACAAGCACAAGCTTTTTTTGAAACAGGTGGTTTAGGAAGTAGAGCGACGGTAGATGGAGCAGGTTTTAAAGAGTTGAGCACATCAGCTGTAACGTATGCATCTAAAAAAACAACTTCAGAACTTAAAGAAGCTTGTAAAAATAGATATGCGGAGGACGTAGAAACTAATAAGGAAAAAGAAACACTTAGATTTTGTTCTTTACAGGGAGGCAAACAAGAATAATTAACAAATATGGTTCCCTTTTTTAAAGTTGGGTTTGCAGTTGTTGTTTTGGCAGCAACAAGTGTGGGAGGATACTATCTTTTCAATATGGAAACAGGAGAGAAAAAGTCAGCTATTCTTCTTTCTGAAAGACCATCTCCAGATTCTGTATATACATCAGATAAGTTTGGCGGAATCTATTCCATTTACATGGTTGATCCCAATAAAGCAGAGAATGAATGATGATGAAATCGTGTATATGAAAACTTAAAGAAAGATATTGCAGACAGCACAAAGAATACTAAGTTAAGTGATAAGTTTCAAAAAGGAAAAATTGATAAAGCTTATTCTTCAGTAGAAGACGGTAAAGCTTTAAATCATGTTTGTGATGCAGCTTTTAAATCTACTCCTGATTCGTTAAAAACTCCAGCGAACTACGAAGAAAACGCTTGAACTTATTGCTCAATAGTTAACGCTAAATATATTTTTGTTACAGATAAATATACAGGTAAGTTTGGTTCTAAGCCGGAACACAAAAATAAGATTCTTTCTGTAGAAAATAACGATAATGATGCTTTCTGAACAGAAAGAAATAAACAGTTTTTTGGAGAAGCAGAAAAAGCTGGTTGAGGAGCTAAAGCTTCTGAAGGTTCAGAATTTGCAAAACTTTATAAAAAGAAATCAGAAAACAGTAGGGGAAATGACGATACTATCAAGAAAAAATGTAAAGATGCTTATGACACACCTACGTCCGGAACACCCACAGTAAAAGATACAGATATAGAAAAATTTTGTTATTTAATTCCTAAGGACATTTAGATCTTTAAATGTTTAATGTGGCTTAAATAGCCATATTTATTGAATTTGTTATGGTGTTTTTCGTGTTCGGAAAGTATGTTTGCATTTTTAAAGAGTAGTTTTGCAATTGTAAATTTAGGATTGGCTTCCGCTTTTAGTTTTGGTTTGGTTCATGCAAATGAAAGATCTAATAAAGCTTCAACCACTTGCAGTTCTGTTGTTAGATAGGCTACTTGATTTTTATTTATTTGGGGATTTTGTCGGATTTTTAAGGGTAGTTAATTAAAAGAAGAAAGTTGATTAGTAATCAGAAGAGTAGCAATTCCCTTCTTTTAATTAGACTCTTTATTAAAGTAGGCAGTTTTTAAAAGTTGTAATGGCAAAATTTGATGTTTCAGAGGATGGCCGTATAGATAGCTTAGAAAACAAGATATCTTTTTTAAAAACTGTCTGAATTGTAGAGTTTTCTGCTTTTGTTGTTGCATCAGTTTCTTATTTGTTAACAACACTATTCAGCGCAATCTTTTTGATAATTTTTGTTTTGTCAGGGTTTGTATTAGTTGTTTCTTGAGTTATTGATGTTTTTCGCTGTTTTACTTTAATTTCTGATATTTATGCTTTTGCAGTTGTAAATAGAGGCTTTAGCATGCCATTTTTCTATGCCTTTGAAAAGAGTTGTAAGCATTTGAAATTTGTTTTGCTGTTTTATCTATTAGGTTCAATGATTCCTCTTTTGTGAATTATTTCTTTTTGTTATAAATTTTTGTTTTTTGGTTCTTGGCAAGCTTTATTCAGATTAATTGAGGGTAGTTCTCCCGAGAAAACTAGTTTGTTTTAGGTTTGGTAATTTAAGAACCTAAGAAGAACGATTGGGTTTTTGTTTCATTTTTTCCTGTAATTCTTTTCTTTGAAAACAAACCTCGTTTATGTCTTGAGCTCGTTTTTTGTTTTGCTCTGCATCTTCTTCCTTTACTTCTGAAAAATTTCTTTTGTAACCGTCTGTTTTTATTCAGACTCCGCACATACCGTCTAGAACTTCATTTAAAAAGCCGACATCGTCTGCTTTGTTTTGATCTCACTCTCATTTCTTTTCGGGAGTAAACACTCCACCGAGAGACAAGCCAGCTACTATTGTTGAAACAGAAGCGACAGAAGAACTAATTAATGTAGGTGTTGTTAAAGCAAGTTTCATAAAGAAAGGAATGTGTTCAAAGAATTATAGAAATTTCATATTTGGTCTTATTAGTAGTGGTTTTTGGCGGGTTTAAGTTATGCAAGATAAAGAATTAAAAAAACTTTGTTCGCGGTAGTAAGTATGCCTTCCATTTTTCATCTATTTTTGAGCCAATTTTTAGCTATTTTTTTAATTATTTATCATCTGTAGAGGAGAGAAAAAATTAAATTTTGTTTGAATATTGGTTTACATGTTTTTTAGAAATACATATTTAGGAAAGTAGTTACTCAAATTGAGAAAAAGTATCTTTTTTAAGCTTCTCTACGGAGGCGTTTAATTTTTTATTTCGTTGGAACCTTTAGTTAAATCCTTAATAGGTGTAGGTTTTTTTGCAGTTTCTGGTTGTTTTACGGCAGGACTTTTTGCTGACGAGATTAACACTTACAAAGTTGCATGAAATAACGAGAAGGGAGTTTATGAAAAGACTTATTTAGATACAAGCAAGTATCAGAGTTTTTATAAAACTGCTAAGGAAAAAAAGAAAGAATATATAGGTCATGATGAGAAGAAGATTACTGACATATTGATTGATATGACTCATGAAGAGTTAGAGCAAATATGGAAGCAGTTGAAGTTGAGCGGAACTACTCAATATACAGCAGGAACAAGCGATGATGATTATCAGAGCGTTAGGAAAGTTGCTTCTGAAATAGCTTTCAGATGCGAACTTTGAGCAAATGGAAAAAATAATTCAGCTGATTACAACAAATTCGAGAAATTTTGTACTTTAGATTTGGATTCTGTTTCTTGGGATGCTGATGCTACTACCTAGAGAATGTCTTCAAATGTTTTAACTTTTGTTTTAGGTGGAGTATTTATTGCTGTTTTAAGTGGTAGTAGTTACTTTTTAGGGAAGAAAATCAAGGAAGAGTTGAATCATGAAGTAGAAAGAACAGTTAGAGCACCAACATTTTTATTGCATTCTGAAGAAGATTCTGATATTAAGAATAGAAAAGAATACATAGGAAATGATGTTGGGAAAGTTAAGAAGTTATTAGAGAACGCTAAAGGAAATTTAAGCAGAGACGCAGTCCACTATTTGAACACTCTTAAGGCTAGATGAAATGGCATGAATGGAGAAGCTAGACCTGATATAGACAAAATCAATTCTTTTAATAATCTTGATGATGTATCAGATTACATCACAAAATGATGTAAGAGAACTTCAAAAAAGACTTTGGTTTCTGTTCAGTTAGATGAGAGAACTGCAGAGGGAAAAAGATGAGGGATTTTTAAGGATGTTTGTTTCAAGAAAATCTAGATTGCAAAAGGTTTAAGTTGCTTATTTAATTTAGATTTAACAAATTAGAAAGTTGGCTATTGATCAGAGAAAGAGAGGTGTTTGTAAGATATTTAAAAAATAAAAGTTTGATATGGCTTCAACTGCTTTAACTCTTGTATTAGGAGGAACTGCTATTGCTATCCTTAGTGGCAGCAGTTATTTTCTTGGCACACAGTTCAGTTGAGAAACTGGAATGTCAAGAGTAGATAGCAATAAGACAACTTTCTTTTCTATAGCTTTATCAGATGAGAAAATGCATGGGAAAGAGTATGTTGGAGGCAAGGATCAAGATGATAACAACTCTGTAGATAAGTTAATAAAAAATTACAACCAAAAAAACAATGACTATAGAGCAGCTTTGAAAAAGAATTGAGGGAGTATGAATCTCAAAGATTCTGAAAATAAGAAACCTGAAGATGATTTGGACAGTTTATTTCCTAATGATGGAACTTCTCCTGTCTTGAGTGATAAGCAAACCGCAGTAGCTGATTTCACAAAAGCATGATGTAAGTCAAGAAAGAATAGAACATGAAAAACGGAGAAACAATCAGATTTAAATGTTTTTAAGGAGGTATGCTTTGCTAAAGAGTAAAGTTAATTTTTAATTCCTTATTTCTCCAAGACTTTATTCTTCCTCTTTGTTTTTTAGTGAATTATTGAATTTTTAAAAAAATAGCGGCTACATATTTATTAAAAGTACTGCTTATCATTTAAATTGACTATTAAGGTCTGCTCTGAATAAAAGCAGACTTTCAAATTTATGGATCCACTAAAAGCGGCAGCTGCGGCAGGTACTGGTGCAGTGTTATTGGGAGGAGGAGGTTGAGGATTGAGCATGGCGTTGAGTAATAACAGTATGCCTGATTATGTTCCTTTGACTAATCCTACTGGTACTTACTTTACAGACAACAAAGATTACTTTGCGGCTGTAAATGGAAATGAAAATTGATGAAGATGATCTTATAAGAATAGATGATCAGTTAAGAAACCAACAACAGGTAAGTTTCAGAACGTTACTAGTGGAGATGGGGATAAAGATTCTATTAAGAAGGTTTGTGAAGATGCTTATACAAAGGGTACTGACGATATTTCAGCAAATGCTACAAATGATAAATATTTAGAGTCTGAGGTTTGATATTTCTGTTCTGCAGTTGAAGAGAAACCGAAGACTATTTCACAAGTTGCAGAGGAAAAGAAAATTTATGATGCGATAAACAATTCTTATGGAAAGGAAAAAGCAAGCAATTTAGTTGCAGTAACTGGCAATGATTCTTTTTGATTAGAGCAAGAAAGATTATTTTTTAAAGAGGAAAACAAAAGTGATAGATCTGGAGCCAAGGCGTCTGAAACTGGAAACCCTTTATTTAGAAACTTATTTGCTAAAAGAAATAAAACCAGAGAAGAGCAAGACACTTTAAGGAATGCCTGTAAAGAAGCTTATAAGTCAAATAAAGATGAAAGCGTAGAAGGTAATAAAGTTCAGGAGGCGGATGTACTTAAGTTTTGTTCCGTTAAAGGTGAATAATAATAGATCATGTCAGCATTGATTAAAGCAGTAGCAGGCGTTCTTGTATTGAGCGGCTTTGCTGGAGGAGGTTATCTTATTTACGACTCTACATTAAGAGTCGTTTATCCTCTGAGTTCTTTGGAGGGTTTTGCAACTAAATATCAGAATACTACTTTTGGAGGGAAGTATGGAAGATATATGTTAGATCCTGCAAGAAATAAAAATGCATGGAATGAAGCCTATAAAAGATGAAGCTCTTCTACGGCAACAAAGAGTGCTGAGTTCACTGGCAATGATAAGGTGACAGCAGCCTATCATGAATCTACAGCTACTGCTTTAAATAAAGTTTGTGAAGCTGCTTTTAATAAACAATCAACTGATGTTAAAAGCGGAACTAATACTAATTACGAAAATGATGTTTGGACTTACTGTTCGATAGTTAAAGAGAAACCTAAAACAATTTCAGAAAATACAAGTGAAACTTATACAGACGCTAAAATCGGAAGTTCTAAAAAGACAACTTTAGTTTCTACAGAATATTCAGGAAATAGTATTTTCTGAGATATTAGAAACGAAGAATTCTACTCATCTTCTGGATCTAGATCTGGAAAAGATTTAGATACAGCAAAATCAAAATCTAAGTTCAAGATCAAGTATGATGCTGGAAATAAATCCGAACATATAAAGGATATTTGTAAGGCCGCTTATTTGACTGACTCATCAAATAATACTGAATATCCAAGTGATGATGTCGTTAAGTTTTGCACTTTAGATGGATCCAATTAAGTTAGCTGCTGGAACTGGCGCAGGCGCTTTAATAGCTGCTGGGGGGGGTTATTTAACTTACTCTAGTTTGTATGGTTTACACCTTCCAACTGTTCTTGCTGAATTATCGAATTTAAATACTGTTTATTCTGATACTGAATCTTTTGGAAGGAAGAATTCTTTATATTTGGTTGATCCGGATAGTAATCAGTGATGATGAGTAGAGAAGTATGAAACTTTTAAGAAAGATGCAATTGGAAGTGAGAAAGGTAAATTAGGCGAAACATTTAAGGATACAACTAAGGTTGCTTCTTCTTTTGGAAGTGAAGCAACTGCTTTAAATACTATTTGTAAAACAGCTTTTACCGGTAAAGAAAATGCTTTAAGTTCAGAAGATAAAAAAGAATCTAATGTTTGAACTTATTGCTCTTTATTAGAGGGGAAGCCAATTTTAGTAAGTAGTAGCAATTATTCAGACAAACGAGGCAATAGCCATAAAGATAAAGCAGTCGCAATAGATGTCAAAAATGATATTTTTTGGAATTTAAGAAATGATGAGTTTTTTGGAAGAAGAAAAGAAATTTATAAAGGAGAGTTAGCAACTCAAAACTCAAAATTTAGGGAGCTTTTTTACAAAAAGAAAAAAGAGAAAGACGATACCATCAAGAAGGTTTGTGAAGATGCTTATGAATCAGAAACATCAGATAATTCTAATTATCCAGAAGCGGATATTAAGAGGTTCTGTTATTTAAGTCCAGAACAGTAAAAATGTCTATCGCTAAATTAGGCGCAGGAGCTGGGGCGGCTGCATTGGTATTAGGTGGCGGCGGTTGAGGAATGAGTGTTTTATTTAGTAATATGATGCCTACATTTAAGACTTTAAAAGAGATTGGAGGGACTGGTTATGACACTAAATATGCAAAAGATTTCAAATCTCTTTTTGTAGATGATGGTTCTGACAAGAATAAGGATTGATGGGAATGATCTTATAAGAATAGATGACTCTCAGATAAGGATGGTAGTGAAGAAAGCACAAAACCTAAAAATAAATTTAAAGATTTAAAAGGGGGCTTTAAGAGAAAAGATTCAGATAGTGATAATTTTTTAAATAAGAAATGCAAAGATGCATATGGAGCAGAATCTGCAAAAGTTAAAAAAGATGCAAATGATAATGATGAATTTGAAGAAAGGGATGTTTGAAGATATTGTTCTATAGGAGGCATTAAACCTGTTTTGGTGAGCGAAAATAGTTCAGGTTACGAAAGTGATAAATTCGGAGATAAGTCGGGCTTAAAAGGGAAGTTAGTGTCCGTAAAAAAAGAAGATAAAGATTCAACTGATTGATTCTGGGAAATTAGAGAACATGAATTTAGATATGGAAAAGGAGGAGATGCTGTTACAGGAACTGGATCACAATCAGAAACAACAAACTCTATTTTTAGAGAATTGTTTGATGGGACAAGGAAAGGAACAGTTAAGGAGACTTGCAAAGAGGCTTATGAGGCAACACAAAACGGAACAGACACACATAAGTTTCATGAAAGTGACATAAAAAAATTCTGCTTTTTAATTCCTGATGGGTTGAATAATAGTTAATAAATAATGGATCCAGTCAAGTTATCTGCAGGAG
Source organism: Candidatus Mycoplasma haematohominis (assembly GCF_902712995.1). Classification (GTDB taxonomy): domain Bacteria; phylum Bacillota_I; class Bacilli_A; order Mycoplasmatales; family Mycoplasmoidaceae; genus Eperythrozoon_B; species Eperythrozoon_B haematohominis. The sequence goes on from NZ_CACTIB010000020.1 coordinate 43,685, forward strand.
GATTAGGTTTAGTAGTAATAGGGGCTGTGGGTTATGGAGTTAACGAGTTTGTTAATTCTATGGAACCTACTTTTTATGCTTTCTCAGAAGAGGATAATTTTTCAACAACAGATTACAACGACAAAATTGGACAAGAGTATGGAAAATACTTAGTGGGAGTTTATGGAAATACAAGCGCAGCAAAGGATAGAAATAAGAAATGATGAGAATGGTCTTACAAGCAATATCAGTATGATGTTAAGTATTATCCAAATGAGTTTGATGAAATTTTTTATAAGGCAGGACAAGAAAAAATTAACTCTCCATATAAGGATTCTGGTAGTAAATCTCCTAATTCTTCTCCAAAGGCTTTAAATGAGGTTTGTGATGACGTTTATAAGAAGGATAAAGTGGATATAAAACCAACTTCAGATGCAACGAAAAATAAATTAAATAAAAACTTGTGGAAGTATTGTTCTTCTCTAGCCCCTAAATTAGTGTTTTTAGGTGATAAATCTGGTTATGAGGCCGGAACATTTGGAAATAAAGTAGATCATCATGGCAAGGCAGTAGCAACTAAAGGCTATTCAGGAAGTAGCTCTAATGATAAGTTTTGAGAGTTAAAAAATGAGGAGTTTTTTGGGGCAGGAGAAGGAGATGGAAAAGGAAATAGTGCAACAGAAAATGGAATATTCAAAGAGCTTTATAAAAAGAAGTCAAATAGAGCATCTAGTGACACTATAAAAAATACTTGCGAAGCCGCCTATTCTAAAAAAACCACAGAAGCAAGCACAAACCCAACAGTGAATGAGTCTGATATTAAGAAGTTTTGTTATTTAACTTCCGAAGAATAGAAAAATGTCTTTAGCTAAATTAGGAGCTGCAGTAGCAGGAACAACGGCGACAGCAGTTGCAGGAGGATTCGGGATTAAGTGTGCTATTGATCAACAACAACCAACTACTTTGGTTGGTGAAGAAGGGTATTCTGGAACTGATAATTCCAAATATGGTCAAAAGAGAGCTAGTCTACTTATGTCTACTACTGCAGAAAGGAATAAACCTTTCTGAGAACAAAGAGTTAAGAAATTAGTTGAAGGCAGTTCTTTTTCTTTAGTAGCTGAAAGTTATTTCAAGACTAATTTTGAGACCAAACTTAATGACTACAAAACGAATAAAATGGATGAAACTAAATTAAAAGCAGCAGTAGATGAGTTGAAGAGCAATTGCAAATCTAAGTATGATGAGACAGCAACTGCACTTAAAACAGCAGATAAGTCTAAATGAGAAGAATTTTGAAGATTCTGTTCTGTTTCTGGGGAAGTTCCATCAGATTTAGATAACGATTTAACATCACCTTAATATGTCAACACTTAAAGGAGCTGCTGCTTTAGGGGCAGGAGCAGTAATAGTTGGAGGAACAGGCTTTGGAGTTTATAGACATTTGTCTCATGATCCTATGCCGGAGAATTATGTTGTTTTGGCAAAAAGTAGTGATAAGGTATCAGATACCGCCCATATTGGAAATGTTTATGGCGATTATTTAATTGCCCCTTTTGGGGACAATGGAAATGACAATAAAGAATGATGGGATTGGTCATATAGAAGATGACAGGCAGATTCTGAAAATAAGAATATTACGTTAAGTGGCAACTTTGACAAAAACGTAGTAAAGAGTTCTTATAGGGGCAAAAACGAAACATCCGGAGAAGAAAAATCTTTAAACAAAATTTGCCAAACTGTTTATGAAAAGGCAAAGACTGAAATAAATAAGGAGGCTAATAAACCAGAAAAAGAAAGATTGAAAAATGATCTTTGAAAATACTGTTCTGTATTTGGAGAAGCTCCGAAAACTGTTAGCGATATAGGAACTGAGAATTATGGAACTGGTACTTTTGGAGAAGATAAGAAAGACAAGTTAATTGGAATTACTGGTAATGATGGCTTCTGGAAAGTAAAGAATAAAGAGTTTTTTGAAAGAGGGGATAACAATCAAGGAACGGGCAATGGTTTAACTCAAGCCACTGATTCTTTGTTCTATGATCTTTATGATTCTAAAAATAAAGGAAGTAGAGGAGATCTAAGAAATACATGCGGAGCAGCTTACAGAGTTAATAAGACTTCTCAACCAACTGAACCTAAAGTTACAGAAACTAATCTTCTTAAATTTTGCACTTTAGACAAGTAGGTAGTATTAAAAAATTGTTTTAAATTTTCAAATTATTGTTGTCAAGACTTGATTTTTTTCTTTTTTGGTAGGCAAAAATTAGTTTTAGAAATAAATGTATAGGTTTTTATAGTTAAATATTTTTGAAAAAACATAAGCAACATATAGGTAAATTAGAGAATAATTTCAGGGAAAGAGTTTATATAGTTGCTATTGAGTTGAGTGAATGAACATGACATTAACTAAAGCATCAGGTGTAGTTGGAGCTTCTTCAATATTAGTAGCAGGAGGAAGTTATGGAGTTAGTATTTTATTTTCTGGAGTAATGCCAGATTATGAACCTTTATCTAATTCTGATGGTAAATATGTTTCAGATTTCAAAGATTACTTTGTAGATGCAAGCAAGAATGATTCTTGATGAAAGTGGTCATATAAGAATAGGTATTTAGTTTATGAAGATAAACAAGATTATGATGGCGAGCAAAGAGTTGATCCTAAAACTTTATTTGTTGGATTAACTGGAGGGTTGGGAAAAACAGATAAGCATATACAAAATGTTTGTTTAAAAGTATATGAAGCAGAAAATGCAAAAGTTAAGAAGGGAGTTTCTGCTAACGATGAATATGAAGAAGCAGATATTTGAAGGTATTGTACTGGAGTTAAATACAAGCCTAAGACTATTGCAGAAAATATGGGAGAAGATAGTTCATATAAGGGTTCAGATGCAAGCAAGAAAAGTTATGGAGAGGAATATAAAGATCAATTAGTTTCTATTACTGTTGACGATAATGTTTATTTTTGGAAAGAGCAAACTAGATTATTTTTCAAAAAATCAGGAGGAAGATCAGGATCTAAGTTTAAGAATGACAAAAATTCTATATTTGGAAAGCTTTGACATAGGGGTAAGGGAGATATTAAAGAGGAATGTTTAGCTGCATATAAGTTACCTAAAGATAACACAGAACAGAATTCACTGGTTTTAGAAGACGATCTATTTAAGTTTTGTTCTTTGAAGGGTCAGAAATAGACAAGTAGCAGCGCATCCTAATATGGAATATTTATTTGATATTGTTGAGGTAGTTTTTTAGTTTACGAGCAAGAAAACTTGGGTTGTTTGGTCTTTGAATAACTAGATCAAACTGATTTGTTATTGTTTGTTGTTGAATATGGATTTTGCTTATAAGAAAGCTTCAATTGTTTTCTTCTCGATTCTAGGATCATTTGTTGTTACTGGAATTAACTATAGATCTTCTATACAGAATGTTTATCCTCTGACTATTTCTGAATCTAGAAGTAAGTTAAATAATGAAGGAGTTGTAAGTATTAATCAGAATAAGAAAGTAGTGTGGACATATGGGAAAAATTCTTTTGGGGAGAAGAATAAGAATTATTTAGCTGCTACTTTTAAGGGAGTTAATGATGATTGGTGGATTAAGAAGCAGAATTGATTTTTTTCTTATGACAGGGCTCTATTGAATTATTTTCACTTTTATCATTTTTATGAAACTAATAGGAATAAGAAGTCTAGTGAGATAGTTGGATCTCTTAGGGATACTTGTAAGCAGGCTTATTCAGATAACAATGTCATTGCAGAAGCAGAGATAAGAGAAGTTTTTGGGTTTTGTTCTAATTTTTAGATATTTTTTTAAATCAACAAGTAGCTTTCTTTGAGGTATGTGTTAGGTAAGTTATTAATTGTATATCTAGTTTTATTAATAGTCTTTTTTTGTTTTTTGTAGAGATTTAAATTTATGGCTACCCTTAAAGGAGCTGCAGTTGTTGCTGGAGTAGTTGTGGTTGCAGGATCTGGAGGTTACGGCCTTATTTCTTTTCTTAATCGTGATATGCCTGATTATTTTTCTTTGAGTGCTTCAACTTTGAGCAATAAGTATTTAGAGAATTCTCATGACTATTTTGTAGATGCAACTAAGAACGAAGGTTGATGAGCGTGGGTCTATAAAAATAGATATCAAAAAGATCTAGAAAAAAATTCTTCTTACAAACCTACTGCCGCTTTTAGTGGTTTGACTAGTGGCTATGGCGAAGATGGTAAATCTATAAAAAAGGTTTGTGCTCAAGTTTATTTGGAGGAAAAAAGCAGCACTAAAGTAAAGGCAACTGGAGCCACAGGAGAAGAATATTTAGAATCAGATGTTTGAAGATATTGTTCTCCTGTCTATAAGAAACCAAAAACTGTTTCAGAAGTTAAAGATTTAGGAGAAAGTAAAAATACTGAAGAGAAAACTAATTATTCAACTAGCAACGCTTATGGACAAGCGCACGCAGATAAGTTAATTTCCGTTGAAGCTCAGGATAGCGATTTCTTTTGAGTTGAACAGGAAAGGTTATTTTTCAAAGATAGTGGCGTAAGATCAGGTCAAGGAAAATCTGTAAGCTCTATATTTAAAACTCTCTATGAAAACGAGAAAGGCGGAAAAAGAAAGAAAACAGAAACTCTTAAGTCAGTTTGTAAAACAGCATATAACACAAGCACTTCTGACAGCAATTTGCAAGAAGCAGATGTATTTAAATTCTGCTCTTTGAAGGGAAGTAAGTAATTGTTTGTAGATCAAAAAATTTAATTAAGTTATGTCTTTAATTCAGATAGCAAAGGGTTCTTCTTTTGTAATGCAGAGATTCTTGGGGGGGGGTTATTCATATTTGTTTGGTAGAGGAAAGTTGTTCTTCGAGATTTTGAAGATTATCAAAACAGATGAGCGCATTACAGATTTAGAGGGTTTTCAGAAGCATCCTCTTGTAGTAGGAAATAGGAGAGTTTTTAAAGGTGTAGATATTGTTGAGACTGCTTACGAAAAGGTATTTACAAAACAAATAAGTTATTTGAAAGTCACCTCATCTTACGTATCTGTATTTTCTTCTATGAAGTGCAGGTAAGAGATATTAAGAATTAGTGATATGAATGATATTTTTTTGACTTTGTGTTTGAATGTCTTTTGTTCTTTGTCTAATTAGATAAGGTTCATGTCTAACTCCCCTAATTAAAAGATCATGTTTTCCCCTGTTAAGTTTGCTGCTATAGCAGCATCTCTAGTTATTGGAGGTTCTTTGATTCTTGGAGCTGCTCAGTTAAATTCAGTTCCTTTTACTATTGAAGAGGCTAGAAAAGCTGGATATGTTGAGGAGTATTTGTCTAATACTGGGACATATGGTGTTGATACATTTGGAGAGACATATCAGAAGTATTTAGTTGGAACTAATTCTTCTAACAATTGATGATGGGCTAGAAGAGAGAAAAAGTTTTTTGATCTGAAGGAAGCTCCAAAAGGGAATTTGTTTAAGAATTTGTATGAGAAAAATGGACAAGAAGTAGATAAGTTTGAATCTCTAAAGAAGGTATGTATGAATATTTATTCAACTCCTAAAAATAATGTTTTGAAAGAAGATGAGCTTTCTGCATTTAGATTTTGTTCTCCTTTGGGAAAGAAAAAATTTGGTCAGTTTCATTAGAATTACTAATTCTTATTTTTAGTTTATGAATCCAGCTAAGTTAGGAGCTATTACAGCTGCCTCAGTTGTGGCTGTTGGAGGAACTGGGTATGGTGTTTTTCATTGATTTAGCGGAGAAATTGTTGTAGTTCTATCTAAGACTTCTAATTTTGATTCTACTTATAGTGAAGATAAGCATATTGGGAAAAGGTATGGTAATTATTTAGTTGCTCCTTTTGGAGGAGTTATAGAAGGAAGTAAGTCTGAGAATAGAGGTTGATGAAAGAGAGCTTATGAAAGATGGAGTAATGATTCAAGCGTAACAATTGATAAATCAAGTTCTGAGTTTGGAAAAGATAATGTTAAGTCAGGTTACAAGATTGAGAAGGAAAAAGGAACAAATGATGATAAGTCTCTTAATAAAGTATGTAAATCTGTTTATTTAAAAAAGCAAGATGATCATTTGGATCCTAAGGCGAATAGCACAGATAATAAACACAAGTTATGAAATGACTTGTGAAAATATTGTTCAGTTTTAGAGGGAATTCCTGAGTTATTGAACGCAACAACAGACAATACAACTTTTCTAAAGAAAGAAGAATTTAAGCATAAGGCAGTTGCAGTTACTTATGCAAACAGCAAAGCTACAGATAGATTTTGAGAAATAAGAAATGATGAGTTTTTCGGAGCAGATGGTAAGAATGGATTAGGACATGGAATTTCTGATTCTATTTTTGCTACTTTGTATGGAAAAAAATCTTCTAGAAATGAGAATGATACAATAAAAAATATTTGTAAAGAGGCTTATGAAAGAGAGATTTCTAAGGCTCAGGAAGCAAATAAACCTAAGATAAAAGAGGAAGAAATTAAGAAATTTTGTTATTTATTTCCTGAGAAATAAGTTGTCTTACTAAGTAGTTTTTTTGGCGATTTTTATAAAAAAGTTTCAATTTGTATCTAAGCTAGAAGAACAAAAATATATTTTCATTTTTTCATCTTAAGGAACTTGTTAATTTGTTGTAACTTTTTTATAAGGGTTCTAGGATCAAAGATCAAGGTTCTAGATTATTTACATTGTTTAGTTTTACAAAGGCGGCTATTACATTAATAACTGGTTCTGCTGTTTTTGCTTTACTTTATTTTGGCGCTTACGCTCTTAGATCAAGAGATGTATCTTTAAGAATACGGTCAAGTTATAGGAATCGTTCTGGGCCTGGAAGAAAGTCTTCAAGTCGTTGGTTTATTAAGGAACCAATTTTAGGCACATTTGGTTCTGACTTTAGAGGTCATTTCATAGATGTTCATGTTCCTGCTAACAATAGTTGATGAAATTCAAATTACACAAATATATTTTTGAAGAATATAGAGGATGGCACTAACTATAGAAAGACTAGTTCTGAATTTTCTAATGTCAAAAGCGTAGAAGATCTGAAGAAAAAGTGTGATGAAGCTTATAAGAAAAATACAAGGATTGATATTTCTCCTATTAATAGCAATTTAGAACAATACAAATATGAAAACGATGTTTGAACTTATTGTTCTGAAGAAGGAAGAGTTCCTGTTACTGTCTTAGAACAGAGAGATGGGTTGAAAGGAAGAAGCAGATTGAGCAACATATATTCATCCAGAATGATTTCAACTACCTCTGAAAAAAATAATATATTTTGAAGGAGACATGCTGCATCTTTTTATGGCAATAAAGACAAAACAGTTGGTTTAGGGATTAGTGCTAAAAATGAAGCTGCTGGATTTAAACAATTGTATGAAACAGAAGATAGAACACTTGATTCATTGAGAGAGTTGTGTGAAAAGAATTACAGTTATTTTTACAGCGATGAAATTACTGATATAGCAAAAGAGACTCTTAGATTCTGTTCTTTGGCTGGTTCTTCTGATTTATAGGCCTTTAAATTGAAACTTCCAACTTTTGTTCTTGGTAGTTTAGTTTTTGTAATTGGCACAGGAGCTCTTGTTGTAAACAAATTTTTAAGCTCCAGACTTAAATCTTCAGTTCTTCGTTCTAATTTATCCTCTTTGCTAGTTGTTCCTGATGCTCCTGCTAGTAAGGAGATTCAGAATACTAATGAGGGAACTTTTGGTCATAACCTTAAATATCACTTTGTTGATGCAGAAGATGCAGCGAATGATTTGTGATGGAATTGGAGTTATCAGTATAGATATTTGCCGTCTAAGAGGATGCAATATGTAGAGCTTGAATTTGCATCTAATTCTTTTAGGAATGTTGCTAGCTTTTCTGCTTTGAAGGATGCTTGTAAAAGCTTTTATTCTAAGGCAATTAAATCTTTTGATTTTGAAAAAGCGGACAAATCATTTAATGAATATGATGTTTGGATGTATTGCTCTATAGATGGGTTTTCTCCTGTTACTTTAGAAGATGATTTAGATTGGAAAGTTGCATGTGATTATGAGGAAGGAGAGATTGAAGAAGATGATGTTTTGTTTTTCTGAGAAAGATGTTCACAGATGAAAGAGGATAGAAGAGAAAAACTATTTTCTTTCATTCAAGAGACCTCTTTAGTTTCTACTAATTCATTTAATGATTTGTTTTGAGAGAAACAGGCAAAAGGTTTCTTCGCTTCAGGAGATAACAAATGGGAGGGAATAGGTAAGAAAGCAAAATTAGATGAGGCTGGCTTTAAAGATATTTTCTCTTCTACAAAGAAAGAAGAGCAGACTAAGGAGGCGTTAAAGAAAAAATGTAGGGAGAATTATGAAAAGAAACCAGAAGAATTCGAGAAAGTTTTAAATGAGGTTGTTATGTTTTGTTCATTGAGAGGAGCTAGTTCACTAGGTGATGAAAGTTAAATCCTAAAATTTCAATTTTCAAAAAAATAGCTGGTAGATGTTGTTGGTTTTTTTAAATAAAAGACAAAAATGTTTTTGCAGACTTTTCGGGTAGAATCTCCAGTTCTTTTAATAAGTTAGCAAAATGAGTACAGTTAAATTAGCGACTCTGTTGGCCGCTTCGGTTGTGATTGCTGGGGGAGGAGGATATGCCGTTCATAATGCAGTTGGTTGGATGATGCCTACTTACACTGTTTTGTCTAAGGGTAGTAGTAATGGAAAACATACAGACGCTAATAATGTAGGAAAGAAATATGAGAATTACTTAGTTGATCCTTTTGATGCAAGTAATGAGAACTGATGAAATTGAGCTTATAGGTGATGAAAGTATGATTTTGATAATAAGACAGTTAATTTGAGTGATGAGTTTGAGAATGAAGACAAGATTAAGTATGCTTTCAGACCTGAATCAGCAAATGGTAGTGATGATTCTAAATCCTTAAATAAGGTATGTAATTCTGTTTATGGGAAACCTAAGACTGATTTAACTCCTACAAATAATGCAAGCGACAACCAAAATAAATTAAATACAGATCTTTGGAAGTATTGTTCTGTTTTAGTTAGAAGGCCAGTGACTGTTGCAGGAAATAATGATGAGAGTTATTCAGGAATTGGAGTTTATGGAAATACTCAAAAGGATAAATTGGTTTCTGCGAAAGATTCAAGCAATTATTTGTTTTGAGAGATCAGAAATAAAGAGTTTTTTGGGGAAAATGGAAATAGTGGAATAGGGAATGGATTAAATGATTCTGATTCTTTATTTAAGAAATTGTATGATGATAAAGATAAGAAAGATAGAGGCACAATAAAAGATACTTGTGAAAGAGCTTATTCTTTGACTGCTGCGGGCACAAGCGATGAAGAAAAGGCGCAGCAAGTTAATGTTCTTAAGTTTTGTTCATTTGAAGGAGAGTAGATCATGGATCCAACTAAATTAGCTGTAGGAGCTGGAACGGCTGTATTGATAGCTGGAGGTGGTTATGGAGTGAGTACTTTGTTTGATGGGAGTATGCCTAATTATTTTTCTTTGCCTGACCAAGCTGATAAATATATTACTGACTATTATGATTATTTTGTAGATCATTCAAAACCAGATAATGATGCTTGATGAAGATGGGTTTATAAGAATAGATATCAAGTCGCTCTAGGAAGCAATAATAAACCTGTTGCAGGGTTTGCTAATTTGAAAAGCGGTGATGGAAAGGATAATTCTATAAAGAAAGTATGTGAGAAGGTTTACGCAGTGGCTAAGGAAAAAAGCACCAATACTATAAAGCCGTCTGGCGCTTCTCAGAATACTGAATATTTAGAAGCAGATGTTTGAAGATATTGTACTGCAGTTGAAGTTAAGCCTAAATTAGTTTCTGAGGTTACTAGCGGAACTGCCGAAACCTCTTCCTATACAGAAACTAATGCTCATGGTAAAGATTTGGCAAGTAAGTTAGTTTCTGTTTTAGCTGAGGAGAATAGTCATTTCTGAGAAGAGCAAGAGAGAAGATTCTTCAGAGATCAGAAAGATGATAGTAGATCAGGAGGGCATGCAACTACTGCGGATAGTTCTATATTCAAGGCTTTATTTGACAAAAGAAATAAACGTAGAAGCAAGAATGAAACTTTGAAAAATGTGTGTAAAGATGCATATAACAAATCAGAAAGCACAACTCCAAAGGTTTCTAAGGAACATGTTCTTAAGTTTTGTTCTTTAAAAGGCAAAGAGTAATTGATTATGTCTGCATTGGTTAAGGCAGCAGCTGGTTTGGGCGTAGTAGCAACAGTGACTACTGGGGGATATTTCTTGTTCGCTGATGGTTCAATAGAAGTTTTTGTTATTTCAGATAAAGGAAGCATTGATAGTGTATATAAAACAGGTACGTTCGGAAATGCGTATGCTGATTACATGGCCGATCCGTTAGCGGAAAAAATAAGCCATTTTGAGGAGCGGCATTTAAAAAATGGCAAAGTGATAGTGGCCAAAAAGGGGTGAAGTTTGCGGATGTTCAGTCTGCTTATGAAGATGACAGTGAACCAGCTAAAGAAAAGGCGTTAAATCAGATTTGTAAGGCTGCTTTTACGTCGCAGAAGACTGATGTTTTAATTGATACTGCTGCCGATGATGCAAACAAGTTTAAAGAATCAGAAGTCTGAAAATATTGTTCAGCCTCAAGAACTGGTTCTAAACCTGTTTTGTTGAAGGATTCTCAGGATCAAGAAGATCTTAAATTAATTACAGCCGCAGGAAGTACTGAAACATGAGGTAAAAAATCTAAAGATCATTTAGTTTCAACAAAAAATACATCTAATGATTGATTTTGAGAATTAAAAGAGAAGAAATTTAGCTCTGAGAAGGATTCAGAGACAGTCGGCGAACAGAATATATTCAAAACTAGAAAGAGAAATGGAAATTCAGTTAAACAAGCTTGTCAACTTGCGTATGTCAAGGATTCAACAAATAGTACGGCTCAAGTTGAGGAAGCAGATCTTAAAAAATATTGTTATTTTGAAAAAGTAACTTAGTGATGGATCCAACTAAATTAGCTATAGGAGCTGGAACAGCTGTATTGATAGCTGGAGGAGGTTATGGAGTTAGTACCTTATTTTCTCAAGAGCCTATTTACTTAAAGACTGCAACTGTTGGAACTTTCGGAGAAGATTTTCAATTGCATTTTGCTGATGCCTCTGGAAATGAAAATGATTCTTGATGAAGTAGTCGTTTTAGTGAGAAATATAAATCTGAAACAGCGCAGAGCAACGATTTTAAGAATTTGTCTGGATTTGATAAGTTAAAGGAAAAGTGTAACGAGGCTTATAAAAAAGCCACTAAGACAGATATTTCCCCTGATGAGGATTCTGATCAATCTAAAGCAAAATATGAAAGCGATATTTGAATCTTCTGTTCTATAGATGGAGTTAAGCCTTTAACTATAGGAGAATCTGTGAACGAAGAGCCTGATTTTAAAGATGGTGGTCAGCATGTTTCTAAATTAGGCGGAACCAAAAAGAAGAAACTAATTTCAACAAAAAATAGTAGTAATCAAAAGTTTTGGGATAGACAAGCTAAGGCTTTCTTTTTGCCAAAGGAAAATAAAGATAGTTTAGGAAAGAGAGCTTCTGATGCTGGCGCAGGATTTAAGACTCTTTATGATGATCAGAACAAACGAGCAACAAAGGATTTAAAAGATGCTTGTGAAACTAGGTATAAGGATACTTCTGATAGCGGCAATAAAGACAATGAAACTCTTAAATTTTGTTCTTTACAGGGATATAAGGGTAGCTAATTAACTTAGTTAGTTATGGCAATGGTAAAAGTTGTAGGAGGGATTTGTGTATCTGTTGCATTAATAGGAGCTACTAGTTTAGGAGCAGTACTTCTTTTGAATAATGGTATGCCTGAATATACAACTTTAAGTAGCGTAACTTCTGGTAAGTATGTAGAAGAGCATAAAGATTATTTTGTGGTTGCAGATGGTGATACAAACAATGATTGATGAGAATGAGCTTATAGGAATAGATATGAATTAATGGATAAACCAGCAAATGGTAGTAAGTTTGCTGGAATAGCAAGCGGTGCACAGGGAGAAAATTCTTTGAAAGCTAAATGTAAGGATGTTTATACCAAGGATAAAGGGGACATAAATACAGGAACTACTCATGAAATGAATAAATATTCAGAATATGAAGTTTGGCAATATTGTTCATTGTTAAGAAAGAAACCTAAGACTATTCAGGAAGCGAATAAGGTTTCAACTTACACTACTGCAGGAATGTATGGAAAAGATAAAGCTGCTAATCTAATAGATCCGGATCATCTGGACAATGAAGATTTTTGAAACTTGAAACATTCGCAGTTCTTTGGTTGGAGTAATAAGAAAGGGGCTGCTTCAAACGGACAGGAGGCAACAGATGATAAATCAATTTTTAATAAACTTTTCAAAACTAAAAATTCAACTGGCAAACAGATAAAAAGCTTGTGTAAAGAGGCGTATTTTAAGAAAGAAAGCGATGAAGAAACTCCTAAAAAGGATGTGCTTAGATATTGTTCGTTAAAAGGTACAGAATAACGAAATGGCAATTCCTGCAAAGTCTGTTGCGGTTGGCACAGCTCTTACTGTTACAGTTGGTGGTTCTGCCGCGATAGGAGCTAAATATTTATTGAGTGAATCAATAGAAGATTTTGTTTCTCTTAAAAGCTCTGACCATGCTAACAAATATGCTTCTGACTATTGAAAGTATTTTTTAAGTAATGAAGAAGGGAAAAATAGTAAGGGGTGGGAAAAATTATTTAAAAAACTTTCAGATGATAAAAAAGTTACAGAAAATCCAAGGACAGTAGGTAATAAATTTAATAGTTTAAGTGATGTTGATGCTTTAAAGAACGCTTGTGTTGTTGCATATGGATCAGATAAGAATAATGTCGTCACTTCTTCTCCAACTGATAGCCAATACTCTGAAGAAGATGTTTGAAGATACTGTTCTGCTGTAAATAGAAAACCAACTGCTGCTGGAGTTTTTCCTAAGGAGGGCGGAACAGGAGGACAAAAAGAATCAGAAGGTTATCCCGAAAACTCTTTTGGAAGGCAAAACAAAGATCAACTAGTTTCTATTACAGATCCTGAGAATGCATTGTTTTGAGATGTTCAGGAAAAATGATTCTTTAAAAAAGAAGATAACGGTTCAGATAGAACATTTTCAGGAAACGGATCATCTATTTTTAAGAAGTTATATGATTCAGGCAAAGGATCACTTAAAGATGTTTGTGAGGAGGGTTATAAATTAACTTCTGCTAATGCAAATAATAAGGTAGATGAAAATGATTTATTTAAGTTTTGTTCTTTAAAGGGTTCTAAAACTACTTAATTAATCATGGATCCAGTTAAAGGTTCTATTGGAGTTGCAGCAGGTGCTGTAATTGTAGGAGGAACTGCTTTTGGAGTATATAGCTCTATGGATCCTATGCCAGAATGTGATGTTTTGTCTGGTATGAATAATTTTTCTGATAATAACGATTATCAAAGCGGAAAATATGGTTTCGCATATGGCGATTATTTAGTTGATCCTGATAAGTTGTCAGAACCTAAAAACAAGGATTGATGAGAGTGATCTTTTAGGTTATTGGGTAAGCAAGATAAAACAAAAATTAAAAAGCAGTTTGCAGGTGTTTCAAAAGCTTTTGATAGTACTGATACGAAGGCATTAAATCAAATTTGTAAAAACGCATATAAAGCTAATAAGACTGATGTGACAGATAATGCACAAGATACTGAAACAAACAAATATTTAGAAGCTGATGTATGGAAATTCTGTTCTATATCTTCAAATGGAACTAAACCGATTTTGCTTAATAAATCTGGCAATACAGAAGATCAAAAATTAGTAGGAACTTCTGCTGATAATAGCAATAAATGAGGAAAGAAAAAAGAGGATGTTTTGGTTTCTACAAGAGTTGAATCTAATAATTGGTTTTGAGAGTTAAAAGAAAAACAATTTAGGTCAGCGAGCTCCGTTGTTACAAATGAAACAAACAATATTTTCAAGGCTTTGAAGGAGAATTCAAATGGTACAGTTAAGGCTACTTGTCAGAGAGCGTATGATATGGATTCTTCAAGTAGCGCTACTTCAGTAAAAGAAGCTGATTTAAAGGCTTATTGTTATTTGGAAAAATCATCTAGTTAAGATCTTGAGTTACATTAAGAATTGTTGTTATTTGTTACATGTAGAGAGTTAGATATGCAGAAAATTTAAATTTTTGTATTTTTTAATTGCAGATGTTTAATAAATAGCCAACTTTAATTTTTATTTGAGAGTATTAGTTATTTATGGATCCACTTAAGGCAACTTTAGCAGCAGGGTTTGGTGCGGCGGTTATAGGAGGAGGTTGAGGTTTGTCTGATTATCTTATTTCTGTAAGGTATACAACTATAAAAGAATCAGGCACTGATGCTTATTCTGCAGAAACTATTGGGGGAAGATACAAGGATCAGTTTGTTGATCCTCTTCTTGCAAGTAACGAAAAATGATGGAACTGAGTTTATGAGAATGTTTTTAAAGTAGATAAAGCAGGATCAAAGATAACTATTAGCAGTGAGTTTTCGAAAATCGAAAAGGGTTTTGTAAAAGATATTCCAACAAATGCTACACAACATTTAAATCAGGTTTGTCATACAGCTCTTCTTAAAAAAGAAGTTGAAGTTATTAATTCAGATTATGTGAAGAATATCTGAAGATATTGTTCTTCTGATTCTGCACTTTTCTCTGAGAAAGGAAATGAACCTACAGCAAAGACACTTTCGGATGAGACAACAACTTCTAATACTTATGAAAATAAGTTCGGAGGTATTACGAATAATAAATCTAAGTTAGTTGCAGATATTGAGGGTAATAAAGGTTGGTGGGATTGAGTTTATGAGAATGTATTTAAACCATTTAAGGAAAAAAGTTCTGATCAATTAAATAGTCATTTTGGGTCAGTAGAAAAAGGATATGGAAATACAAATGATGATGCTACAAAAGCCCTAAATAAAGTTTGTGAGACCGCTTATAAGAAGGATAAAACGGATTTTTCAAATGAAACGACTACGGGAAACGAAGACAAAAACAAATTAAAGAAAAATGTTGAGATGTTTTGTGTCAAAGGCAAAGATAAATCTTTATCTATAGCTTAGCTTATGTCAGTATTAAAGACAGTAGGAATAGTTGGATTGGGAACAGCTGTAACTGGAGGAGGTGGTTATTTGATTTATGACAACTTTATTGATATTGGAGTTAAGACATTGAAAACAAAAGATTATGAAGAAGGATCATTTGGAAGAAAGTATGGGATGTATTTATTGGATCCTGCAAATAAAAAGAATGCAGAAGAGTGAAATAAGGCTTTTGAAAGATGAGATAAAAATCAGCAACAAACATCACCTAGCCCTTCTTTAAGTACAGAGTTTGCAAAAAATAAATTTACAAAAGGATATGCAAAAACTGGAGAGGAAGGAGAAGATAAAGCCTTAAATAAAACTTGTGGAGATTTCTTTAAAGAAGAGAATTATGACTCATGAGCAGCTAATAAAAAAACTAATGTCTGAACTTATTGTTCTATATTGAAATCAGAGCCTAAGTTGGTTCCTACAACTGGGCATAGTTATACAGGCAAATTTGGCGGCGAATCTACTTTCAGCGGAAAATTAGTTGCTGTTAAGGAAGGCAATAAAAATGTAAATGAAGATTTCTGACGTAGAAGAAATCAGGAATTCTTTGGTGAAGTTGAATCAGATTTTTCTGGAGCAAAGGCATCTAAGGGTTCTATATTTGAAACTCTATATAACGATAGACATGCTCCTAGAAGAGAAAAAGAGATAAAGAATATTTGTGAAGAGAGTTATGAAAAATTAGTTAATAATGGAAATGCAAATGTTAAGTTTACGAATACAGATATAAAGCAATTTTGTTACTTGATTCCTGAAAGAGGTTCAGATAATTAATTAAAGACTTTGAAGGATTAAGGAAATCTATTCTTCTTGAGTATTTGATTTTTCTTTATCTTCTTGTCTGTATAGATCGTATTTGATTGCCTTGTAAATTCCGTAAACACAACCACCAGAAACTACAGCAGTTATTAATGTCTTAACTGCTAGATGCATTGATTACTTTTATTGCGGATTCCAGTTTTCTATTGTTGTTCCTGGCTTAGTACAGTAAATTTTTACTTCTGCTCAATGTTGGTTTTTTTCTTGTTCTTTATTTTTTTTAAAATCTGCTTTTCAATCTAAAACTTTGAGAGAGTTCTCGCATCTAGTTTGTAAATTTTTTATATTGGCATTTTTTATATTTCTCACATTAAATTTAGATAAGGTTGAATGTCTGTTTGCTTCTCCTAAATTAGTTTTTCAATGCTCAACTCTTTTTTCTCATTCTTTATCTCCTATAGCGCAAATCAAATTATTTTTAAATTTATTTCCTAAAGTGCCTTCATGGAATTTATCACAGAAAGAAGTGTCTTCGTTATCTGCATTATTTACTGAAAGATTAGCCACTTCAACGTCGTCTTCCGCTTCATTTACTTCTTTTTTTGTTTCTCTTTGCTCACCGTTTTTTTCTGTTTTTTTATTTTCCGCACTTTCTTTTAGGCTTTGATTTTTTTTATTTTCTTGTTCTTTAGAAAGGGTGTTACTAGAACCATGTTTAACTATCTCATAAATACCATAAGAAGAACCGCTAGTTAGGATAACTGCAACTGCAGCTTTAGTTTTTGATATTGCCATAATCTATTAGTGACTGTATCAGCCAGTTATTGATGTGCCTGATTTTGTGCAATAGTTCTTTACTTCTGCCCAATATTTTTCTTTTGCGAATCTTTCTCTTAAGCCTGATACATTTCAATCTCTTCCAATTAACGCATTAGAGCATCTTGCCTGAAGTTTCGTTTTTGTTAAGTTATTTTTATTTTTTGGATTAAATTTAGATCCAACTAACAAATGTCTCTCTACTTTATCGTTTAAGTTGGTTTTTCAATGCTCTAATTTTCTATCTCATTCTGAATCATTAGGGTCGCAAATTAAATCATTTCTAAATCTGTATCCTATTGAGCCAGGCTTAAAGGTTTCGCAAGAGAAGCTATTTCTTACAGGCAAAAAACTTGATCCTGACACATTCCTATATCTCGGCAGATCAACTGCGGCTGATGTTTGTTCTGTTTTCTCTTCTGATTTACTTGACTCATCCGACACATTTTCTGGTCTGGAAGTTTCAGAGTCAACCTTGTTTTCTCTAACGTTTTGTTCTTCGGATATTGTTTCTTGCTTATCACTTATATTTGTTCTGGGTTCGTCTTCTAAATCTTCCCCATCATCTTCAACCTCTACGATGTCGTTTTCATCAACTACTAAGTTTTCAGTACCTAAATTCTTTTTTTCTTCATTTGAATTGCCTACAATCGCGATTGGTTTCTCTTTTTCTTCAACAGCATCACTTGATCCATACTTAACACCTAGATAGGTTCCTGTTCCTGCAATGGCGGTTACTAAACCACCTGCAACTGTAGTTTTTGAATTAAGAATTGACATATTAAAAAAATGACTTGATGAGCAAGCTTTGAGTTTTTGCTTACTCAAATGAATGTGTAATTAATGTAACATATTCAGTTTATTCCAATCTACATGCGCTCAGTTTTCTTTAATTATCGTTTGTGAATGTCCCTACTTTTATGTTGAAAAATAAAATTTTTACTTTGTTTTTTAAATATTTCTTAATATCTTTAAAAATTTATATTTTTTTTGTTCTTGTTTTTGTACAGGTATCGCGTTAAATCTGTTTCTGATTTCGAACAATAAACTAGTTATTAGTATTCACTTTTATTTTTTTGAGACTTAGGAATTAGTCCAAGGTTATGGACTTCTTGAATTTATTGAATGTTGAAATTGGAGAGGGGATAGATAGTGGTTCTTATAACTGGAGTGCGTACTTTACTAGGTTCATAGTTATTTTTTGGTTCTTTGTTTTCCCTTGTATTTTTGGTGGTTTATTTCTATTCCTAAAGGAGATTAATAAGAATAAAAATGTTGTTTTTGTCTTTTCGAATTGCAAGAATTTCTGAATGCACAGCTATGTCTTTCATAACTTCCTATTCTGCTTTTTATTTGGCGCTTTTATATTCAACATTTTCTTTTTCCTTTATACGTTTGTAGATACATATTTATTAGAGTTGGATCATTTGTATGAATGATTTTGAGATGTTAAGAGTCCTAAGGCTCATTCTGTTGAAGATCAAAAATTTTTCTGGGCAGTAGTATTTGTTGGTTTTTTCTTACATACGTGTGTCTTTTTTTCTTATACTTATTACAATCTTTACAAGACAGATTCCTTTTTTGGAGAGACCTGGAGACTTTTTATAAAGAAGAATTTGCAGACTAATGAGAGGTTGAAGAAGTTTAGATTAAAGCATCCTTACTGATATGACAAGATTTACCCTAAGTTTCTGGACGTGAAGGTAGTTAATAAAGGAAAAAAAGATAGATCGGTAATTGTTATTGATAATTAATTTTTTTATTAGTTAGCGCAAAAATATGTAGCCAAGATAGTAACTATCTTAACTACTTTAACCGCAAGATACAGTCTCCTTAAGTAACGACCCCCCTAACTGTACTTAAGAACTATTGTTTATCTTCGCCGGTCGAGTCTACTTTTACTTACATTCTCTACGGAGAAGTGTTTAAAAATTGAAAAATCACAAAATTGTGTCTTTAAGAAAATGTATTTTGCAAATTAAATGGTTTTCAAACATGTTTATTTTTTTGTAATAAACAGTCCAACTTGTTAGTTAATTCGCAATAAAAAAGCATCAAAAGGAAGAATGCTTTTTAGTTACAGCGAATCAAGGAATGCTACTAAGAGAGCATTTCCATGGGTATACTTGGTTCTCAACCTGATACTTTTTTCTAACTTATTTCCTTTTTCTTTCTCGAAGGTACTATTTTTTGTCCCCCTTCTGTTATCTGTATATTTATACAAAATTTCTTTTGAGTGAGTTTCCATCTCGTGTTTAGCTGGATTAACTTTAATTTTTGTTCAGGATTTTATGTCCAAGCGCGGCCTGGTTGTTAAGACGAATTATCTATCTCCTTTTTTCGAAAGTTTCTTTCCTGTACATAGATGGGTCACTGGTTATGTTGTTTCTACTCATGATAGGGATATTGCGGAGTTGATTAATTTATTGATATTTGGAAATAAGAATAGCCATATATACACAGATCTAAAGGGTTTTGGAATACTTCATCTTATTTCTATTAGTGGATTTCATTTTTTATTGATTGATAAGTTTTTGTCTAGGTTTATTAAGAAAAGATGAATAGTTATTGTTGTTCTTATTTTGTATTGAGCGGCGATAGACTTTTCTATTCCTGCGCTAAGAGTTATTCTAGGTTTTTTTGTATTCAGTAAAAACTCTTTGAAAAAGTGAGCTTTAGTATCCTTGTTCTCTCTGTTTTTTAATGTTCATATATATAAGTCACTTAGTTTTCTTCTTTCTTATTTTTTCTCTTTGATATTTCTTGTCAATAGGAGATTAAATGATGGCAGAGTAAGGTTGTGTATTTCTAATTCTTGATCAGCTTTTATATTCGCAACTTTAGTTTTTCTTCCCTTTTATCCTCATAGGGTATATCCTTTGTCAATAGTTAATACTTTTATATTTGCTCCTATTATTTCTGCCTTGTTTATATACTTATGATTTACTTGGTTTATTCCAGATTTTTTAAATTTTCACAGGCTAGCTACTGATATTGTGTTATCTATTAATGAATGGTTTCCTTTAAATGCCTCTTCATTTGATTTAGAACATTGGAGTCAAGAATTATCTAATTTTCTCCTAGTTGTTTTAAGTCTATTGTTTTTAGTTCTTCATTATCGATGTTTGAAATTTACTACTCTAAGGATCAGGGATTGTTAGATAATCGAATTTATTTGTTTAAGAGACAACACAGGAATGTTAGACATTTGAGGAATTTGGATTCTTCTGAATTGGAGTTAGCTCTTGTACAAAGGAATTTAGGTGATGAAGAAGAAATAGGTAATTTAATAATTGAAAACTATAGAGGTTCTTTTGAGCTTTTAAAGGCTGTTATTCCTTTTGCGAAGGAAGATTATGAGAATATTTTGATGGTTCAAATTGGTACACCGGAAAAGGGTTTAATTGGGTTTTCTGATAATGCTGAAGTGGAGATTAAGAAGTTGAATGAGAATACTAAAAAGGGTTATATAAATCAATTGATTAAGAATAGGTATTCAAAAAATTTTCCGCACAATCTTCTTAAGTTAATTAAAGAGAAGGTACCTCCTTGTGCAACTTCTATAAATGAGTTGATGGAAAATGTTATTGTTTTGATGAAGAATGGGTTGCTTACGGACAATATATTGACAACCCTTCTAAGTACACAGAGGAGAGAACCTAATTTTTTTAACTTTTTTGAACTTTATATAGACAAAGAAGAAAACAGATGATTTTCTTTCTTTAATGAATTTGTTGTATGTCCTGAAACTCTAAGAAAATTTTCCTATTCTTTAACTTTTAAGTTGTTGGAGTTGAAGAAATTTTTGTCTTTAAGAAGTAAATCAGAGGATTTAAGTAGAATAGCAAGTCTTATGAAAGTAGAAAAATATTCTGTGTCTATACTTAATTCATATTTCAAGAGGCATGGAGAGCGGATGATTTTATGGTTGGACGAATTTATAATTGATTTGTATTTTTTACATTCAAGAGCGTTGCATTCTTTCTCGGCAGATTCTACTATTCTTAGGTATTTTTTGCTTAGAAAAAGAGTTGAGTTATTCGGAAAATAGTGATTATGGGTTACAGGAGTCTGTTTGCTACTTTAAATAAGTACATTAACTTGTTGATAAATGGGAGAGCTTTCTCTTCCAAGAAAGAATATAGGGATGTTATTGTTCCAGCGGTTCAAAGTATCTTTCCTTTGTTTTTGTTTTTAGCTAATGAATCTTTTCAGAAACCAGCAGCAGAAGATTTAATTAGAAAGTTCAATGAAGTTTTTTCTGTTGATGTAGATCACGAAATTGTAGTTGTTGATTATTCTGAAAAAGAAGAGTATGAATTGAAAGATGAAATTAATTATTTGAGAGTATGTGTTAAGAATATCTCTGGCTTTGATCTAGATGAGGAGGATTTATCTTCTTTAAAGAAAGAGGAAGAGAAAACCACTAAATACACTAAGAGGATTGATTCTGTTTCTATTTTTAGAAATATTTTGAATGAGGATTTTGAGACAGACAGGAACAGTAAGGTAAATAAATTATTTGATGATTTACTTTTAAAGACACACGCTTATGATAGGTTGAGTCAGGATATAAGAGATGGATCTGTTTATATCTATAAATCCAAACCGAAAAGAAATGTCTTTATTAAATACCTACTTACTTTCTTGTTATCTTTAGGTATCTTTTCGTCCTTATTGTTTTGCGTAGTCTCCTTCATATCTTTGATTAAAGGTTCTTCAAATGGAAGTCAATGGGCTCCGTTTGCTTTGTCAATACTTATGATTGTTTTTTTTACTGTTGGGATTTACAAAATTAAAGATTCGTTTAGCAATGACAACTTTAAGTATTCGTTTCAAAAGAATTCTTGTGGATATGTTTCAGTATTTTCTATTCTGTGGTTAACTATTGCTACTACTTATGGGCTTGATAATTTAGATCTTTCTCAAACTCCTGGTATGGAGAAGATTTGTTTTTCTGCTTCTTTGTTTATTGTTGTACTTGTTTTGATTATTTATTTAATCTCTTATTTCTTTTTACAACCTAAGAAAGATAAGAAATTGATTGATTCAATTTTGGATAAACATATGTCAGATTTAAGTAAAGATGTTTCTTTTAAATAAAAAAAATTTTTTATATAGGCCTGAGTTCTTATTTATCCTGTTCTTATCTTCTGTAATCCTTAGCTACTCTAACGTTTACATACCTTACTTATCTATTTCAATTGGTTTTGAGTCTTTTACGCTGTTATTGACAGGTTTTTTGTTTGGCCCAATAGTTGGTTTCTTTAATGGATTGGCGGTAGATTTAGTTACATTTCCTTGAGGAGGTAGTTATCCTTTTTCTTTTTTATTTTTGCTGCAGTCTGGCTTGATTGGATTTTTAGGCGGAATCAATTTTAAGAAGTGAAATGAAAATTCTTTGTTGACCTTGTTGATATTTATTTCAATTATTTTTTCTTGCTTTTATTGTTTGATTTTTCCTGAGTTAATGATGTGATTAATGCTTTTTCCTGTAATTAATCTTTTGATTGTCTTTGTATTTGGTAAAAATGTTGATTCACTTAGGTGATTAATAATTTTGAATTTGTCTGTATATTTATGTTCATTTGGTTTGGGTACTATAGGGTCAATATTTTTAAATCCGATCGGTTCTCCTTTATTATTTTTAAGAGTTAGAGCATTTAAGGAAATTGCTAAATTAGTTTTATTTGCAAGTATGTTTGGAGCGCTTAGGAAATGAATAAGTTAGATAAATTTAGACCTCATTTTGGTTCAGAGAAGAAGCCTCAGAGAAGGGTTTTTCACTTTTTTGAGACTGTTTCTAATTCAGTTTTTGTCTCTATTACTGGGATCTTTACTACTCTTTTTTTAATAATGTTGAGCTTGTCCATTCTTTTCTTTGATCCTTTTTACAATCAGATGGTGCTTTTCTTATTTTTGGGTATAGTTTGTTTTTGTATTTCATATAAGTTTTTTCTTAAGTCCCATGGAAAGATACTCAGGAATTTAACTTATGATAATTTTCTGGTTTCTAGAAAGAAATTGTTTTCTTGGATTGTCTGAACGTTTAATTTCTATTTATTGTTTTGCTGGTTCTTGTTGATAATTTTGGGTTCTACTCATGGATTTAACTGGAATTTTCCTACTAAGGATGATAAGTTGGCACTCATTATTACGGATCCACAGACTACTAAGGTTTTAGGATTTGTATTACTATGTGTACATATGTTTTTGCTTTTATTAATAAAAGGAGTTATTTATTATTGGGATAAGATTTTTTCTTTTGCTGCTAGAGAGTTTGAAAGAAGAAGAAAGGTTTTGGAATCAGTTAGAAGTAAAGCAAGTTTAGGTTAGGGAGATGCAATCATTAAATTACCACAGACAGTATCTATGGATTTTTTTCTATATGTTTTTTGTGCTGTTGTGGGTCGCTTTAATTGCTGATTGTATTTATGTAGGTAGTAGTTCAAGTGGTAGTGGTTTTGCTCTTAGAACTCCTAGATTTTTAAATGTTGTCTTTGTATTTATATTTGCAGCTATTTCTGCATTGTTGCAAAATCAGTGACCTAAGTTTCTTCTTAAGCCAGATTTATTGAAGGTAGATAACAAATATTGGAAGAAAAAATTTATAAAGGTTAGGACGAGAAGAAAGATTAGAAAGAATGTTAAGAAGCATAAATACGTAACTTTTTTCACTGTTCATGCAATTGCTAACTTTATTGGTTTAATACCTATGATTACTTTGGTTGTATTGGGTTTGTGTGGTATTTTGGATACGGCTAGAACTCAAGGGACAATATTGTCTCTTGCTTTTTTCTTAACTGCTGCATCTATTAAGTATCTTGCTTGGTATATAACTAGTATCGCATCTAGGATCACTATCTTTCGAGGGGTGAAAAGATTGAATATGTTTAAAAATTAATATTTATAGGTAGTATGGCTAGTGAAGCGTTTAGCTTAGATTGGAAGTTTTCAGGTCACATCGTTACGATGTTGACTTTGACATTCTTGATGTGTGGATTGTGTATTTACTATTCATATTCATTGAAGAAGGCAACTAGTTATCAGAAGATTCCTACTGTTGCATTCTTGATGTTTATTGCCATTCAGTGAATTAAGAAGAATACTTATCAGATAGTTGGGAAGTCTTATAAGGTAGCAGTTCCGTTTTTTATATACATAATTTCTCTATTTTGGTTTTCGAACATAATTTCCATACTCGGATTTGATTCCCTAGGTAATACTCTGGTAGTTCCTGCTTCGTTAGCTCTGGTAGTGTTCTTAGGAACTATTATCTCTGGTTTAGTCCATAGGGGTTATAGATTCTTTGGAGATTATGTTGTTTGGCTGAGGATTAAAGGCCAGAAGATATTTCCTATTGTTGATCCTTTAAAGTTTGTTGGGGAGATTAGTAAGATTCTTTCTCTTACATTTAGGCTCTGAGGTAATACTTTAGCTGGTTCTCTTATATTGTTTGTGGTTATGAGCTTTACTGAAGGATTGTTCAAACAAGGAGGAATTGAATATATGGGTCCTATATTAATCCCTTTGTTTGTATTCCCTCTTCACATCTATTTTGACGTTATTGATGGAACCATTCAACCATTAATATTTATGGTGCTAACTATGTGCTACTGAGCTATGGCAAGACATGGTGAAGGATCATCAGATAAAAATTATGATGTTCAACCTGAGGTGTTTATAGATTAAAATAAATATAGATCAAATTATTTATGGGTGATTTCGCTGAGCTTGTTGTTGAGTTAGTTAATGGGATTTCTTTTTCTCTTCAAACTGGTGATACAGGTAAGTACATAGGTGCGGGTGTTTCTCTTATTGCAGGTTTAGGTGCTGCTTTAGGTCAAGGTTATATTGGAGGTAAAGCTATTGAAGCTCTTGCTAGGAATCCAGAAGTGGAAGCTCTAATTTTTAGACAGTTTATAGTTGGAGCAGCTATCTGTGAGTCGGCTGCTATTTACGGTTTGATCGTTGCTATTTTGTTAATGTTCGCCGTAAGTTAGTTAAAGTTAGGTTAGTCCGATTAAGATCTGATAGCTTTTCGCTCGTTATCCGGGATTATTTTTCCCGGTTCTTATGCATTTAAAAGAGATGGAGAGTTGAAATCTATCACTTCTTAGTGGAAATAGTTCAACTTTTGCAGAGAAAATATCTAAATTTGTAGAAGAACACTTAAAAATGAATGTCTGAGTTTTTTTAGTCCATCTTGTTTGTGCCATCATCATTATGGCTTTCATCGCTATATGAGTATGGAAACCAACGAATGATTTTGTTGCTAATCAAAAGAAGAAGCTGGAGAAGGAAAAGAATGATTTGGTTGTTAACAATAGGGAGACAAGATATTTTTTGGGTTTGCTAAAGAAGGAGAAGAATGAGCTTTTCTACACTAAGAGAGCAATTACTAGAGCAGCTATAGATGAAGCAGAGAGAATTAGAACAGAAGCACAGAGATCTGTTAATTTAGTTGTTGCTGATATGCAGAGAAAAGCTGAGGAAAGAATTGAGTTGATGGAAGAGAAAGCTAAAGAACACATCAAGGAGAAAATCGTTAATGTTGCATTGGAATTGACAGAAAAGCTTGTTGATGCGAATATAAATGATGCGAACAACAAAGCTATTATTGATGCTTACTTAAAAGAATTAGAAGAGAAGAAATTGGTTGAAGGTGAAGCTCGTAAGTTAACACAATAACCTATGTCTAGTTTTCAGTACTGTGTTCAAATTGTTTCTAGAGTTGCTGATGCTCTAGTTGGTTTATTTTCCATAAACGAACAAGAGAAGCTTTTAGAAGAGGTTGATTCTTTGGTTGAGTATTTTGAAAAAGAAAGAGAGGTTGCTGATTTTTTGAAAAATAGATTGTCTGATAGAGATACCAAAAAAGAAATAGTTGATTTATTATCTAAATCTGGACTACACGTTTACTTGGTTAATGTTTTTTATATGTTGATAGATAAAAATTTGATTTCTCATTTGGATCTGTTTCTTTCAACAATAAGAACTAAGTTGCAAAAGAATCTACAGGTTAGAAATATCTATGTTTATTCAGCTTTTCCTGTAATTGCTGATCAAAAAGTGAGAATTGAGAAACTTTGAAAAATGAGAAAACAGTCTTCTAAATGCAATTTCTTTTATGCTATAGACAAGAGCTTGAAATTGGGAATTAAGATTCAAGAGGACACATACGTTGAAGAATTCTCATTGAGTTCTAATTTGTTGAATGTGAAATTAAAATTAGATTCAGTTCTATTCTAGTTGTTTTTTTAATTTAGCAATGCCAGATTTAAAGTTAGATACTCATACAGAGGCGATTAAGGATTTAATCAAGAACTATAAGAAGACTTCTGTAAGTAGTGAGATTGGTCAGGTAGTTACTAACTCTGATGGAATTCTTACTATTTCTGGTTTGAACGATGTTCAGTTGAATGAGGTTGTAATAATTAACGATAAGTTTTATGCACTTGTTTTATCTTTGAATGCTGATTTGATTGGTGCTGTTATGTTGAGTGAATACGATGAAGTTAAAGAGGGAAATCTTGTTAAGAGATCAGGTAGAAGTTTCTCAGCGCCTGTTGGATCTCAATTACTAGGTCGGGCAATTAGCGTTGTTGGTAGACAAATTGATGGAGGATTAGATCTAGGAGATCTTCCTATGGAACAAGTGGAAAGAATAGCCCCTGGAGTTATGGAAAGACAGACTGTTTCTGAACCTCTTTATACAGGTATTCTTGCTATTGATTCTTTGATTCCTATTGGTAAAGGACAAAGGGAATTAATTATTGGTGACAGGCAGACAGGAAAAACATCCATAGCTATTGATGCGATTATTAATCAGAAAGGAAAGGATTGTTATTGTGTTTATGTTTCTATCGGTCAGAAGAACTCTACTTTGTTTCAGCTAATTCAGAAACTTAAAGATAAAGATGCTCTTTCATACACAACCATAGTTAATGCTTCTGCTTCTGATCTTCCATCTCTTAAATATCTAGCCCCTTTTGTTGGTATCACTATTGCTGAGAAATGAATGAGAGAAGGTAAAGATGTTCTTATTGTTTACGATGATTTAACTCAACATGCTATTGCTTATAGAACCATGTCTCTTCTATTGAACTTTGCGCCCGGTAGAGAAGCCTTTCCGGGTGATGTTTTCTATTTACACTCTAGATTGCTTGAAAGAGCAGGTAGATTGAGCAAGGAATATGGGGGTGGTTCTATAACTGCTCTTCCTATTATTCAGACACAGGCAGATGATATTTCTGCATATATTCCTACAAACGTTATCTCCATTACTGATGGTCAGATTTTCCTGAAAACTATGCTGTTTAACCAAGGTCAGAGACCCGCTATTGATGTTGGGTTGTCTGTTTCTAGGGTTGGTGGTTCTGCTCAGAAAAAGGCAATTAAAGATATGAGTAGTACTATGAAATTGGAGTTGGCTCAGTATTTTGAGGTTCTGGAATTCTCTAGATTTGGTTCTGAGTTGAATGATCATACAAAGAACACTTTGGATTTGGGAGCTAAGATTCAGAAGTGCTTGATTCAGAAATTGAATAAGCCTAGAAGTCCTGCAGAAGAGTTGTTTATTCTTTGTTTGATTAGGGAGAGATATATTCTTAAAGTTGAAGATGTGAATGATGTCGTTGAATATCTGGATGTTGCATTGAATAATTTTGCAAAGAGTGACCTACCTAATTCAATAAATTTTGACGTTTCTACGCCCCTAGAGCATAGAGAAAAAATGAGAGATATTGCTTATAGTAGTTATGAGGAGTTTCTTCTTGTTAAACAGCAGAGACAGGAAGAAAAATAGTAAGTAGTGGTACCTTGTCAAACCTACCGCAAATTAATAGAAAAATTAAGTCTGTTAGGGTTACATCTAGGATTACACGCGCACTTGAGATAGTTTCAGCAACTCAGAGTCATATTTATAGGGATTTACAATCTAAGTCTTTAGTTTATTTTCAGGGGATATACAAGATTTTCTATGAGGTTTTCAGTGATCCTGAACATGATATTAGAGAGACAAATAAAAGACTTATTTCTTTTTCTAGGAAGAAAAGGGAGCTTTGGTTGTTGTTAGGAACAGATATTGGAATGTGTGGGGATATGAATGATCAGATGAAGAAGTATATTCTGCATGCATTTAATCCAAAAGGAGATGGTTTGGTGGTTCTAGGAAATCGTTTAGCTTCTTCTATAGAAAAAGATTTAGGGCAGTATTTTGAATTTAAAGATAAGAGTGAATTGGGGGTTAGGAATGCAAATAGTTCGATAAGAAAATTGACTAAGAGATTATTTAATTTGTTTATGGACAAGGGGTATCAAAAGTTAACTATTGTTTATATGAAAGACCCTAAAAAAGGAATATTGGAAAAATTAAATCTTTTACCTTTTACAGAAAAATATTTTTCAAATAGAAAGAAAGTATTTGTTAGTTCTTTCAACGCTCAAGTTAAATATCCAGATGTTGTTATCGATTTGTTTCCTCAATATTTAGAATGTATTATCTTAGGAGCCGTGATTAGTTCTAAATTAGGAGAACATTTGATCAGAAGAGAGTTGATGAATAGCGCAACTAAAAATGCAAATGAATTATTGGATGAATATACATTATTGTTTAATAAGATAAGACAGTCTAATATTACTCAAGAGATAACTGAGATAGTTGTTGCGTCACAATTTAAGACAAAGAAATAAAATTTATTAAGTAGATGAAAGCAGAAGGTAGCGTATACCAAATTTTTGGCCCTGTTGTGGATGTGCTGTTTGAGCAGTCTTCACAGCCTACAGTTAATGAAAAATTGGTTATTTTGAATGCTCAGGGAGAGAATGTTGGTTCTTTAGAAGTTGCTCAGTTAATAGGTGATGGAGTGGCTAGATGTGTTGCTATTACAAGTACAGTTGGTTTAAGTAGAGGAAATAAAGTTTCAAGAACTTACGAGAGTATTACTGTTCCTGTTGGAAGAGAGATTCTAGGAAGAATGTTCAATGTATTGGGAGAACCAATTGACAATATGAGTATCAATACAACTGTCACAAGAAAACCTATTCATGCATTGCCTCCGCAACTTAAAGAGCAGTCAACAAATCTACAGATCATGGAAACAGGTATCAAGATTATTGACTTGTTAGTTCCTTATACAAAGGGAAGTAAGATTGGTTTATTTGGTGGTGCAGGTGTTGGTAAGACTGTTATTGTTACTGAATTGATTCACAACTGTGCTGTTGGTTATGATGGTTTGTCTATTTTCGTGGGTGTAGGTGAAAGAAGTAGAGAGGGTAATGATCTTTATCATGAGATGAAAGAATCTGGAGTTTTAAAGAATACTGTTCTTTTATTCGGACAGATGAATGAAACACCTGGAGCTAGAATGCGTGTTGCTCTTTCTGGGTTGACTATGGCTGAATACTTTAGAGATGAGCAGTGTTCTGATGTTCTTCTGTTTATCGATAATATCTTCCGTTTTTCACAGGCTGGTTCAGAGGTTTCTTCTCTTCTAGGTAGAACTCCTTCCTCTGTTGGTTATCAACCTACTCTGGCTTATGAGATGGGTAGATTGCAGGAAAGAATTACTTCTACTAAGAACGGTTCTATTACTTCTATTCAGGCAGTTTATGTTCCAGCTGATGATATTACTGACCCTGCTCCTGCAACAGTATTTGCTCATTTGGATGCAAAAGTTGTTCTTGATAGAAAGATTGCTTCCTTAGGTATTTATCCTGCTGTTTCTCCTCTGCAAAGTTCTTCTAACTGGTTGACTCCTGAGTTAGTTGGTGAAGAGCACTATAGAGTTGCTAACAGGGTTGTTGAGATTCTTCAAAAATGTGAGGAGTTGCAGGATATTATTGCTATTTTGGGTATTAATGAACTTTCTCTTGAAGATAGAAATACTGTTTATAGAGCTAGAAAAATTAGAAATTTTTTCTCACAACCTTTCTTTGTTGCTGAGAAATTTACCAACATGCCAGGTAAATATTTGAAAATTTCTGAAACAGTTAGATCATTCAAAATGATTGTTGATGGAGAAGTAGATGATTTACCTGAGGAAGCCTTTCTTTATGTAGGTAATATAGATGATGCTATTGCTAAGGCTAAACAATTAGAAGAAGAGGCAAAGCATCAGGCGGGAGGTACTACAAAGGATAGCAAGTAGAAGTTTGTTTAAAACAATTAGAGAATATTACTTATCTGAATTAGTAAACTTACAAAATTCGAATTCTTCTGCTTCCTGCAGCTTGAGGACTAGAATAGAGTCCCTAAGGGAGCATCTACTGAAAATCTTTGATTGAAAAGATGTAGGAACTATTGTTTTTTTACCGAATCCGTATTATGCGAAGATAACATTTATAAATTATTTGTTGAAGAATTCTGATAAGAGTAAGGTAGGTTTTTTCAGTAATAGTAAGGAGAGAGATTCTTTTATTTTTGAACAAAATAATTTAAATGCTACATACTTCAAGAATTTGGAAGAGCTCAATCATTCTAATTTTGACACTTCAGTTTGTTTTCTTTCTGAACTAGAAAAGTGTTTTGATGATAAAAATTTATCTTTGGAGGATACTTGATGTAAAAAAGATAACTGTAGGTATTTAGTTGTGGAAGTGTTGGGAGAATTTTCAAAATTAATAAAGGAGTCGGATGTTTTTATATTTACACCTATGCCAGGAGTTACAGTAATGGGATTTAAGAATTATTTGAAATTAGAACCGGTTATATTAGGTTCTAAATCTGTTGTTCATGCGGATAGAATTAAGTATGCTGTTAGTGATTTACTTTACAAATTCGAATGCGGAACATTACATCTTCCCTTATTATTATCAATAGAGAATTACTATAGAAATAGTAGCAATTAGTTTTGGGTAAAGAAAGGATAATTATCAAGATAAGTGGTGCGACTTTAGAAAATCGAAAAGATAATACAATTATCGACGGAGATACGCTTACTAAGTTAGCTCAACAAGTCAAGACGCTTGCTGAAAATTATGAAGTTGCCCTAGTTATTGGAGGAGGGAATATATGAAGGGGAAAAGAGAACAATCTTGCTCCTCTTCTGAATCAGGATTCTCACATTATCGGTATGCTTTCCACCCTTATTAATTCCATCGTTTTCCAGAATTATCTGACACATATAGGAGCTAAGTCAGTTATTTTTTCCTCTATTTCTTGTCCTAGAGTTGCTGAGGATATTTGTACAGAGAGAGTTGAGAGTGCATTTAGTAGCGGAAAAATAGTTATTTTTGCTTCCGGTTCTGGTTTACCTTTTGTAACTACTGATACATGTATAGCTATCAGAGCTCTTGAGGTGAAAGCTGACAGGATATTGATTGGCAAGAATGGTGTTAAAGGGATATATGACAAAGATCCTAATCAATTTTCAGATGCTAAGTTCTTTACAGAAATTAGTTATGAGGAGATTATTGAAAGAAGATTGAAAGTTATGGATTTAGCTTCTATGACTCTTTTGTTGGATAATGGAAGACCTAAATTAGTTGTGTTTGATCAGGATGCTGAGAATGCATATATTAAAGCTTTAACTGGAGACGATTTAGAGCATACTGTAGTCTACTAGTAATGGACTTTGATTGGGCTTCTTTGGAAGAGAAGTTTCAGGGGGATTTTGCGGGTGTAGTTGATAGATTAGAGAAGAATTACAAGAAGCTTTATACATCTAGAGTTAGTCCTGATTTAGTTTCTGATGTGTACGTTAATGCTTATGGTTCTGAAATGAAAATACAGGAAACAGCTAACTTTCAGGTTTCAGCTGCCAGAACATTGGTTATTAAGCCTTATGATGTTTCTATCATGGATGAAATAGTAAAGGGTTTACAGAAGTATCATCCAGAGTTTAGTCCGATAGTGCAATCAGATCATATAAAAATAATTCTTAATCCTCCTACAGAGGAGAGTAGAAAGAAAGCAGTTAAGGAAGCTAAGGAGTATTTAGAGCAGGCTAAGATAGGTGTTAGAAATATAAGGAAAGAATGTATGGATAAATTGAAAAAAGATGATCAAATACCTGAAGATCAAGAGAAAAAGTATATAAATCAGATAGATGTAGAAATAAAGAAGATGAACGGTAAATTAGAGGCTATATTTAGCGCTAAAGAGAAAGACCTGATGACAATTTAAATGATAGGACTTAATCCTTGAAAGTTGGAAGAGGATAAGTTTTGTGTTTTGTTGTTGGAATCAAATGACTGTAGCTTAGAGGAGGGATTAGATAGGAGTTTGAATATTAAGAAGGCAAAGATAAATAAGTTATTTGCAGTAAAGATATTTTTAGATCCTCATTCTGTTAGAGGTTATATCTCTGGTAAGTGAGAGCATAGTGATGGTGTTTTGAATAGTAAGGCTCTTAAGGAGTTTATGAATTTTGTGAGTGATAGTTATATAGTTGGGTACAAGGGAAATAAGTTTTTATTTCCTATGATTAATGACAATTTATTGTCTCAGGGATTTAAGAAATTGAGTCATCTAAAAACTATAGATATGGAAGAGGTTTTGGATTGAGTTGAGAGCGAGACTTTAGTGGGAGAGGCATTGAAGGAATTGGATAGTATAAACAATGAGAATGCCTGTATTTTTACTAGGGTAAATCGTTTGTCTGATTTCTTTATAGATAGATTGTTGCCTGTTTTGAAACATGGTTTCAATTCGAAAACTTAAAGGTGTTCTTTCTTCTAGATTAAAAGTAGGGATTGCGGTTGTTTTAGCTTTAGTTCTTGCTTGTTTTTTTAGTTATTTATTTCAAGGATCTGCTTCATCATTTCATACATTTATTTTTGTTTTCTGGGTATTGTTATTGTTCCCTTTTGTTTGATTGAGTATTAGGGAGATATTGTTGTTAAGGAAAGAAGGTTTTTTTGATTACAGGATTGTTGGTTCTTTAGTTAGTTTTTTGATATTTGTTCCTATTTTTGTTTCTTTTGTGATGAGGTCTGGATTTTCTTATGATTTTAAGCCTATTTTGGGGTATGGAATTGTTTCTGTTTGTTGTCTTTTGTTTTTATTGTGGGGATTATCTAAGTTGTTAGTTGGAGTATATACACCTTGGGTTGATTTTCGTATATGCGCTAGGAATAAATCTTTTACTTCTTTATTGGTGTCTGCGGGTGTTTTTTGAAATTCTGTTTTTTTTATGACTGTTTTTGCTCCTTGGTATGTATTAGCTTTTATTTTTTTGTTTGTTGTATTGAATGATTCTTTCGCTCTTTTATTTGGTTGCTTGTTTGGGAGAACTCCGCTCATAGAGTATTCTCCTAAGAAGTCCTGAGAGGGTTTAATTATTGCTGTTTTGTTATCCCTTTTAATTTGTGTAGCTATGTTCTATTTGATACCTATTTCTTCTTTGCCAGCTGAATTGTTTTTTTCTTTGTTTGTTTGATTTTTATTGATTGCTAATATGGGAGATATATACTACAGTATGCATAAGAGGTTATACAGAATAAAGGATTATTCAAATTTATTGAAGTCTCATGGAGGCTTTTGAGATAGATTTGATTCACAATGTTTTGCGCTTGTTGTTGGCTCTATAGTTTCTTTGCTGTGATACTCTTATGCTTATTAATCTAGCTCGTCTATAGGATCTGAACTTTCTAGTTGTTTCATTGGTTCTATAGTTTCAACTTTTTCTATTGAATAGATTTCTGGTTCTTCTGGTTGTTGTTTAATCATTGTGAAGCCGGCGAATAGAGCGTGGATGTGTCTTTTAAAGGATAGATATATCTTTATAAATATTCCTTTTATTGATAGTATGCCTATTGTTAGGATAGCTATGAAGAATCATTTGAGTATTTGATCTGCTGTAGTTGTTCCTCCTTTGTAGGTAGCTCATATTCAGCATATGAAACCTAGGCTGAATAGTAAGTTTGTCAAGATAAGTAGTCTTAGTTTTCAGATAGATGATTTGACATAGGCATCTCTGTATGTCTCATCTCTTAGTAATTTGAAGGATATAGGGATTGCTTTTAGGGCTACTATCATGTCTATTAGGCAGATAGCTGAGAAGGCAATACTACAACCCAACTTTACTTCTGTTTGTTCTGCTTTTTGGAATATTAGTATCAGAACAGCAATCATTAAGATTAGGATTGCTGTCCAACAATAAATAACTTTAGAGCACTGTTTTAGAAAATCCTCTGAAGTAGCTTTTGTTTCTTTATAGTTATTTCTTTTTTGATATCTGAATAACATCTCTATCTTCTGAATTTATCACTATGTTTATTAGTTTGTGAAATTTAGATATGTAATTTATTTTTACTGTTAAGATTAGCATAACTATTATTCAATTAAGTTGATTAATAAAGCCTGCAGGTATTGATAAGAATAAACCGATCATGATTAATCATATGGATATTTTCATACTGTAGAGTATTTGCTTCATTTCTTTAGTTTTGTTTTTGCTTCTCACGAAAGCAAAGTAGTCTTGTCTTATGTAGTTTGTTTTTCATAACTCTACTATTCATCATGTACAGAAGAAAACAAAGCAGAATGCTGAAACAAACATTTCTAAGGAGGTTGCTCCGTGGCCGTTGTTAGATATTGCTGCATATCCTGTTCTTTTGAATCCTAGGATGACTTGAAACATTGTTATGCAGAATCAGATACCAGCAAAGATTATTCAACATTTCATCAAGTATTTGGATCTATCCAAGAATAAGTTTTGCTTCATAAATAACTGTTAATAATAGTTTATTAATTACCTTTTATTCCTTTTTGACTGTTTTTGGAAATTAAACTAGAGTGTTAGGCTCATTTGCAGAAGGATTAGTAAATAATACTATTGATTGATACCTAAGAGAAGGGATAGCTTATTTTAGGAAGTCATATACACCCATCTCTATATTAGATAAATGTTCATCTTTAGACTTTAGAGCTAAATTTAGTGATCTTGCAGATATAGATTATTATGGTGTTTACAAGGGAAAATATATCTCTTTTGAGGTCAAGGAGACTAATAAGGATTATTTCTTACTTTCACAGATAAGAGATCATCAGAAAGAGATACTTATTAAATTACTTGATTTTTCTGCTGTATCTTTTTTGTTAATTAATTTTTCTTCTTACAATGATGCTTCTTATTTAATAACTGCTGACCGACTTAAGGAATTATTTGATAGGAAGAAAAAGAAGATATTTTTTTCTGAGATTGAGACAATAGGCAAACATATTCCTATTAGCTTTCCAGGCGTTATTGATTTTTTAAAAGTTTTAGATCTTTAGGCTTCTGCGCATAGTCTTTTAATTTTCTTAATTGCCCTTACAAATTTATATTTACATGCTGTTGAGGTTACGTGCACTAGCGAGACAATTCCTATAACTATGTAGGTAATTTGTATATCTCAGTTAGGTAATTCTTTGAATATACGGAATAGAAATACCATACCTCCTGCGCAGGCAACGATTGTTATAAGCATGCGTCTAGCTTTTTTGATTTGTTTGTTTATATTTGGATGTTCCATTGAACATCATATGGCTTCTTTAGTGCTTCCTATAGCTTTTCATGTCCTATATGCGTTCATTAAACTTGCAAAGAAAATTATTGAGACTGAGACTAAACAGAGAATTAGAACTATTAGTCCTTTTTCTAGTCACTTATATAGGGAAAACAATAACTCTCCATGGCATATTGAGATTATCGTAGGCACTCAATAAAGAGTCAGAGTTAGACAAAGTTGAATCTTTCATATTTGATATAAAGATTCTCCTTTGTCTATGAAATTGGATATTGCTAAATCTCTTTTGTGGAGGTATTTATCTGACAATTTTGGACGTTGTGTTATCTAGATATATAACTTTGTATATTTTTAAACAAAACTCTTTAATTTCTTTTTTTAGTTGTTGTTTGGTGTTCCTTTTGGGATTTTCTTCAACAATGTAACGTTGAATCTCTTTGATCTTATTTATATACGATCGTACTTTTTGCACCTTTAATTGACCTGCTTTTTGTTTTTCTGGTGTAGTGTATGAATTTACCTTTTCTTGGAACTCATGGAATAATGTTTCTAATTTTTCTATTAAATCACTTAGCTCACTTATTATTTGGGGTTGTTTGCTATTGCTAGAACTGTTTAGTAAAGTGCCAGTTGATGAGCTAGCGGCAGCAGTTGTGAAGACTATTTTCATAGGTCTACTCCATATGAGTCTTCCTGTTGACATTTCAATATTTAAAATTTTGAAAATATTTTCTTTAATTTGTTAACGAGTTCGTATAAAATTTCATTGACGGCAAATTTTAGTTACTCCCTGAGTATCCAATTTTGTGTCTAAAGTGACCTGTTGTTTCTATGCGTTACCTATTAGAATTCACTTTAGTCTTGTAAATTATCGGCTATTCCTATTTTTGTTCAAAATTAGTTAGAAGTTGCTAAAAAACCTTTCTTGATAAGGGTTTGTAGATACTTCCTCGTTTCCGACACCTGTGGTTGTTGAGAAACAGCACAAAAGATTTTTATAATCTTGTAGCTTGTTAGTGATAAAGATAAATCGGGATCTATGGTAACAGCAAAAGAACTAGTAATTTCAGAGGGTGTAGATAAAATTTTAGGGGATGTTGACACAAGAAGTTGTCTTTCATTTCCAAAGAAGATAATAGGTTTATCATCTCCGACTGCAATTTGTAAAACAAGTTATTACTCTTACTTGAATGAAAAGATGAAAACCTTCAGGACTGCCTTCTAGTTTTTCTTAGAAAATTTACTTTTTAGAAAAAACTTACTTGATATTTCTTTTATTTTCTTAGCTTCTTCTTTTATATTTCTGTTCTTTAGAAATCTAGTTTCTATATCCCCATAGTTGTCTTTTAGATGGAAGTTAGCTAGTGCTTTTAGGTATTCGCAATAGAAACTGTAATAGTTGTCAAAGAATTCTTCTTGGGAAGTAATTTGTTTAGAGAATTTACTGTACTTTGCAATATTTTCTGGTATTTCTAGTTTTGGGTTAGAGAGGTTAATTTGAGATATTAATCAGGATATTTCTGGAATGTCTATTAAATGTTCTGGATTTAATTTGTATTCTCATTCGTTTTCTTGTTCTATTGTTTGTTTATTTTTTTCTAGGAATTTAGGTAAGTTTTGGTATTTGATAGTTAGTTTGACAAATGGATTTGTTATTTCTTTGTAGTCGTTTTCTATAG
The DNA here is from genome assembly GCF_902712995.1 of Candidatus Mycoplasma haematohominis. Classification (GTDB taxonomy): domain Bacteria; phylum Bacillota_I; class Bacilli_A; order Mycoplasmatales; family Mycoplasmoidaceae; genus Eperythrozoon_B; species Eperythrozoon_B haematohominis. The sequence continues at coordinate 80,539 of NZ_CACTIB010000020.1, forward strand.
CGTTTTCAGGAAGTTCTTGATGTGTTTCTTCTTCTTGAGTAGGTATTTCTGCTACTGAACTTTGGTCTATTATTGTCAGATATTTTTCTTTTTTTATATTTAATGTTTCTTCTAAATTTCTAGTTATGTATTCCGGTGTGTTCTTGTATCATTCGAATATTTTGTTGGTCAATGTTTTGGCGTATACGTTGTTTACTTTTTGCTTTAGCCCTTGAGGGCTGATGAACATGTTGAATGTTTCATCTACTAGCAATATGGTGGAATCTAGATTTTGTGGTTTGTTTTTCTTGTAAATTCAGTCTATAAAGCAGAGAGGGTTATCTATTTTTTCTTTGAGAATCCTTTTATCTGAAGCTTTGTCAATGGCTTCATCTATGTCTTTTTCTTGTATGTCTAATAAATCTACTACTGATACTTCGAATCCACTTAATAGAAGTTCTTTTCCGATGTTTATTGTGAAGCTTTGCCCGGCAAGGTCGTTGTCGAAACAGAGAACGATTTGGTTTGTGTATTTTTTTAGGACTGTGTGTACTTCTTTGGATACTATACCTCCCATGCAGGCAATACCGTTTGTACAGTAAAGTTCTTGTTGAGTTTTTAGGAGATCTATAAATCCTTCGAATATGTATATTTTTTTATCTTCTTGTAAGTATTCTGAGTTAAAGATGGCTGTTCTTCTTGAGAAAGCTTTGTTGTTTTTTATATTTAAGTATTTAGGTTCATCTCCTCTTCCGCTGAATCCGATTATTTCTTTTTCTGTATTTGATATGGGAAATATTATTCTGTCTCTGAAGTAGGCTCTTCTTTCTCCTGCTGTTGATATGAAGATATTGCTTTCTTTTATGGTTGCTTCTGATATTTTGCTTTTGCTTTGTTCTATCTCGAATATGGTTTGTAGTATGTCTTCTGATGGGGCATAGCCTATTTGATATTTTTTTATAGTTTCTATACTTAGTTTTCTTTCTTGAGTTAGGTAGTCTAGGGCTTTTTGGCTTTCTGGTTGTTTGTTGAATAGGTATCTGTGATATGCATTGGCTATCTGAGAATTTAGTTGGTATAGTGAGTAAAGTTCATTGTTTCTTGCATTTAGGTATTGTGATATGTCTATTTCTAAAAGTTCTCCTATTTTTCTGATGGCTGAAACGTAGTTACAGTTTTCTATTCTCATAACAAATCCAATAGCATTGCCTGCTACGTTGCAGGCAAAACATTTAAATAGGTTTTTTTCTTGTGAAATAGATAAGGAAGGGGCGCTGTCTTGATGGAATGGACAGATAGCTCAATGGTTATTTCCTTTCAATACCGTTTTCAGGTATTTTTGTACTACTGGGAGAATGGGAAATTCAGGTTTTGCTTTTGTGTTTTCTATTTTTATTATTCGAAAGTTACTTTAAAGTTGTCTTTTTTTAGTTGATCTCATGAACTGTCTATTTGTTTCATGGTATCTCTATCTCTTATAGTGAAACTAGGATTGTTTGCATCTAATTTGCTTCCTTGGTCTATTGTTATGCAATATGGAGTACCTATTTCATCGTTTTTCTTGTATCTTTTTCCTATGCTACCTTTTTTTAACATCAGAATTGAAATTCCTTCTTGTAGGAAGTTACTGTATATTTTGTTAGCTATATTTAGTTCTGATTTGGTTAATGGAAGAATTGCGAATTTATAGGGAGCTAATGACTCTTTAATTTTTAAGACAGTTCTTGGTTCCTGTACTTCTAGTGCAGAGGTAATTAAAGCGTACATAAGTCTGTTTAGACCTATTGAGTGTTCTATTACTTCTGGTAGGAATTTACATACTTTTGAATCATCGCATTGTTCCTGGTATTCGAGACTTTTTTTACTTGCATTCTGGTGAGCGGTTAAATCGAAATTTCCTCTGTTGGCTAAACCTCATAATTCCCCTCATCCTGTTTCATATTCAAACTGAATATCTGTACTTCTTTTAGAGTAGTGCGCTCTGTCTTGTTCTGGTATTTCTAATAGTTTTACTTTTTCTTTCTTAAGTCCTATTACATCGATAAGAAATGTTTGCATTTGTTCTAGGCATTTTTGGAAGCAAATATTGCTGTCTGTTTTTTTTACAAATCATTCGCATTCCATTTGTTCGAACTCTAGTGTTCTGAAGATTGAGTTGTGCATAGTTATTTCATTCCTGAATGCTTTGCCTACTTGAGCTATAGCGAATGGGATTTTGGAAGGGGTAAATCTTTGTACGTTTCTGAAGTTGATGAATATGCTTTGTGCTGTTTCCGGTCTTAAATATAAACTTTCTCCTTCTGTTTTGAAAATTAGATTGAATTCTTTCGGAGTTGTCCACTTTTTACCACCACAATTTGGACAGGTGTTGTCTTTTAGGTGGTCTTCTCGGTACCTTTTCTTACATTCCATGCAGTCAACAAGGATGTCGTGGAAATTATCTAAGTGGCCGGAAGCTTTTCAACACATTTCAGAACCTAGTATGGTTCCTTCTATAAAGTAGACGTTGTCATGCTGGAAAACAAAGAAGTTTTCTCATAATCTTTGTATGTTTTTCTTTAATAGAACACCTATGTGACCATAGTCATATAGCCCTCTATATCCGCCATATATCTCGTTGCCCGGAATTATGAATCCGTGTTCTTTTAAATAATTATCTACCACCGACATATTTTTTCTTTTACTGGCTGTCAGACCCGCATTCCAAATAAAAATTTTTTTCTCCGAGTTTAGAAATTTGTTTTTTAATATTAAAAGTGGTAGAAAGTGGTAAGCACATTATTTATTATCTGGGAAAACTTTTTCTATGTTGAGCACACAGAATTTTGTATTCATGGGGGAGTTTGAGGTAGCAGTGGACGTCAAAAATAGAATCATGATTCCAAGTAGATGAAGAGCAGAAATGGGAAATAATATTGTTGTATCTGACGGATTTGAAGGTGCAGTAGAAATAAGGACTAAGGCAGTTTTTCAAGAATATTACCATAAACTATGCAGTAATGACCTTTATTCTAAGCATGTAAGAATTCTTAAAAGGAAAATACTGGGTACTGCACACGACATAGTATTGGACAAATGATCCAGGTTCGTTATTCCCAATAGTTTAAATAAAGGCTTTAAAGGCTCTGTAATAATGCGGGGCAATGGTGATTCAATTGAGATATGAAACAAAAAAGAGTACGAAGAGTGATCAGAAAAAGAAGAGAACTCTTTAGAAAGCGCCGCAGAAGCTATAGCCAAGAATTAACTATGTCACCTATTGTTCACCACTTTCCTGTATTAGGAGACGAGGTTGTTAAGTATGTTGTTAAGAATAGAGGTGGTATCTATATAGATGCTACATTTGGCGGAGGAGGACACTCTAAATTTATTCTTGATATTCTTTCTGAGGAAGGCAGATTAATAGCTTTCGATATTGATAATGAGGCTATAGAGAGAGGTAAGAAATTGGAGGAAGAAGATAAGAGATTCAAGATTGTTAAGTGTAATTTTGCAGATATAGATAAGTATTTGTCAGAGAACAATATAGGAAAAGTAGATGGTATTGTTTTTGACTTAGGGTTAAGTACGTTCCAACTACTTTCTAATAAGAGAGGGTTTTCCTTTAAAGAGGAGAACGCTTTCTTAGATATGAGAATGAATACTGACTCTCAGTACACTGCTGCAGAAGTTCTTAACTATTCTTCTAGGAATCATTTAAATCACATATTTAAGAGATATGGTGAGATCAATAATCCATCTAAGTTGATAAACAACATATCTATATTCAGAAAGCAGTATGGTTCTATCAGTACTATAGGGGATTTCTTAGACATTATTAATGAATCTTGAGATGGTAGAGTTGACTTTAATAAGTTTGTTAGGCAGTGTTTCCAGGCTGTAAGAATAGAGGTAAATAGAGAATTAGATGTTTTAGAAAAAGCTTTAGATTCTTTACAGAGAATAGTTAAGCCACAAGGTGTGGTAGCTATTGTTACTTTCCATTCTTTAGAGGACGAGAAAGTGAGAGCTTGGAAGAAAAGGCTTTGCGATGATATTCAGATACAGGATTATGCACAGAATTTTGTTAATCAGTTTTCTTTTGTAACTAATGCATGCGTATTCCCTACTGAGTTAGAGAAGTCAATTAATTGAGCTTCTAGGTCAGCTAAGTTGTGGGTTGCTCAAAAGAACTAGTTCAGGAACAGTATTTTAGTAAATCATTTTTTCATTCGTTAAGCTGAGATATATCTTGGTGATAGCCTATTCGACATACCGTTTTGAAGTTGTATACATTTTTACTGTATTTGTGTATTCCGGAATATATGTATCGGAATAAAGAATTTTCTGCTTCTTGTCCTGTTGATTTATAGAAATCTGCTGAAGATTTTCTTCATCAGTTTTTGTTCTTGTCTGATATTGTTGAGACTAGTTGGTATTTGTAGAGTTCTCCTATAGTTCCTGGTTTTGATTCTTGTTCTGTTAAGTAAAAGATATCTTCATGTGATCCCATTATTTTTTTAAGAGGAGAACAAGTCATAGCTGCTGCGCAACCACCACCTGCTCCAAAAACTCCTAGACCTACTTTTAAGACTTTTGAGTTATTCATGAAAAATTTTAAAATGGCAAAGAATTTTAATATTTGGACTCCCTTTTTTCCTATATATTTAGCGTTTGTTTATAGTTGAACTTAACGACAACTTGTCTGGTTAGGGGATAGGATAAGTCTGTCGTAAGGTTATCTCATATTTGTCAAGGATATGAGTTTTTGTCTTAAAGACAAAAGGAGATCTGTTTCTGCTGATCTCTATAACCACCTTATTTAAATTTGCAGTATTTTTTTGCGTCTGTTTCTGTTTTATTTTCTTCTGAATTGCTGTCAGTATTGTTATTTTTTTGATAAGCTTCTCTACATTTATCTCTAATTTTTTCTCCGTTTAAGGATGTTTCTGATTGACCTTTTAGTGTTGTATGTAGGCCGTTGAATATAGTGCTGGTTGGAGCAGTAGTTTCCTTAGACAGTTCTATTTCTCTTTGTCTTCAAGTTCTTCAGTTTTCTTTTCTATTTGTTGCTAGGAAATCATTTCTGTTTTTGTAGCCAATTGAGTTTGGTATGGTATCGCATTCATGAGATTGTGCAACTGTTTGAGGATGTTGTTCGTAATAAGTTGCTGTACCAAAATATCCAGCAGTACATCCAATCATCATTAAAGCTACTGTTAGAACTGTTTTAGCTACTCCGTGTAACATGGCGTTTTATCTTTTGCAGTATGCTTCTATGTCTAAATTAATGTTTGCTTGATTTGCATCTGTAGAAGATGTTTCATAAGCTTTCTTGCATGTTTCTCTTAGTTTGTCTCCAGTTAGTTTTGAAGGATCAGCATTTGCTATAGTTGTTTTTAGAGTCTGGAAATCTGTACTTTTAGGCTCATTTGTGGATTCTTTTGTTTTTGTTTGAAATTCTTGTTCTTTTATTTTTCAAGTTTTTCAGTTTTCTTTTGGACTAATTGCTAGTAAAGTATCTCTTTTTGCGTAGCATATGCTTGCTGTAGTTGAGTCACATTCGTGTGATTGAGCTAAAGTTTGTGGATGTTTTTCGTAGTAAGTAGCAGTACCGAAGTAACCTGCAGTACAACCCGCCATCATTAACACAACCGTTAAAACAGTTTTTGCGACTCCGTGTAGCATAGAAATTGGCGACTATATTTGTTAAATTCATACTCATTTATTCAAGAATTTTTAGTAATTGATATTTAGACTTTGTCCGGACAGATTATTTTTGAATATATTTCTTTTTTTCTAATTTTGTTGGGTATGTGATTTTTCTAAATAATTGTTACAATTGAGTACGATTTGGTTTCTATTATGTGTGTAGAGAACATTAAAAAAAGAAAAGACTATTTGGAATGATCAGATTACTTTATGGCTGTAGCTTTTTTATCTGCTCAGAGGAGTAAAGATCCAAATACTCAAGTCGGAGCATGTATTGTTAATAAAGAGAACAAGATAGTTGGTATTGGATATAACGGGATGCCTAATGGTTGTAATGATGATTTATTGCCTTGAGATAGGGGAGGAGAAGATAGATTATCTACTAAGTATCCTTATGTTTGTCATGCGGAGATGAATGCCATTATGAATAAAAATTCATCTGATGTTAAGGGGTGCGCAGTCTATGTAACTTTATTTCCGTGCAATGAATGCGCAAAGTTAATTATTCAGTCAGGGATAAAGGAAGTTATATATATGTCTGATAAGTATCATGATGGAGAAGAAGCAACTGCTTCTAGAAAACTTTTTGAGTTAGCTGGAGTGGCGTTTAGATCCTTTAAAACTAATAGAAGTGGTGTAGTGATTAATTTTGATGCCTTTTAGATAGTGGTGTTTTTAAATTCCCGATAAAAAAATTCTTTTCATTTTCCTGAGTTTTTTACTTTTAACTTTAATTAATTTTTATTTTTTGTAGATCGTTCATAAAATGGCGGCGAGAAATATGATTATATGAGTTTTGTACAGCCGGCTGCTGCTGCCATTACGGCTATCACTATACCTACTGGCATAGGTATTTATTATTCGCAGAATTATGATGCTTGCAAGGCATGAGCTATGACTAGAGAGTGTCTTAGCAAATTAAGGCATACTAAAAATACTTTTTCTAAGACAATAGTTGCTGATCTATATTGAGAACACTTGATTACTACTTCAGGTCATTCTTCTTCAGATTTTCCAGCACAATCAGCATGAAAGGTTAAATATAGGTATTTACAGGATAATTATTTAACTAAGTATTCTCATAACTTGAGACTTAAGAGTGTTAAGGAAAGCCATGATTTTGTCTATTTGGCTATGTGATGTAAAAAAGCTTATTTAGCGGATATTAGTAAGTCAACTAAGTCTACTCATTACTGGAGAGGAGTTAAGAAATTAAATGCTTTTGGATCTTCTGATAAGGTATCTGAATCTGATTGAAAACAGTATTGGAATGATGTATGAGATCTATGTTCTATATATGACCCAGAGGTTGAAGGTTATAAAGTGCCTGTAAATTGGGGAATGAATAAATAGTTTTTTCTACAGTTTATCTGTTAAATTTCTCCATCTTCCTGTATTTGGATCTTCGTTTGCCTCAATTTCTTGTCTATAAGGTCAATCTTTAACTATCTTCCCGCCAACAGTACTTCCTTCATTAGAGCAAGCAACCCAAGCATCTCTGAAGTATCTTGCCAGCTTTTCTTCTTGTTCTTTTTGTATCTCGGTTTTGTCTGTTTTTGTGCTTGGTTCTAAGAACTTTTCAGCTCTTCTTCTTCAATGATTTTCATCTGACTTTTTGCCGAAAATAAATTGAGATATATCCTTACATTCTTTGTAGAAATCTCTTATAAACTGTTGTACTTCTATTTTTTCAGCTCTTTCTATTTCTTCAAACATTCATTTTTGTCTTACGGTTTGATATTCTCAATGTTGTATTTTCGGATCTTCGACGTCAAATTTGTTATTCTTTACGACCAATTCATCAAACCGTTTACTTCTTATTTTGCTTTTGTTGGCTCAAAAAGTAGAAAATCTGATTTTTCATCATTTTTTTCCTTCTTCAGTTAATTTATCGTAGTTATCTTCTTCAGTTGGCCTTAAATCTTTAAATGATTCTTCAAAAGTAATAGCAATACGATTTCATCCTGTTTCTTCTGTGGTTGTTTGAAATAAGTTTGATAAAGAACTATTTTTTAAACCAAATGTTCCGGCGGAGGCAGCAGCCAATGCCGTCCCGCCAGCTGCAGTCTTCGCTAATAAAGTTTTCATTTTTCAGAAAAATTATTAGCTGGTAGTTTTATAAAAAAAGTTTTTATTAATTTTTAGTTATTAATAGTTATCCTACATTTCAACAATATTGTTTTGTTTTTTGATTGTAGAAAATGAGTGTCTAAAAATTTAGAAATTAAAAAATAGCTCAAGTTTGGATGATTTTCAATAGAGAAACATCAGAAATCAAACGCTTCTATTTGTATGGCAATTAATCAGGATTTTTTTCGTAATCTGCAGATGTTCTGTAATAGTAATAAGGAAATGATTCTCCTGCAATTAATAGATCTCTATAACATTGATATCTTTTATTAATTAGTTCTACTTCTTTAGGTATTTCTTCTTTTAGTTCTTCATAAAGTTTTCTTAGCTTGTCGAGTTTGTTAGCTATTTGTTCTTGGATTTCTAAGGGAGGAAGAGGGATTTTTATTTTTTTAAGTCCGTTTGTTGAAATACTTACTATTGCTCCTTCTTTTGCGTATTTTTGTTTTTGTAGCTTTGCATGATGTGTAGATAAAGCGTATGATAAATATTTTGGATTTTGATTATGCGTAAGCAAAAACATGTTTCCGCCTGCTATTGCTTTTTCTTTCTTTGCTAAAGAGTAAAGTTAATTTTTAATTCCTTATTTCTCCAAGACTTTATTCTTCCTCTTTGTTTTTTAGTGAACTATTGAATTTTTAAAAAAATAGCGGCTACATATTTATTAAAAGTATTGCTTATTATTTAAATTGACTATTAAGGTCTGCTCTGAATAAAAGCAGACTTTTAAATTTATGGATCCATTAAAAGCAGCAGCTGCGGCAGGTACTGGTGCAGTGTTATTGGGAGGAGGAGGTTGAGGATTGAGTATGGCATTGAGTAATAATAGTATGCCTGATTATTCTCCTTTGGATAATCCCACTGGTACTTACTTTACAGACAACAAAGATTACTTTGCGGCTGTAAATGGAAATGAAAATTGATGAAGATGATCCTATAAGAATAGATGATCAGTTAAGAAACCTACAACAGGTAAGTTTCAGAACGTTACTAGTGGAGATGGGGATAGCAATTCTATTAAGAAGGTTTGTGAAGATGCTTATACAAAAGGAACTAGCGATATTTCAGCAACTGTTGAAGATAATAAATATTTAGAGTCTGAGGTTTGACGTTTTTGTTCTGCAGTTGAAGAGAAACCGAAGACTATTTCAGAAGCTACAGAAGAAAAGAAAATTTACGATGCGATAAACAATTCTTATGGAAAAGAAAAAGCAAGCAATTTAGTTGCAGTAACTGGAAATGATTCTTTTTGATTAGAGCAGGAAAGATTATTTTTTAAAGAGGAAAAGAAAAGTGACAGATCCGGAGCTAAGGCATCTAAAACTGGGAATTCTTTATTCAAAGATCTTTTTGAAAAAAGAAATAAAACCAGAGGAGATAAAGACACTTTAAGGAATGCCTGTAAAGAAGCTTATAAGTCAAATAAAGATGAAAGCGTAGAAGGTAATAAAGTTCAGGAGGCAGATGTACTTAAGTTTTGTTCCGTTAAAGGTTCATAGTAATAGATAATGTCAGCATTAATTAAAGCAGGAGCAGCTGTTCTTGTATTGAGCGGCTTTGCTGGAGGAGGCTATCTGATTTATGACTCTACATTGAAGGTTGTTTATCCTCTGAGTTCTTTGGATGGTTTTGCAACTAAATATAAGAATACTACTTTTGGAGGGAAGTATGGAAGATATATGTTAGATCCTGCAAGAAATAAAAATGCATGGAATGAAGCCTATAAAAGATGAAGCTCTTCTA
>NZ_CACTIB010000021.1 GCF_902712995.1 Candidatus Mycoplasma haematohominis
CTGTCTTGTCATTTGCTTTGCTCATCTTTTTCTAAATTTTCATAAGTCTCTGCTTTTGTTGGCCTTAATTTACTTCCAAATATTTCGCTAAATTTATAACTTACTTGCCTTCATGATGAAACCTCAAATTTTTCTTCAAAACCTTCTGATTGGAATTTTTGTTTTAGTTGAGTAGTTCCTACTACACTAGAAGAAGTTACAATCGTTGCCCCCCCTGCTAATTTTGCTGCCGGAGGAACTAGCTGCATTTTGAATTAATAGAAAAACTTTATTGAGATCCTTTGCAACTGTTATCTTCTGTGTGTTTAAAGCTAAAGAAACATTTATCTTTATTTGCTTCTCTATCTCAGTTTCATAACCTGCTACTTGCATCTTTTAGTTCTTGAGTTGGTTCTCAAGGTTTTTTTATTTTTTTAACTTCTACCTTTACGCCATCTTGAACTATGTAATAAGTTCCACTTATTGCGGCAGGAAAAACCGTAGAACCAGCTAAAGCAGCTTTTATGGGAATGGACATCTTTATTTGATGCCTCAAATTTTATTTATTGTTATTTAAATTTTGAGTTCTGCTATGTATGGATAGTTATTAAGAAGTTTTTTGTAAAGCTTATTTTTTTTCAGATTTATTCACTTAATTAAAGTGATGTAAGAAATTTCGAAATATTGAAACTACTCTTCTTCTGGGAAATCTTCGTCCTCAAAAATAAAGTAATATTTGTTGAACAATTCAAATAATTCTCGAATAATCCTTTCTATTTTTTCTCTTCTTTCTTGTCTAAATTCTGCTTGTCTTGACATTGGTTTGATTAGCAACCTGTCAATCTTCCCTCCTGATAAATCAAAATTTTTATTTTTAATTCATACTAATATGATCTCTTGTAGGTATGCTTCATCTAATCCTTCTTTATTGGCCACTCTATTTGCATCCTGATCTATTTGTTTTTTAACTCATTTTTTAAATTTAACAGGTGCTATTCCTGCTCGGACTGCATCTCTGTAACTGATGATGTATCCTTTAAAATCTTTTAGGTTTATGCTGTAGTCTAAAAGATCTTCAATTTTTTCTCAAACTTTATTTACTTCTCCCTCCCTTTCTTGTTCGCTTCATTCTTCCATTAGATTGTTAAGGTATTTAAAGTCTATTTCTTCTTGCTTTAGGTACTCAACTACAAAATCCAATTCATTTTCTTCAGGAGAACTTTTTTTATTTTCTGGTTTTGGTGTATTTATTGTTGTTTCTGTTTCCATAAGAGCTAAATAGTATTTCTTTAACTGTTTTTCTTTCTGATCATCTATTATTTTTTCAGCTTCTTTGAATTCATCAAAACCTCTAAGAATGCTCTTGGCTTCTCATAATTCATGACATTGCTCTATAAATGCACTTGGTTCTTCAATAACGTCTACCATTATTTCGTTTAATTTGTAAGCTGAACTTTTATATCTTTCGTATACGGCCGGATAATCAGACAACACACTTAAAAATCTATCTTTTGATTTTTTTGAATCTTTTAGGTATATTTTGAAAGCTTTTGCTACGTTTTTTTCTGCATTATGTCTGAAACATACTACGTTTCCTGCTGGTTTAGCTGCGTCTAGAATCCTGTTGGTTCTTGAGAAAGCTTGAACTAAGTTGTGCATTTCAACGTTTTTATCTATCCATATGGTGTTTAGCGTTTTGGAGTCGAAACCGGTTAGGAACATGTTTACAACTATCAACATATCTATTTCTTTGTTTTTTAGCCTTTCAGATACATCGTATTGAAAGTTGTCGAATTTGTCTATTTTGAAAGAAGTTTTGAATGTTTGGTTGTAATCTTCTATTACTTCCTTTAGGAAATCTTTATTTTTTATAGAAAGCTTGCTTGTTGGAGGCAAATCTTTAGATTCGTCAATTTCTTCTTTTTCACAACTATTGCTGAAGATAGTTGTGATTATTAAGGGTTCTTTTTTACCTTCTTGTTGTTTTTTGAATTCTAGGTAGTAAGCTTTTGCGCTTTCAATGGAATCAGTTGCGAAAATTGAATTGAATCCTATTCTCCTTTTTGCTGCTATGCTTTGCTCTTGCCCTCTGCAGGTTACTCTATCGAAGTTATCTAGGATGTATTTAGCTATTGCCGTTATTTTTTTTGGATGTTTATAAGTTGGATCTTGGTTTATTGTTGATTTTTTAGAATCATCAGACAAATTAATTATTTTTGCGTGTAAGTAGTCTACTGTGAACTTTAGGACGTTTCCATCTTTTATTGCATCGTCAATGCTGTAACGGTGCAGCTCTTTTCCAAATAAGTTTTCTGTTGATGATTTATTTACTTTTTTAGGATCTTTTTGGTTATGGAATATAGGGGTTCCTGTGAACCCAAATAAGTGAGAATTTTTAAATGTTTCAATAATCGCTTCTCTCATTCTTCCTGCTTGACTTCTGTGACATTCATCAAAAATCAGAACAAACCTTTTATCTTCGAAGCGGGAAAGTAGTTTTTCGTATTTTTCGTGCTTTTCTGAAGTTATTGTCTTCTTAGATTGTTTATCGTTTGCGGATTTAGCTTCTTTTATTAAACGAGTTAGTCTTTGAATAGTTGTTACTATTATTTTTTCGTCATTTTCTTGCAGTAGTTTTTCAAGTAAATCTTGTGTGTTGTTGATTGCGTTTGTTGAGCCTTTTTCATATTTTTCAAATTCATCAATAATCTGTTTATTCAATTCCCTCCTGTCTACTACAAAAATAACTTGATCGACTTGTTCTATATCTTTTGCAAGTTGAGACGCCTTAAAAGAAGTTAGTGTTTTTCCTGAACCTGTTGAGTGCCATATGTATCCTCCTGTTTCTTTACTTGTTTTAAGACCCCTTATTATTGATGAATGTATCTTTTTTAATATTTTTTCTGTTGCACATATTTGGTAAGGTCTAAGAACTAGAAGTTCGTTTTGCGCGTTAAGTAAAGAGTATTTAGTCAGCATTGAATATAGAACCTCTGGATTAAGGAAGTGAACGGAGAAGTCTGAGAAAACTTTTATTTTTTCATTAGCTTGGTCTGATCAGTAGATAGTAAATTCAAAACTAGCATTTCTAGATTTTGTATTTATGTCAGGTCTGTTTGTGCTTGAGTAATATTTTGTTTCCTTCCCGTTGGAAATGATGAATATTTGTATGTACTCAAAAAGTTTGGAAGAAGGAATGTAAATGTTTTTTATTTTTTTATTGAACGCCGCTTTTATGCTTATGTTTTTATCTACTAACTCAATTTGTATTAAAGGCAATCCATTTATAAGAATTGTTACTTCGTTGCTAAATGAATTGTCTTTGTCTGGGAATTGTTTTATAAATTGAAAAGCATTTTTTTCTATGTTTTGTAAATCTAGTAAATGTATGTTTTTTATTCCTCCGGACTTTAATCTCAAGCTGTCTATCATCCATCTATTTCTGTGTATTACCTCTAATTTTTCTTCTCTGCTTTTATTAGTTAATTTGGAATAGATTTCTCTTCATTCTTCATCTGAAAGCTTAATTTCATTCAATCTCTCTAGTTGTTCTCTCAGATTTTTAATTAGTTCTTCGTTATTAGTTATTTTGCTTTCGTACTTAATTCCATGCTCGGTTAGCTCTCTTATTATTTTTTCATCTGAATCTTCTTCATCTCCAGAATCGTCATCCTGGTAAGAAAAGAAGTATTCTTGGCAGACTGTTTCTTTGAAGTGCGACATTTGTTAGGGTAGGTTAATTTGAATTGTATGTCCTTATTTTTTTCTCTGAATAATTAATTTGTGAATTTTGTTAATTACCAGATGCTTTAAATGGAATATATTCTACAAATTTGGGTTTAGGATGATTAAATCTAAACTTTCTTTTTTTTGATTTTAAGAAATAATTTAGGAACAAAATTAGCAAAAAAATTTTCTGAAAAAATAATTTTTATTAATTTTGCTAAAGGCAATTAACTGTTACTTTCTCAATCATTATCGAACAATTCCAGGAATTTAGCGAAGAAATTGTTTAATTTTTCCATGACACTTTTTACTTTGTTGTTTCTTTCCTCCCTATAAGCTGCTTGCCTTGACATAGGCCTTTGAAGAATTTCATCGAACTTATTTCCTAGCATATCCATCATTTGTTTCTTGAAGCAGCTAATCATTAGATGTTCTACTTCTTTTCTCTTTAAACCTTCTTCTTCAACAATTACACATAGATCTTCTTTGTATTTCTCTTTAACTAGATCATCTCATTCAATCTCTATTCCTTGTTCTCATTTATCGAAGTATTCAACAACTAGATCTTTTTTATTTCTGAATGTGCAGCTGGCATCTATTTTCTTAAGAGTTTCATCTTTAAATATTTCTATTTCGCTTGATTCAGCTGGTGTAACGGTTTTTATCTTTTGAGAAAATTCTTTCATTTTCTCTCTTATATAGTTGGCATCGATTTCTATTTGTTTGATTAATCCGATTTCGAATCTAACGTCTTTTCATTTTTCATCGTCATTTCCATTTTTGTCTTTTGGTTTTTCTGCATAAAGTTTGTTGTAGTGTCCGATGTAATCCTGCATCTCTCCTTCAGAGATGATTTCTTCGTCTTCTGTAAATTCGTCATAACAGGATAGGAGAGATCTTTTAAGAAGTCATTCTCCGAATTTTTTTGAGAATTCAATGTTTTCTTCTTCTGTTTTGTCTATTAGTTCTGGTATAGGGTATTTAGTTTTTATTTCATCGGAAAGTGCTTTATATGCTGGATAATTGTCTTCATATTTACCTATTATTACAATGCTTCTATCTTTGTTTTTTGAACCGTGTTCTATATAGTGATCAAAAGCTTTTTCAACATTTTCTATGGCGTCATATCTAAAGCAGATGATGTTACCGAATTGTTTGGAAGAATTAAAAATTCTGTTTGTTCTTGAGAAGGCTTGAATTAGATTGTGCATTTTCAAATTCTTGTCTATTCACAGAGTGTTTAGTGTTTTGGAATCGAAACCTGTTAGGAACATGTTTACCACTATACATATGTCAATTTCTTTGTTTTTTAGTCTCTCAGATACATCTGAGTGATAGTTGTCGAATGAATCTAACTTGAAGCCGCTTTTGAATGTTTTGTTGTAATCATCTATAACTTCTTCAAGGAAATTTTTGTTATCTCCTTTAATTTGGTCTATTGCATGAGAGTCTTCTGCTTCGTCTTTTTCATCTGAAATACAACTGTTACTGAAAATAGTTGCTACTGTTAATTTTTCCTCTTTATCTTCTTGTTGTTTTTTGAATTCTTTGTAGTAAGCTTGCGCGCTTTTTATTGAGTCTGTAGCAAAAATTGAGTTGAATCCATCTTCTCTGTTGGTTTTTAAGTTTTTGTCTTTGGATCTTAGAGTTTTCTGGTTGAAGTGCTCAATTATGTATTTAGTAACTTCTGTTATTCTGCAGACACATTTAAAAGCTAAATCTTTTTCTGTTTCTTGCAGCACTTCTAAAGATACATTGGAATTGGTTTTATTTACGTAATCTATACGAAATCCTAGGACGTTTTTGTCGCTTATCGCGTCATAAATGTTGTAACAGTGTAATTCTTCTCCAAATAATCATTCAGTTGTTTTCAAAACATTCAATTTTCTTTTAATTTCTTTGTCTTCTCTATCATCATCTGCTTCCTCTTCGTCTGTAGAAAAAATAGGGGTTCCAGTGAATCCAAAAACATGCGATTCTTTGAAAGTTTTTATGATTTGTCTTCTCATTTTTCCTGCTTGTGTTCTGTGGCATTCATCGAAAATAAGTACAAATCTTTGCTCTCTTAATATCTCCAGTAATCTTCTGTATTTTTCTTTTGTGTTTCCTAATAAATACTTATCTTCGTATTTTTGCTCTTCTTCGCTCTCTTTTTTTGATGCAGGAATAGCGTCTGTTAGAAGTCTGCTTAATTTTTGGATTGTTGTTACAACTATTTTTTCTTTATCTTCATTTAATAAGCTGTTATGTAAGTCTCTGGTATTTCTTATTGAATTAGTTGATCCTTTTTTATAGTTCTCGTATTCATCTATAGTTTGTTTGTTTAAGTCTTTTCTGTCTACTACAAAAATAACTTTATGTATTTCATCGATATGAGTCGCTAACTGCGCAGCTTTAAATGAAGTTAGTGTTTTTCCTGAACCTGTTGTATGTCATATATATCCCCCAGTTTTATTTCTTTCTTCTTCATTTGAATCGTTTCTTTTTCAGTGATGGTTTATAGACAGTTTTATTTTCTGAAGTATCTTTTCTATTGCGCAAATTTGATAGGGTCTTAAGACTAGTAAGTTATCTTTAGAGTTAAAAACGCAGTAATTTATAAGAATGTTTCTTAGTGTGTCTTTTGATAAGAAGTAATCAGCGAAATCTAATAAATCTAGTATTTTTCTATTTTTCTGATCTGTTCAGTAGGATGTAAACTCAAAATTTCCAATTTCTGATGATTTTTTAGCTCCAGTTGGTCTTGTTGTATTTGAGTAGTATTTTGTTTCTGTTCCATTTGAGATCACGAATATTTGTAGATATTCAAATAGTCCTGAAAAACTGTCTTTTTTGTTTATGTATCTATTTATTTGATTGAAAGCTTCTTTTAAATCTACACCTCTACTTTTAAGTTCTATTTGAACCATTGGCAAACCATTCATAAGAATGGTTACGTCATATCTATCTAAATTTATGTCTCGATATTGATTTATTACTTGAAATCTATTATTTCCTGGTTGAATTTTGTTTATTAGGTGTATGTTTTTAAAGCTTCCGTCACTTCTTCTTAGAGGGATAATGTGATCATTTCTTTGGATTCTGTTCGTTTTACTATTCTTGTCCCCTCTTTCTATTTCTATATAAACTGTTTCTCATTCTTGATCTGTAAATATTACGTTGTTAAGTTGTTCGAGTTGTTTTCTTAAGTTTTCTTTTAAAGATTTGGCATTTTTAATTTTCGGTTCATAAGAAATTCCCTGATTGTCTAATTTCTCTATTAGTTCTCTTTCTAATTGTTCTTCTGTTTGAAAGTGCCTATATTTTCCTTCGTGGGAAGGAATATATTCGCATACAACAGTTTTGTCCTCTAGAAGAGCAAGAATATTCCTCTTTACGTATATTTGCTCTTTGTCTTCTTTTTCTTTTGTTATTAATTGCATTTATATGTAGATTTAGTTCGTCTTAGTAAATAAAAGTTATTAAATGCACTTCAATGTATTGATTTTATTTGAATGTTATATTCTATTACCTTGTGCGCACATGTAATATAAGTTAATTAATGCCCAGCCTTTAATGATTTTTATTTAAAGCTTTAAAATTACTTGAGTTATTAATAACTTATTTACGGGCATGAAAACTTTTCAAGATTTTTGTAAAGGTGTTTGAGATGAAGCTAACAAGCTAAGGGAGAGTATTGATGCGTGGGATTTCAAGAATTATTTCTTGGGATTCATGTTTTACAAGTACATTTCAGACGATTTTTCCAAGTGGGTGAGTGACAATGAAAAGAAATGCGGGCACTTAGATTTTGATTATTCAAAAGAAAAAGATGAGAATTGAAACGAAGAAGACTTTATTGTTGATGCTGTTAAATGTAAGGGGACTTATATAAAACCTAGTCACCTTTTTCCTAGAGTTTATGAGAACTTTAAAAATAATTATGACAATTTGAACGAGGAATTAGTTCAAGTTTTTGATTCCATCGCTAAGTATTCATACGATGGTGGTATTTCTAAATTCTCTGGTTTGTTTGGTGAGGTTGATTTGGGTAGTAACAAACTGGCTGCGTCAATAATTGAGAGGAATAGAAAGATTATTGAGATTATGGAGTTTTGACAAAAGTTAAATTGGGAAGGCGTTGAAGGATATGAAGGCCAGGATAAAGTTGGTGATTTGCATGAATTTTTATTAGGTCAGTTTGCAGCCAATGCTGGAAAAAGTGGTGGTGAGTTCTACACTCCTTCAGAGGTATCTGAGTTGATGGTTAGATTAGCTCTTGTTCAAGCTAAAGATGTTACTAAGGTTTATGATCCAGCTTGTGGTTCTGGATCTTTGCTTTTGAAGTTTAGAAAAGTATGAAAAAAACAGAATCCCGATTCAGGATTTTCTGATTTGGAGATATTTGGGCAGGAGGTTAACAATCCTACTTACAACTTGTGTAGGATGAATATGTTCTTGCATGGGGTTGGTTACAACGAGTTTGATATAGATTGTGGAGATACTTTAGTTAATCCTTGTCATAGAAACCAAAAATTTGACGTTATTGTTTCTAATCCTCCATACTCTATTACTTGAAAAGGTTCAGATGATAACACTCTTGTAAATGATCCTAGGTTTACCTGTGCTGGAGTTTTAGCTCCTAAATCTAAAGCTGATTTAGCTTTCTTGATGCATTCTTTGTATCACTTAAGTGAAAAAGGGATTGCGGTTTTTGTTTCTTTCCCTGGAGTTTTATATAGAGGTGGAGCGGAGCAAAAAATAAGACAGTATTTGGTCGATTACAACTACGTTGATTGTGTTATTAACTTAGCTGAGAACTTTTTCTACGGAACAAGCATTTCAACTAGTATCTTGATTCTTAGAAAATCTAAAACAGACTCTAAAGTGTTGTTTATTAATGCTTCTGAGCAATTTGAAAAGGTTAAGAATAAAAATATTCTTAGAGAGGAGCATATTGCTTGGATAGTTGATAAATACAGGAATAGAGAGAACGTTGACTATGTTTCTAAGTTAGTAGATAACTCAGAGATTAAAGAACAAGATTACACTCTTTCAGTTTCTACTTATGTAGAAAAAGAGGACACAAGGGAAAAGATAGATATAGATGTTTTGAATTCTGAGATTGAAAGAATTGTTGAGAATACTAATAAGTTAAGACAGGGAATTAAAGAAATAATTGGTGGTTTGTAGTTAATTTTTAAATTTATTTTTTTAGTCTAGGTGTTTTATTTGTTGTAGTTGGTCTTCCTAACATTGTTTCAATTCCGGGCATAGATTCTTTCAGCAATTTATCTATTTCTTCTTCTGAGAATCAATTCATAGCTTTCCCTGCTACGTATGTTTGTAGTGATTGGCCGTATTTTACGTCTATTAAGTTTCATTCTCGCGAATTATTCTCTTGATTGGTTCCGAATAGACACAATAGACTTACTAGAAGTCAGATTAGTTCAGGGTCATAATTCACTACTTCTCCTGCAGATTTAGTTATTTTGCAACCTTGGCCGAAAGTAAAAAATTTGGTTCAAAAAGTTTTTGCATAGGTATCACAAATGCTTACCCTCTTTTCTTCTTTCTTTTTTCCTTCTACTCCCAAATAGATTGAAAGAATATTTTTTCTTAGTTTGTCGAAGTCGTCTTTTGATATTTGCTGAGAAGATGCTAGATTTTTAATTATTGATTTAAGTGAGCTTGCTTCTTCTGGTAGTTTTTCTATATCCTTTAATAATTTTTCTTTTTCGTTTAATAAAGATCCCAACAAGACTTTAGGAATTGTTTCTATTTTTTCGTTTACTTTCTTAAGTTTTTCTTTTATTTGTTTGCCTAGTTCTATTTTTTGGATTCTTATTTTTTGCGCTTCCTGAGCGATATTTCCTATATCTGCATCTTTAAGTTTGTTGGTGTCTTTTAATTTTTCAAATATCTTTTTTGCTTCTTTTACTTCTTTTTCGATTTCTTGTTTTATTTTTTCTAATTGACTTTTTATTTTTGAGGCGTGTTTATTGCTATTAGAAAGATTTATTTGTGCTTGTCAGTTTGATTGCTTGAAGAAAGAATATGTCTTTTCTTTCATTTGTTGCATTACGTCTTTACTATTTAGTATTGTTTTGTTATAGATTGTTGATTTTTGACTATCAACATTTTCATTAATTGATTTTTCAGTTTTTGCTATCGCTTCATTGAAAAATGTTTCGACTTTTTTCATAATTTCTTGTATAGAAATGTCTTTTTCTGTGACGTTTTTGAGTTCTAAATTAGGAGAAATGTTTTGGAGATCTTGTGCTAATTGGTTATGTATTTTTGAGGTTTCGCTTACTAATTTAGGTATTATTGTTTCTTCTGTTATTTTTGTATCGTCTATTTTTTTCTGCAGGTTACTTAGGTATTTGTCGCTTACTTCTTTAAGGTAATTTTTTAAGCTAGCTTCATCTTTTTTTCATGCTTTGTATAGAGATTGTTCATCTATGTATTCTTTTATGTTGTCGTATTTAGATAGTATTTCTTTTTCTAGATAGCTAGAAATTCTTCATCATTCTTTTGTATTTATGTAGTAAATAGTTAGAAGAGGAGTAGCTACTGCTGATGAGATTGTTGCGAAGAAAATTAAAGTTTTTTGGATTGCCGATAGTGAAAATTTAGCACTCTTATTGAAACTGTTTATTATTTCTGAGATTTCCGTGTCTAGGAATAATTCTTTCAAAGAGTTGTTTGTTGACATTCTTTAAAACCACTAGTTTTGTGGGGATTGGTTTTTGTACATTTCTAAAAAATGTATTGACGGGTATTTTAATAGCCTTCGCCTAATTTGAAAGCTAGAAAAATGTAAAAGTTTCAGAAGATTTTATTTTTATTCGATCCCTTTGTTAATTTATTTTTTGATTTATTGGATTCAAGTGCTTGAATTTTTATTAGAGAGTAGATCTATTAAATTGTTAGTTGTATGTAATGCGACAAAGGAATAAAATTCTATTAATTGTTAGGTGTAAATTTTCTGGAACTTGCAACATTGATAATAGATTAAAAAAATAAGTGAGATATAAGATATAAGGGATTACGACGTTTTAGTATTAAAGGCTTTTCCTATATGTTTAAGAAAAAAGAACAAAGGTCTTAAATACCAAAAAATATGAACTTTGTTCTATTAAATTTAAGAATAGGCTAGATTTATTTAATGTCTTCCGAAGTCGAAAAGAACGAGCTTTATAAGACGATTTGAGACACAGCTAATAAATTAAGAGGAAGTGTAGATGGTTGAGATTTTAAACAATATTTCTTAGGCTTAATGTTCTACAGGTATGTTTCAGAAGACTTTGTTAATTACATAAATGATAAGGAATTAAAGCAAGGAAAAGAAAATTACAACTATCTAGATAGAGCTAAGTACAAGAACAATCATGGTTCTCGTCAAATAGAGTCAATAAAGGAGGAAAAAGGTTTTTATATTCATTCACATGATTTATTCGAGAATATGTTGAAGTCACATGAAAGAAATTGTAGCCATCTTAATGAGGCACTTTTAGAGGCTTTTGAAAGAATAGAGCAGAATTCAGAAGAAGAATATCAAGGTTTATTTAAGGATATAGACGTTAATAGTAAGAGGTTGGAAAAGACAGTTGAAGCAAGGAATCAGAAGATTATTGAAGTTATGAGGAATGTTAAGAATTTAAAGATTGATTTAATAGATCAACAAGAATCAGATATTTTTGGAGATGCTTATGAGTATTTGATGGCTATGTATGCTTCTAATGCGGGTAAAAGCGGAGGAGAGTATTACACTCCAACGGAAGTTTCTGAGTTGATGGTTAAGTTGGTTCTTGAGAACAAAAAAGATGTAAAGACAATATATGATCCTGCATGTGGTTCAGGCTCTTTGTTGCTTAAGTTTGTGAAGGTACTCAAGCAGGAAAATGCTGACTTGTCTAACTTAGAAATATATGGTCAAGAGATTAACAACACAACTTACAACTTATGCAGGATGAATATTCTTCTTCATGGTATTCATTACAAGAATTTTGATATAGCTTGTGCTGATACTTTGGTAAATCCTTGCGATAGACATAACAAGAAGTTTGATGGAATAGTTTCTAATCCTCCTTATTCTGTTTGTTGAAAAGGTAACGATGATCCTAAGTTAGTCAAAGACCCTAGATTTAAAGACGCAGGAGCATTAGCTCCTAAATCTAAAGCTGATCTTGCTTTTGTCATGCATTGTCTTTATCATTTGGAGGAGAAAGGCGCTGCAGCAATTATTACTTTTCCAGGAGTTATGTATAGAGGAGGAGCTGAACAGAAGATCAGGAAGTATTTAGTTGATAACAATTATGTTGATTGTGTTATTCAGTTAGCAGAGAATTTCTTTTATGGAACAAGCATTTCTACTTGCATAATAGTTCTTAAGAAATCAAAGAAAGAGAAGAAAACCTTATTTATTAATGCTTCTGAACAGTTTGAAAAGATTAAGAATAAGAATAGATTGACCCCCGAGAATATAAATTGAATATTGGATATATATAGACAGAGAAAGAATATTGATTACATATCTAAGTTAGTAGACAATTCAGTTATAGAACAGCAAGATTATGGTCTTTCTGTTTCTTCCTATGTAGAAAAAGAAGATAAGAGAGAGAAGATAGAGATTGATGTTTTGAATAGTGAGATAGAAAGGATAGTTGAGAATACGAATAAGTTAAGACGAGGAATAAAAGAAATAATAGGCGATCTTTAGTTTTTTTTGAGTTAAGTTTTAGATTTTTGTTTTTTGAAAAAAAGTTATTTGCGTAGATAGTAAAAATTGATAAACAAAAAATTATTTTATTTTTTTTAAAAATTTTATTAAATTGTGCAACAACCGCCTTGAAGTAAATGTCACAAACAGACTTCTCAAAAGACCTGTTTTTAGAACTTGATGATTCAGAAATTATTACTTTAAAAGACAAGATTAAAGAAAGATATTTAGAGATAGTAAATGGCAATTTACGTTTTCCTTTAAATAAAGAGAGTACTAGAAGATTTATTGTTGGTTGGCAGAAATTATCTACTGTTAACAAAATTAAGATAGTTTCTGCTACATTTATTGGTTTTTCTGTAGCTATTTCTACAGGAACTATATATGGCATTGATGCTTATAACAGAGTTTGAACTTCTAATTTATTGATTAATGAGATAGTTCCTAATTATGAAGAGTTAGATAAATTCATAGATAGAGATGCTTTATATAAAGCATGGAATGCGGGTCAAACAGAGTTTCAGAAATATTTAAGTGATTCAAGTTCAAAATATTTGAATTCTCTTCAGGAGAAGGTAGATAACACTATTATTTCTAAGGAAACTAAGATATCTAAATTAGTACAAGATGTTGTTGATAAGTACAACCAGCTACAAGTAGATATTCAAAAAGCTGTTCCTAATTTTCCGCAGAAACCAATCGGAAACACTAATGTTTCTATTACTAAGGTTCTTGAATCTGCTGAGAATTATTTGAAGAAAGGTTTTGATGAGGCGTCTAAAAAGATTGCGACTAATTTAGGTAATCAGAAATCAGATGCTTTTAGTAAGACCTTACTTCAAGGAAAACAGGTAAAGACTGAGATTACAAATAGTTTTGCTAATCTTTTTCAGAATCAAAATTACAAAATAAATAATGGAGTTTTTGAGAGCAATAAATATGTTCCTGAAATGGAAAAGAAAATAAGTGAAATAAAAACAGCAATCGAAAAAGATGTATCAGAAATTGAAAAAATTTTTAAAGAGTTAAATGGTAAAGTAGATATTAAAAACGCAACTTTAAATGATCTATCTTCTAAAGCAACTTTTATTAGTGTTAACAGTCAACAATTAAAAAAACAAATAGAGGAGAAATTAAAGAAATTGAATGAAAAGATAGAAGGAATTCCAAAAGCTTTGTTTGGAACTTTATTAGGGAACAATTCACATAAGATCAAACAAGAAATAGAGAAAATTCCTGAGGCAGCAAAAGTTATTAAAACGATACTTAAAAATTTGATAGATTCAAAAACAATCAATAGAGATGATTTTGAAAAATTAAAGAAAGATAATTTGGGTGTTTATTATTACGTAGAAACTTTTAAGCAGCATGACAAATTAGAGAGTATTTGCGACAATATTTTTAAATCTATATTTATTAGATTAGGTACATTCGGAATGGGCTGTCAAATAACAAGAAACTTAGGAAAAGTTCAAGATTACGATACTCAATTAATATGGTCTATCATAGGTCTTCTTTGTATGTTTGAGACAACAAAATCTAACAATTCAAATGATTTGGCATTGTATAGTGAAAATTATCATAGAGCATTTATGACTTATGTTCCAGGGCAAATGACAAATTGATTTACCGAGAATGAAATAGAGAAAATAATAAGTGAATCAAGAGCGCTAGTTAAAAATTTGTTGTCTTAATTTTTAAATTTAAAAAAAGTTTTTGGTTAGTTTTATCCAGTTGATTGTGTTGCTTTAGTTTTGAAACAAGCTTTTTTGAATGCTTGTCATGTTTGGTCTGTATCTTGAGGTTTAGCTCCTAATTCTTTAGAAGCTATGTGTTCGCATCATTTGTTTACATAATTGGATATATCATTTTCTTTTCCTGAGGCTTCAATATCACTATCTTTTGGTTTTTCTATTACGGGCTTTATTTCATTTTCATTCATGTCATTTCAAACTGCTTTTAGGTTTGCCTTGTAAGCGTCTTTTTCGCTTCCTTCCAAAACTGACTTTATATCTGTTTGACTGTTTCCCATATATTCTTTTTGGTTCTTAATGTCTGCTTCTTCTTTTGCGAGAGTCAAATAAGTATTTTTTACTGTCTCTTCTTTTGTTGTTGTAGGTGTAAACGCTCCAGCTGCATAAGCAGCTAAAGCGCCACCACCACCTACTACTGATGTTCCAGCTACAGCAGCTCCTATTGCTTGAGTTGACATTTAATATATCTTTTTTATTGTGTTCCGGCTCCTTGAGAAGTATTTACTGTATTTTGATTTTGAGCAACCGGAGCAACGGTTATATTTTTCTTCTCTAAACAAACAGTTTCAAAAGGTTTTCAATCAGGATCAGATTCAATAGTTGCTTTAGTTCATTTTTCATCTTTTTCTGCATATTTTTTTATTTTTGTAGCTTCGCATCAAGTTTTTGCTTTTTCGAATACCTTATTTAAACTGTCATCATTAGCAGTTGCATTATCTAAATCTGTTGTTTGTACGTCTGTTGCGCCTTCTCTTATTACTATTTTTTCTAACTCTTTTTTGTAATTTTCTTTGTTGGCGTTTGTTGCTTCTAAATTAGTCTTTATCTTGTTTTTTAGTTCATTTCCTCCTCCTATATAAGTATGAGTTTCATTTAATTTAGCATTCAGATAAGCTTGAAAATCTTCGTATTTTTCAGATTCATTCTTTTGATTAAAAGCTCCAGCAGCATAAGCAGCAAGAGTTCCCCCACCTCCTAATATTGCTGCACTTGCAGCTGCTCCAGCTATTGCTTGAGTTGACATATTTTTGAAATTTAAAGCGGCATTATAAAAATTAAGATTTAATTTATCAGTTTTAAAAATCTCTTTTTTAATTTATTTATTTTCTACTGTTAGTATTTTTTGGCATAAGAAAGTTGAATATTATAAAAACGTTGAAAGAAAAAACATTTTTAGCAGTTGTATTTTGTCTTTTTTAAAGTTGCTTCTATAGTCTTAAATGTTTTTTCGAGACTAAAAGTTGTAACTATTCGTCTGATTCTTCTTTCTCTATAGTTGCGGGTTGTGAGTAGGAATATTTAACCCCACACGCAATTGTCATGCAACCGCTAATTATTACTAGAGAGTAAACACCTATTTTTAAAGGGT
This sequence comes from Candidatus Mycoplasma haematohominis, assembly GCF_902712995.1. Taxonomy (GTDB): domain Bacteria; phylum Bacillota_I; class Bacilli_A; order Mycoplasmatales; family Mycoplasmoidaceae; genus Eperythrozoon_B; species Eperythrozoon_B haematohominis. Next base: position 15,533 of record NZ_CACTIB010000021.1, read on the forward strand.
TTGACATTTTTTTATATTGCCGCAAGAATAATTCTCAAGAGTATAATTTTTTGTCTTTTCGGCTCTTGTTTTCAAGACTTTATGAGGTTTATTTTTGCGGAAATAGGAAATAATTAACTCTACCAAGTGAACCTCTTATGAGGATTTTTGTTACTTAATCTTTTATTTCTTGTTTCGGATAAATTTGTTGGTTTGTAAGCGTCTATTAACTAAATATATATGGCTCACCTAGGATATATTGCTGCATCAATAGGAGTTGTAGTTGTTGCAACAGCGGCCGGTTGAGGGGTGAGTAATTTATTAATTTCAAGCATGCCAGCTTATGTTGTTCTTTCTGAGGGAGTGCCAAATGGAACTACTTATACAGATGACAATATAGGAAAAATTTACGGAGATTATTTAATAGCTCCTTATGGTTCTAATGAGTCTAAAAACTCAGCAGGTGATAGTAATTCAAATAACAATAAGGAATGATGAGAATGGTCTTATGCTTTATTTCAGGAAGATTTGAAATCGGAATCATTACAAGAATGAAGTGATGAATTTAGTGAAATAGAAAGCGCTTTTTCTCCAACTCCTGCTTCGGATGAATCTTCTAAAAAAGCTCTAAATCAAGTTTGTGAAGTTGTCTACAAGAAAAATAAAAACGATTTAAAGCCCTCTAAGGATAAACCTAACAACGCAAAACTTATTAACAATTTTTGAAGGTATTGTTCTTTTTTCCATACAAAGCCAAGAACAATAGAGGAAAACCAAGATAAATATGATGGCGTTAATAAGTATGGAAATCTTAAAAAATCTAGTTTAATTTCAACAGACTTAGAAAAATGAGAGTGAAATGCTTCTTTTTGAGAAGCAAGAAATAAAGAGTTTCTTGGCAATAATGGAGAAAAATCTAATACTAAAGCGACAAAAGGTTCTAAATTTGAGTTAAAAGGAGACGAAGAAGAGAAACATATAAAAGATATTTGTTCAAATGCATACAATAGCGAAAAAGATAACAATAATGATTATCCTGAAGCAGATGTGACTAGATTTTGTACTTTAGAGGGTAAATAGTTTATGTCTGTTGCTAAGGGAGCTGCTGCAATAGGAGCAGGAGCTGTTGTGATAGTTAGTGGGGGGTATGGTGTTAGTACTTTGTTTAAAGTTCCTTATGCATATTCTTTAGATGATTATTTGAAAAAACCCGATTATAAATCTAAAGAGTCAACATATACAACAGGAAAGTTCGGAAATAAAAATAAAACTAAGTTGATTGCTTCTTTTGATCCAGACAATAAAGATAGGTGGAATTACATATATGAGAAAATTCTTAAACCATTACAAATGGCGAATAATGCAAGCAGTAAATTGGATTCTGCTTTTCAGAAGAACCAAGTTACTGTTGGTTATTCAGAAGAAAGCGGCTCTAACGCATCTACGGCACTTAATAAGATATGCGATGATGCTTATAAAGTTGATGATCCCACAGGTACTAAGAAATCTAATATTTGATAATTTTGTTCTTTAGATGGTCAAGAACCTTCTTCAAATTAGAAGTTTGTTTATTTGCTAGTTTGTTAAAAATGTTTAGTACAAAGAATTAATGGATCCACTTAAAGCTGGAATTTGTGCGGGATCTGCTGCGTTAGCGATAGGCGGCGGAATAGGAATCTCTCTTATGAATAGAGAACCTTTTGCTTACACTTTGAATTCTTCTGAGGCCGTTACAGTAGCAGCTACTTACACAAATGGAAATTTAGGCGCCATACAAGCAAATAAGACTAAGTTGGTTGCCGACATAGAAAAAAATAAGAATTGATTTGAGTGGATCTATAAGAATGAGTTAGAGCCCAAAAAAACGAAAGATAGCAAGGCAAGCAATGAGCTTTCAAGTGAATTTCAAGCAGTTACTAAGGGATACGGAAAAGAAACAAATGATACATCTATTGCTTTGAATAAAGTTTGTGATTCTGCGTATAAAAAGTCGAAGACTGATTTTGAAACAGAAGCCAATAAGATCAAATATAAATCAGATGTAGAAAAATTTTGTGTTTATGGGAGTGATAAGTCGTTGAATTTAGAATAGTTTCTTTAAAAGGATCTGAATAAAAATTTAGTTTAAATCGAATATATTTGTCTACATACTTGTTTTTCTTGGCGATATAAGCAATAAAATTAGGATTATAGGACTCATATTATTTTTCTTTATAAGAAGATTGAATAAATAAATCTAAACAGAGCTATAAGGGCAAAATTTGAAGTTAGTTATTAGTTTTCAGTGCTAAATCAAGTTAAGTCTAGGATAGAAATGGCGGCTGTAATTAAGGCTATTTTTACCATTGTAGCTTCTGCTTTTCTAGTTTATGGCGTTGCTAAAGCTATTGATTTGACAACAGCCAAAGAAGTAAAAGAACCGAGAATAACTCTGAATATTAATGATGAAAATAGGGATAAGTTTGGAGGAAAACATGCTAATTTTTTATTGTCTGTTAATCCAGGAGACAATACTAAGTTATGAACGGAGAGAGCATTTAATTTATATAACAACAATTTAACTTCTGGTAGTTTTTTTGAAAACGCAAAATCTCAACAGAATTTAAGTCTTGTTACTGATGAATTGAAGAAAGCATGTGAATCAAAATATAAGACAGATAAAGATATGGGGAACGATTCTTTATGGGCAGAGGTATGAGCTTATTGTTCTATTGATGGTAGAAATTATGAATGAGAAAAACAAAACTAGTGCTTTTTTAACTTTTATAAATGATCCAATATATGCAAAAGAATATTTTTGATAAATGTCTAATTCAAAAGGGGGTTTATAGAAACTAAACAATTAATATTTTGAGTTGTTTTTTCCTTTTCTGTTAAGGGTTAAAATATAGTGTGTTTTTAGCGAAAAAAATGGCACACCTGATAGGATTCGAACCTATAACCTTTTGATCCGAAGTCAAATGCTCTCTCCATTGAGCTACAGGTGTTAAGGTATTAAATTAACAGTGTTAACTAAAAAACTATTAACCTAATAATAGGATATTTAATGTTAGTCGATTGAATGATAGATAAGGAGGAGGCGAATGGGAAAAGGTTTGTAAAACCTGACCATAATGCCTGGCTAGTTCCTGACTTTATTGCTGCATGTAAGAATTTTGAGAATGAATTTGGACTTAGTCTGTGAGAAGCATTGCTTGAATATGTAAGTTATCACAATCCATATTGTGCTTACCTAGGAAGATCTTATGAAGGAGAGGTTGAATTGTATCCTTTGCTTGAGTACAACCATGAATTAAGAAGAGCAACTCTTAAGAAAATATTCTTCATTTCAAAACAAGTTAAGACTATATTTACTCATGATTATCTGGAAGAAGGAAGCAAGAATCCAAATGCAACACCATTCTTTAATTTACTTAATAAGAACATTGCAGAAAAGTATGAAGAGTATCCAGAATTGGAATTTATGGTTGTTCACAATAATATTGAGCCTTCATATGCAAAAGAGATACTTATGAGAATTTCTTTCTACAGAAGATCAGTTAAAAGGTTGTTTGTTTTAGAAAATGAGGCAGTTGGGATAGATTACAACAGTTCAAATATAGTTGCCATCGATTTTGATTTGAGTTTCCTTAAGGAATGCAGATTTTTATATGCTAAAAGGTATTCAAATTTTGAGGAGTTGCTGCCCAAGAATTTGATTATGACTGTTAGTTGTAAGTTAGATTTTGTTTTACCTGAGATTCCAAAACAACTTAGAAGACAGCAACTATTGGATTTAAGTGATGTAAATAACTAATGGCGTTAGTTTTAATTAATACACTGCAGGAAGCAAAAGATCATATTTTTAATGATCAGAATGTGTTGCTTATGGCTAGTGCTACGTTTTGTCCTCCTTGCAAATTGTTGACACCAGTTATTGAGAGTATTGCTAATGATTTTAAGGATAGAAATATTGTTTTTTTGAAGGTAAATTTGGATGATGTTAGGGATGTAAATGATTTATTGTCTGTGGGATCAGTTCCTACACTTATTTTTTTCAAAGATGGTCAAGAATTGCATAGAAGTATTGGATTTTCTGATAGAGAATCAATAGTTTCTCGTTTGAAGCAGTTCTTTCCTGGTGAGTAGTTCATTGAGTAGCGAGCATATAGCTTACAGCTATGTGCTTACTGTTGTTGCCTACTGCTTGATTCTTGCAGTTAGGAAGATAAGACTAAAGAAAAAACAAGGTTTAGATTTTTTTATTATTCCTAAGTTAAATATTCATGGTATCTCGGGGATATCCATGATGACGGCTATGAATATAGCCTTGATAATTACTATTTCCCTTCTGAGTAATCAGATTATGGGAATATTCTTTAAGGTTTATCCTGGTGCTAGGTTCTTAATAGAGAACATTCTTATTAAGTTAGGAGGAATCTTGTATGGACCTTTAATTGGTATTTTTATTGGTTTTACTACTGATTTACTTACTGTTATTTTTACTTCTTCAGTACTTAACTATGGTTATTTCTTTTCTGCCATGATGAATGGTTTCTTAGGTGGTTTAATTCATCAGATAATAAAGATTCAGAATGATAAGGGGAATTCCAAGAAAACAGCTTCTTCAATAGGATTAGCCTTAGTTTCTTTATTTTTTGTAGGGATTGTTTTGAGTGTTAATGCTGAAGGGAAGGAATTTAGTGCAAGAATATTGTCTTTCTCAATTTCTTTACACTGGGGTATATTGTTTGGAATAATATTTGCACTTACAGGAATTGCTATTGCATTGCTAGCAATATCTAGTTTTGCTAATAAAAATGTGGATAACGAGAAATATAACTACAAGGCATGAATTCATATCATGTCTAAGAAATATTTGTTTTTTCTAATACTTGTATGTAATAGTGCCATATACATATTGATTGACATTATTGCTCTTCCTATGTTTGACATTTCTCTTTCTACTCTTCCATATGAGCAATTCTTAATCTGTAGGATTATTACTTCTATTCCTTCTGTTATTTTGTTTTCTTACTTGATTCACTATATATACAGATTGCATTCAAGTATTAGTAGCAGGAATTCAAATGATGCTAAGGGTATGACTGTTGGTGTACAACCGTTTAAGGAAGAGAAGAAAAAGGATTATTTACCCAAACTGATTCATTAACTCTTTTAGAAGTTCCTTCCCTTCTTCTGTTAGATATCTTCCTTTATTGTTTTTTGATATTCAGGAGTTTGAGTATAGATAGGGTTCTATTTTGTTGACTATTGTTTTTTCATCTACATTTATTCTGTAGCTTATAGAAGTTAGAGAACAGCAGTTTTCTTTTAGGGAGTTTAAATATTTAATATCAACTGAATTTAGGCCTTTGTACAGAAAACCGCATTCTTTGATTATTTCTTTTATAGGAGCTTTTTCGTAGGCTAAAGAGTAGTCCTTTACTCTTTTTAGTATTCTTACTGTGTTTCTCGGTATTCCTCTGGAAGAATCTACTATTTCTCTAATATCTTCTTTTTGTAATGTGAGTTCCATTTTTTTGGCTATAGATTTAACTATTAGAGTCAATTCTTTTGGTGTGTATTCATCTAGATAGAAGACATATCCAAATCTTTCTTCTAGAGCTTTTGTTATGTCTCCTAGATTTGTGGTTGCTGCAACTACTGTGAAATTAGGATGAGGAATTCTTATTGTTCTTTTGTTTAGGTTTTTTCCTACTATTAGGTCTATTATTTTGTGTTCTAGGACTGGATAGAGTATTTCTGCTATTTTGTTATTTATGGCGTGTATTTCATCTATGAATAAAACATCTCCTTTCTTTAGCGAACTTATTACTCCCATTAGGTCTGAAATGTGATTTATATTTGCTCCTTGGATGATTTTTATCTGTGATTTAAGTTCATAGGATATTGCGTGAGCTAATGATGTTTTTCCTACTCCTGGAGGGCCATATAAGAGAATGTGGTCTAGGGATTTTTCTGAATTTACTGCTGCTTTAATACCTATTTTTAGAGCTTTAATGATTTTCTCTTTTCCTATAAATTGAGATAAGTTTTGTGGATTTATCTTCATTTTTATTTGTTTAGGGAAAGCAAGGCTAAGGTTTCCTTTATTGCTTCTTCTAACTTAAGACCTTCTATACCTCTTGTTTTTCCTTCACTTATTAGTTTGAAATTTATTTCGTTTAGAGCTGCTTCTGTTTTGTCTTCATCTAGTTCCATTTCTTTGAGTACTCAGATAACTTCTGATCTGATATTTCTTTTTTCTGTTGGAGAAATTAATTTTTTTAGAAGTTCTTTATTTGATGGTTTGCTTAATGAGCCTATGATAAGGGGTAGGTATTTTTTGGAAATGTTTGCTATTTTTTCATGATTTTGATCTAGTAGAGCATCTATGAGAGAATAGGTTCCTCCCATTGAATTGATGATTGAAATAGCTCCTTTTGATCCAATTCCTTTTATTGAGACTAAAAATCTAAATAAATTCAGTGTATTTGAGCTCAAAAAACCAAATCTATTTATTATTAGAATGTTTGAGTTGTCAAGTTTCTGCTCTTCGTAGGTGTGTATTTTGTATTCTTTTTCTGTTAAGAAGCTGTCTTCTTTTGCGGTTCATAATTTGATACCGATTCCATTATTAGTTTCGATAATTATGTAATTAGTGTCTACTAATTTGATTTTTCCTTTTATGAATTCCATTTCTATATCCTTATTAGATTTATTTGGGTAAAAAGGAATAAATTATGTTTTTTACTACATGGTTTACCGCAACCAATCTATTAAAGAAGGGTTTGGGTATTTCTTTACTCTTAGCTGGGGGTGGCTCTCTTCTACATTGAGTAGTTATTAGTCCTGAAATAGAGGGTTCAAAAGCTAAGAATTTACCTGGATCAACTCCTGTTTTAGATAGTAGGAAAGGAAATCCTTATAAGTGACAGCATGGAGATATGTCCTCTGCAGGAGAGTTTTCTAAATTTGATGGTGTTCCGAACATATTTCCTAATCTAACTTCTGCTTATCTGAATGGAAACACTAAGTCAAGGCATTTGTCGGAATTACATAAGTCTTTAAGGGAGCATGTATCTAAGAATGAAGATGTATGGTATGTTTGGACAGATAAGACTTATAAGAATGATGCTATTACTCAGCAAAGTGCTGCAAGATTGAAAAGAGACAATGTTAGTATGTCTCATATTTCAGCTATTGAGATTCCATATAAAAGTCATCAGTTTGTAAGGAACGTTAATTCTTTAACTAAGTCACAGATAATTCAGGATTTACTCTGATCTTTGATAGAGGAGTCAACAGAAGGGAAGTTTTCAGTTAGACCTGATTCAGTAAAGATTGATTTTTCTATAGAGAAGCCGTTATTTGACGTATCTAATTCAGGAGATCAGGATGTATTTCCATTACCTGCTAATAAATTAAAGAACTTTAAGATTCATTTCAAAGTATTTAATTACAGTCAGAATGTTGTTAAGGTATTCAAGACTATACCAATAGAGCCTTTAAGAGAGAAAGAGATACGTATTCAGATTGATAGTGCTGAGATTAGACCTTTTCCTGTTTCTCTTTGAATAGGGATGCAGTCTGCTGTTAAATGAGGATTGTTGCCTACAGATGATAATCAGTTTAACTTGAGTATATATGAGATCTTTCCTACATTAAATACCAGACACTTAAAACTACCTGATCTTTCTATTATCTATGGAAGAAGTAGATTTATCTCTGACTCTGTTGCTTCTCCTTCCTATTCTAGGATGGTAAATACACCTACTTATAAAAACCTTAAAGATGCTGTTGATCCTTTCTTGATAGGTATTACTCCTAAACAGATTGAAGAGGATTTAGAGACTTGGTATGGTTCATTGGCAGCTTTCCATACAAGACTGAGAATACAGGATGTTCGTAAGTTTTTGAGGATTTTGGAGATGCCAATTACAAGTGGTGATGATCATAAGACTTATTCAGTAATAGAGAACTTTGTTAAACATCCTCACTTTAGAAATAACTTCTATAACTTGATTTTCTTCAATGAAACAGGTAGGAAGATGGTTGATAAGGTTTTTGATACTACAAGGGAAGACTCTGTTAATGCTAAGGAGTTGTCTGCAATGTTGAAGGCTCTTGCAAAACAACTTGAGACATTGGAGAACAATATGAAGATTACATTTACTTGGGAGAAGAAGCCAGAGTTAGTTGTTTCTAACGTTGAAGATCAGTCTCCTTATCCTGCTGTATCCTTTAGTTTTTCACAGGAGTTTTCATGAGATCAAGAGATAGTTATTCCGTTTAAGGGGTGTTGGGATGATGATGGTAATAATTTTGAAAAAGATACCCAAAAAGATAGTTGTTCAGGCAATAAACAATACTTTGATTTATCAAATAAATTAGATGGATTAGATGAGATTCTGAAACCTATTGCAAGTTCTATTAGTCCATTTATATTTGGTTTAATTCCTAGTGCTAAGAAATTTATTGGTTGAGAGCAGTGGAAAATTGGTAATAACGAAAAAGTAACAAATAAATATATAGCTCATCACAGTCCTATTTCTCCTGCGATAACTAAGACAAGTGACTATTATGAGCAGACAAGAATGGCTGCAGGATGGAAAGCTCTAGATGTTAAGGTTGTGCATGATATGAGCCAATTCCATGAATTTGTTCATAGTGTTTATTCCAAGATTGATTCTTATAAAGATTTAAATGGAGTGAATATTACGAATTTTGCATCAACTATTGCTGCGGGAGCTACTTTATCAAATGAAAAAAAGAAAAAGGAAATAATGAACGATCTTGTTGCTTTCGGGGTTCATTTGATAAATCAGTCGTTCGATGAAAGTTACTTTAAAAAAGATCAAACATCTCCAGAGAATCAAAGACCATGGCCAGTCTTTTTTAAAACTTTATTGCAACAGCCTTTCAAAATTGATAGTACACAAGTTTTTGCGGGATACAGTAGAGCTATATTTGATGTAGATGAATTTGTTTTAAAGAATACTAAAGAACAACAGCAACAACAGAAATCAGGGGTAACAAAGAATGTTTACAAGATTTCAAAAGATTGACAATCTAAGGATGTAAATGGAAGCAAAAATAGTTCAATTAAAGAATGAGATTATCCAGCTAAATATAAGAGCGAAAGCGTAAAAAACATAGTTCAGAATTATGAAAATACTTATTCAAGTAACTTCCCTAAATCACCTATGATCTTTGATTTTCCTTCAAATGAAAAATGGAATTTGTTTTTGCGACAGGAAGGAGCAACCTCTACTGGATTTATGAGGTACAGGGATAATTTGAAAAATATTATGTTAGAGGCTTTACATAATAAGCATATTCCTGGATCTAATCCTCCAACTGCCTTAAAACACTTCCCAGACCAGAAATTTATTAATTGAAATAGGGTAAAAATTAGTGCCACTCCTATAGATTTGGAGAAGGCATTGAGATCAGTGCTTGCTTTAACTAATCAGTGAAGTACGATATTTAATGCTTATGCTAAAGTAAAACTCCACTCTATGTTAGGTGAGATGATACAAAGAGATCCAATGCTTATTACTGTGAATATGATGATGGAGGATGGTACTTTTAGATTTATAAGAGATCCAATGGTTTTTTCTATTAATTCCGTTTATAGTACTTATCAGTTTTCAGTTCTTCCAAATCTTGATTTCGATAAGATTTCAACAGATTTGAAAGATTTCATTAAGAGAGTTGGGATAAATTAGTTAAATCAGCTTAGTAATAATCGTCTTCGTCGAAAAATTCAAGTTGTTCTTCTTCATCAAGTTCTAAGTCTTCCTCCATTTCTTCTAATTCATTTTTTCAAGTTTCATCTTCTTCTCAAAGTAGATCGTCTTCTTCATCTTCACCTCCAGGAATAAGTAGATAAATTCAGTTATTTAGAAGTAGTTTCATGGGACTGTTTTTCTCGTTCTTGTAAAAAAATTTTCGAGATTATATGGTTTCTGGTTTTTTGTAGGTTTTTAAAAAAGTAAAAAATAAAAATTTCTTCACTTATAAAATGATCTTTTGAAAATTAACTTATTTCTTTTTTCATATATGGCCAAAGAATAAAAATTTGAAAAGATACCTGTTCTGTAATATAATTAATCACCGTCAGATAGTTTTTTGAAAACTGAAAGTCGTCTGTTAATTTACTGAGAGTTTGATCCTAGCTCAGAATTAACGCTGATGGCATGCCTAATACATGCAAGTCGAGCGGACTCGCAAGAGTTAGCGGCGAACGGGTGAGTAATACATATTTAACATACCCCCCAAAAGTGCATAGCTACCCGAAAGGGTAATTAATACACTATAGGAGGCTCCGACACAAGTCGGGGTCTTTAAAGGCCTTGGCCGATGAGGGATTGGAATATGCTCTATTAGCTTGTTGGCGGGATAAAAGCCCACCAAGGCAATGATAGATAGCTGGTCTAAGAGGATGAACAGCCACAATGGGATTGAGATACGGCCCATATTCCTACGGGAAGCAGCAGTAGGGAATCTTCCACAATGGGCGAAAGCCTGATGGAGCGATGCCATGTGAACGATGAAGGTCTTTTTGATTGTAAAGTTCTTTTATAGGAGAAAATAATGATTGTATCCTATGAATAAGTGACAGCAAACTATGTGCCAGCAGCTGCGGTAATACATAGGTCGCGAGCGTTATTCGGATTTATTGGGCGTAAAGCAAGCGCAGGCGGACGGACAAGTTTTGTGTTAAAAGCAGTTGCTCAACAATTGTTTGCGCTGAATACTGTCCGTCTAGAATACGGTAGGAAGTTTTGGAATTTAATATGGAGCGGTGGAATGTGTAGATATATTAAAGAACACCAGAGGCGAAGGCGAAAACTTAGGCCGTTATTGACGCTTAGGCTTGAAAGTGTGGGGAGCAAATGGGATTAGATACCCCAGTAGTCCACACCGTAAACGATGGATATTAGATGTTGGGACTTGCGTCTCAGCGTTGTAGCTTACGTGTTAAATATCCCGCCTGGGTAGTACATATGCAAATATGAAACTCAAAGGAATTGACGGGGACCTGAACAAGTGGTGGAACATGTTGCTTAATTCGATAATACACGAAAAACCTTACCAAGGTTTGACATCCCCAGCAAAGCTATAGAAATATAGTGGAGGTTATCTGGGTGACAGGTGGTGCATGGCTGTCGTCAGCTCGTGTCATGAGATGTTTGGTTAAGTCCCGCAACGAGCGCAACCCCACTCTTTAGTTGTTTTTCTAAAGAGACTGAACAGTAATGTATAGGAAGGTTGGGATCACGTCAAGTCATCATGCCCCTTATACCTTGGGCCGCAAACGTGTTACAATGTTGAGTACAACGTGCTGCAAACCAGCGATGGTAAGCAAATCACTAAAAACTCATCTCAGTCCGGATAAAAGGCTGCAATTCGCCTTTTTGAAGTTGGAATCACTAGTAATCCCGTGTCAGCTATATCGGGGTGAATACGTTCCCAGGTCTTGTACACACCGCCCGTCAAACTATGAGAGGGAGGGCCATTCAAAAACGTATTAATTTGCGTCTAGAGTGAATCTCCTGATTGGAGTTAAGTCGTAACAAGGTACCCGTACGAGAACGTGCGGGTGGATAATCTTCTTTTGAGAGTTTGTGTAAAAGCAAACTAATTTATAGTGAATGAGGTTTCAACTTGATTATGATCACGGCAAAATAGTTCTGTGATCTGTAAAGATCAAGGCGGATGACTTTCAGCTTTGAGAGAACTAATGCAGTTGCTCTCTGAAGATTGTTTTTTGAAAGTAGAAAAGATAATAACCGAGTTAACTTAATTAAAAGTAAGTTAATCATGCGTGAATAAACAAAGGGCTAGAGGTGGATTTCTTGGAAATGGAAGGCGATGAAAGACGTGCTAATCTGCGATAAGCCTGGGGGAGCCGATAAGAGGTTGCGATCCCAGGATCTCTGAATGTAGAAATACGACAAACCTTATGGTATGTCATCAACAGGTGAATCAATAACCTGCTGAGGCGAACCTTGCGAAGTGAAACATCTCAGTAGCAAGAGGAAAAGAAAACGAAGTGATTCCCTAAGTAGTGGTGAGCGAAAGGGGAGGAGGACAAACCATCCTTCGGGATGGGGTTGTAGGACTCTAATATGGTGGCGCCTGCGAGGGCGTTTTGATAAAGGAGAAATTTTTGGAAAAAAATGGCAAAGAGGGCGAACCCCCCGTATCTTAAATATCATGAACACTTATGAGTATCCTGAGTAGGGCGGGACACGTGTAATCCTGTCTGAATCTGCCCAGACCATTGGGTAATCCTAAATACTAACCATTTACCGATAGTGAACAAGTACTGTGAAGGAAAGATGAAAAGAACCCGGAAGCGGGAGTGAAATAGAAACATGAAACCCCTAGCCTACAAAGAGCCAGAGCTCTATACGCCCCGCAAGGGGATGGACGAGTGATGGCGTGCGTTTTGAAGTATGAGCCGGCGAGTTATTGTTGCATGCAAGGTTAAGCCGACAAAAGCGTAGCCTAAGCGAAAGCGAGTACTAATAGTGCGATTAGTATGTGGCAATAGACCCGAAACAGAGTGAGCTATCCATGGGCAGGTTGAAGGCGGGATAAAACCCTCTGGAGGACCGAACCGACTGCCGTTGAAACGTTAGCGGATGACCTGTGGATAGGGGTGAAATTCCAATCGAACTCTGTGATAGCTGGTTCTCGCCGATATAGTTTTAGGACTAGCGTTGGATTATCGAGGTGGCGGAGGTAAAGCACTGAATTCATGATGGCGTGCCCTGCATGTACTGAATGAAATTAAACTCTGAATGCCGTCAACTCTATTCCAGCAGTGAGACTACGGGGGATAAGCTTCGTGGTCGTGAGGGAAAGAGCCCAGATCAACAAATAAGGTTCCAAAATTTAGCTAAGTGGGAAAGGAAGTATCAATTCGTAAACAACTAGTATGTTGGCTTAGAAGCAGCCATCATTTAAAGAGTGCGTAACAGCTCACTAGTCTAGTTTTTTTGCACCGACAGTATAACGGAGCTAAGCTAAATACCGAATTTTTGAGCTCTCTGTATACCAGACGTAAACGGAGAGCGGTAGGCGAGTGTTATATAGGCGATGAAGCTTGAGCGGGAGCACAAGTGGAGCCTACATAAGTAAGAATGCCGGCGTGAGTAACGTATGAAAGTGAAAATCTTTCTAGCCGATTGACTAAGGTTTCCAGGGCAAGGGTCGTCCTCCCTGGGTTAGTCGGTCCTAAGATGAGGCCGAAAGGCGTAGTCGATGGAGAGCGAGTTAATATTCTTGCACTAATTTGATTGGCGATGGGATGACGAAAGAGGTTAATATGGGCGGGTTATTGGATTCCCGTTTAAATTCTTAGTGGGGGGAGTAGGCAAATCCGCTCTCCGTCAACCGCGAGGGATGAATACGAGCGAAAGCTATTTTGCAACTAGCGAAGCCATAAACATCATATTTCCAAGAAAATTCTCTAGCTTAACAATCAAGTAACCGTACCGAGAACGAACACACGTGGTCAAGGAGAAAATCCTAAGGCTATCGAGATAACTACAGTTAAGGAACTCTGCAAAATAGCCCCGTAACTTAGGGAGAAGGGGTGCCTATCAGAAGGTAGGTCACAGTAAAGAATGAGGGGGGACTGTTTAACAAAAACACAGCTATATGCAAAAGTGAAAACTAAAGTATATGTGGCGACACCTGCCCAGTGCCAGAAGGTCAATGAAGGCCGTTAGCTTATGCGAAGCGTCTAACTTAAGCCCTGGTGAACGGCGGCCGTAACTATAACGGTCCTAAGGTAGCGAAATTCCTTGTCAGGTAAATTCTGTCCCGCTTGAATGGTGTAACCATCTCTTAACTGTCTCGACTGTAGGCTCGGTGAAATCCTGGTGAGAGTGAAGACACTCTCTCGCCGCTGGGGGACAAAAAGACCCTATGAAGCTTTACTGTAGCTTGATATTGAAAAAAACCAATGAATTTAGAGAATAAGTGGGAGACTGAGAGGACTAGGCGCCAGTCTAGTCGGAGTCGACAGTGGAATACCACTATTTCTTTGGTTTTTTTCTTACATTCGACCCCTTATCGGGGGAATGGACAGTGTTAGGTAGGCAGTTTGACTGGGGCGGTCGCCTCCTAAAAAGTAACGGAGGCGTGCAATGGTGCCTTTAGCATGGTTGGAAATCATGTGCAAAGCATAATAGTATAAGGGCGCTTGACTGCGAGATATACAAATCGAGCAGGTAGGAAACTAGGCTATAGTGATCCGGTGGTTCCGAATGGAAGGGCCATCGCTCAACGGATAAAAGCTACTCTAGGGATAACAGGCTAATAATGTCCAAGAGTTCATATCGACGACATTGTTTGGCACCTCGATGTCGACTCATCTTATCCTGGGGCTGAAGCAGGTCCCAAGGGTTCGGCTGTTCGCCGATTAAAAAGATACGTGAGTTGGGTTCAAACCGTCGTGAGACAGGTTGGTCTCTATCTCCAGCGGCCGTTGGAAAATTGAGGAGATTCGTTCCTAGTACGAGAGGATCGGAATGAACATACCTCTAGTGTTGGAGTTGTCGCGCCAGCGGCATGGCTCCCTAGCTAAGTATGGAATAGATAAACGCTGAAAGCATCTAAGTGTGAAACTAACTCCGAGACTAATTTTCCCGTCCCTTCGGGGACTAAGAATCCTAATAGAAGATTAGGTTGATAGGGCACCTGTGTAAGCGCTGTAAGGCGTTGAGCTACGTGCTACTAATAATTCGAGTGAATTTACGCATTACTTATAAAGTTAGCTCTCTATTATCTTTTCACTTTCTAATATGAAAAACAATCTGATCTGCGCGGTGAGGATAGTGCGGGGGAAATACTTATACCCATTCCGAACATAAAAGTCAAGCCCCGCACGCCATCTCATTCTTAACAGGAAGTTAACGATAGAGTTGGTTTGCCGCGCTATTTTTCATAGCAACATAAAGTTGCAATACAGCAAAACGAAATACAGGTCATTTGAAATTTAGAGAAAATATTTTTGAATTGTTGATTTTGATTAATGTTTAAAAATGTTTTCTCAATTGACCAAAACATTGATTTATTTAATTTTTTATGATTTATGTCGATGATTTAATTATCTTTGTAAATTAAAAATCAGAAACTCATGGATCCCACAAAATTAGCCGTAGGAGCTGGAACAGCTGTATTAATAGCTGGTGGCGGTTACGGAGTAAGCACATTATTTAAAGGTGGAATGCCTGATTATTTTTCCTTAGCAGCTCAAACCAATAAATACACTACAGATTTCCCAGATTATTTTGTAGATATAGATCACAAAGATAGCAGTTCATGATGAACTTGAGTTTACAACACAAGATATTGAGTTGGTTCAGATGGAAAGACGATTGAAGAAGAAGCAAGACCCGCACCAAAAAAGGCTTTTGAAAATTTAAAAGATGCGGAAGGGATTAAAGGGGCTTGTAAGAAGGTTTATGAAGCAGATAAGGCAAAAGTTAAGTCAGATAATAATCCTACAAATAACGATGAATTTGCAGAAGTAGATGTTTGAAGATACTGTACAGCAATTAAGAAGAAACCAAAGACGATTCAAGAACAAACAGGTGAGTCTTATTCAACTTCCGGCACGTATGGGCAAGCTGATCCAACCAAGCTAATTTCTGTTGAATCTCCTGATAATACATCTTTCTGAAAAGAACAACAGAGATTGTTCTTTAAGGGAGGAGGGAATAGAAGTGGCTCATCGCTAAAAAATAATTCTGCATTTCAAGATTTATATGAAGGTTGAAAATCAGGTAAATCAGTAAAGGATGATGCTCTCAAGAAAACATGTAAAGATGCTTATGGACAGCCAACAACATCTTCTCAGAATCCTAATAAATATCCAGAAGCAGATGTGTTTAGATATTGTTCTTTAAAGCGAACTAAAACTTCTTAATTCTATGGATCCAACTAAATTAGCTGCGGGGATAGGTGCAACTGCTGTATTAATTGCAGGTGGAGGATATGGAATAAGTGCTTTATTAGCAGATGGAATGCCAGATTATATTGTTTTGTCCAAAGGAGAACCTACACCTACCGATAGTACAATAGGTAAACTATACGGCAACTATCTAGTAGCTCCTTATGGCTCTAGAGGAAAAACTAATATCTCTGACGAAACTAAATCTAATAGCAAAAAGTGATGAGAGTGATCTTATAGGAGGTGAGAAAAAGACTTTAAGAAAGGAAGTCAATTAAGTGATGCATTTAAAGATGACAAAAAAATAAATTCAGGTTTTTCTGATGTTACTCCTGAAGCCAATAAAGCAAAAGCTTTAAATCAAGTTTGCGAGGATGTTTACAAGAAAACAGAGAACGATATAACTCCTGATACCGACAATAATAAAAAAAGACTTAGAGATGATATGTGGAAGTATTGCTCTTTTTTTGGAAGGAAGCCAACAACAGTTAAAGAAAAAGATGGAGAGAGTTATGATGCAGGAAAATATGGACAGACTAAAGAAACGGAACTAATTTCTATTGATGATCCATTAAATAAATTATTTTGAGAAATAAGAAATGAAGAATTTTTTGGAAAGCCTTCTATTGACGGTATAGGGGTTGGTTTACAAGAAACAGATAACTCTTTGTTTAAGTCTTTATATGATAGTAAGAGTTCTCAAGGTAGAGGAACAATAAAAAATGCTTGTAAAGAAGCATATTCTCTAACTTCTAATGAAACAGGAACAAAGAAAGCAAAACAAGATAGTGTTCTTAAATTCTGCTCTTTAAAAGGAAAAGATAGTTAATTATGTCTGTATTAGTTAAAGCAGCAGCTGGTTTAGGTGCAGCAGCAACAGTAGCTACTGGAGGATATTTCTTATTTGCTGGAGGTTCAATAGAAGTGTTTGTTATTTCGGAACAAGGAAGTGTTGATAGTGCCATATATGGCACAAATACATTTGGAAATGCGTATGCTGATTATATGGCTGATCCAGGAGAGGAAAAGAATAAGCCATTTTGGGAAGAGTCATTTAAAAAGTGGCAGAATGATAAAAATGTAAAGAAAATACAATTTGGAAAAAAATTTGAAAATGTTGGGTTTGCGTACAAAGGTGATCAAGAAACAAACAATAATACAGCATTAAATCAAATTTGTAAGGCTGCTTTTAAGGAATCAAAGGAAAATGTTGCGAGCAACGTTGATGATACAGATACAACCAAATTTAAAGAGTCTGAAGTCTGAAAATATTGTTCAGCATCAAGAACTGGTTCTAAGCCGGTTTTATTGAAAGATTCACAAGTTAAAGAAGATGCTGATTTAATTGCAGCAACAGAAAGTCCAGAGACATGAGGTAAAAAATCTAAAGAACATTTAGTTTCAACAAAAGATACATCTAATGATTGATTCTGAGAGTTAAGGGAGAAGAAGTTCCGTTCAGAACAGGACTCAACAGAGGCAAGCGAGAAGAATATATTCAAGACTAGAAAGAAAAGCGGAAATACAGTCAAACAAACTTGTCAACTTGCATATGTTAAAGATTCAGGTAGTTCAGCAGATGTTACAGATGCTGATCTTAAAAAATATTGTTACTTTGAAAAAACAACTCAATAATCGATGGATCCAACTAAATTAGCCGTAGGAGCGGGAACAGCTGTTTTAATAGCTGGAGGAGGTTACGGAGTAAGCACTCTATTTCAAGGAGGTATGCCTGACTATGTATCTTTTTCTACTACAACCAGCGCCCTTTATGTTTTTGATTCTCCGGATTATTTTGTAGATATAGATCATAAAGATAGTAGTTCATGATGAACTTGAGTTTACAACACAAGATATTGAGTTGATTCAGATAACAAGACAGCTGAAAAAGAGACAAGACCTACACCAAAAAGAGGTTTTGAGAATTTAAAAGATGCAGAGGGGATTAAGGCGACCTGTAAAGCGGTTTATGCTGCAGCAAAAGAAAAAGTTAAGTCAACAGGAGAACCAAGTACAAATGAATACTTTGAAGCAGATGTTTGAAGATACTGTACAGCAGTTAAGAAGAAACCAATAGTTGTTGGTTCGACTTTCAAACCAGGTTCTACAAGCGAAAAAGAAGATAGTGAATATTCTAATGGAACCTTTGGAAAGGCTAATAAAGATAAATTAGTATCTATAACAGCCAAAGATAATGATTCTTTCTGGCAAGAACAGCAAAGATTGTTTTTTAAAAAGCAAGGTAATAGAAGTGGCGCATCTTTAAAAAATAATTCTGCATTTCAAGATTTATACGAAAATTGAAAATCAGGTAAATCAATTAAGGATGATGCTCTTAAGAGTTTATGTCAAGAGTCTTACGGAAAAGTAGAAGCAACAACATCTTCTCAAAGTCCTAATAAATATCCAAAGGAAGATGTATTTAAATTCTGTTCTTTAAAAGGATCCAGTAATTAAATATGTCACCATTGGCTAAAGCTGCAGCAGGCGCAGGAACTTTGTCAGTTATTGGTGGTGGAGGTTATTTGGCTTATGACAATCTAATTGATACTGGAATTCGTGTTCTAGTTGATTCTGGGAAATTTAAGGAGACATATAAAGATACAAATTTATTTGGCGCCAAATATGGTAGATATTTAGTTGATCCTGAAAGCTCTAAGAATAAAGAATGATGATCAGGTGCTTTTGGGAGATGAAGCACTTTTAAAGTTCAAGATGGTAGTGCTTCTAAGTTGAATGATGCGTTTAAAAATGATGAAAAGGTTAAAAGAGGATTTGGTTCTGTTGAAACTGATTTAAACAAGGTTTGTGAAGTTGCTTATAAGAAGTCTGAAACAGATATAAAAAACACAAGCAATACTAATTACGAAGACAATGTTTGACAATTCTGTTCTTTATTAGAAGGAAAACCAAAATTTATTGGA
This sequence comes from Candidatus Mycoplasma haematohominis, assembly GCF_902712995.1. Taxonomy (GTDB): domain Bacteria; phylum Bacillota_I; class Bacilli_A; order Mycoplasmatales; family Mycoplasmoidaceae; genus Eperythrozoon_B; species Eperythrozoon_B haematohominis. Next base: position 34,394 of record NZ_CACTIB010000021.1, read on the forward strand.
GACAATGAGTATACAAACCAAGTAGGAAAAGATCATAAAGATAAGGCAGTATCTGTTACGTCAACTGATAAGCAAAATAATAGCTTTTGAGATCTAAGAAATAAAGAGTTTTTTGGTAATAGAAATGCTGCTTTTAAAGGAGATAAGTCATCTAATGGTACTGTATTTAGAGATTTGTTAGAAGGAAAAAATAATGTTGATACTGTTAAAGCAGCTTGCAAAAAAGCTTATGAGACAGATAAAACTAATGGAACTTCTACACCAACCGAATTAGAGAATGATATTAAGAAATTCTGTTATTTAGTTCCTGAACCGGCTCAGTCATAAATTAAACATAAGAATATGTCAACACAAGCGATTGCAGGGGCTGCTGCTGGAGCAGCATTGTTAGGCGGAGGAGGAACTTTGGCTGCTTATGCAGCAGGAGCTTTCGAGAAAGAGCCTGTTAACACTTATAAAACTCAAGTTTTAGCGGATGATACAGTAAAAACTAAGGAATATATTGGCGATTCAACTGAGAAGATAAAGAAGCATTTAGAAGGAGATAAGAATCCTAAATATTCAGATACTTTGAAGGGTGTATGAGATGATATGGCAGATGATGCAAAGAAGACAATGCAGAAGCCATCTGAAGAAAAAGATAATTTATTTTCGGAATCTAATTTAACTTCTAAGAAAGGTGAAATATCTAATTTTGTAAACAAATGATGTGAAGCAACATCTAGAGAAACACTGCAAGAAAAACCAAGCAATGAGACTTCTCCAGAGGGCAAGAAATGAAAAGCATTTAAAGATGCTTGTTTTTATAAGGCAAGTACATAATTAGTTTTAGTTTCATGGTAAATCTTTTTTTGATTCTTAAAAAATATGTTTTTTCAAACGCTGTTAATGGTTTCAAAAATATTAAAAATGAAGTTTTCCGCTTTGTGTTTAGATTTTTATTTATTTACTGTTGCAAACTTTAACACCAATTAAGTAGGAAGATTGTTTTATGGATCCAACTAAATTAGTTGTAGGAGCAGGAATAGCAATTTTGGTAGGCGGAGGAGGATATGGAGTTAGTGCTTTATTTAGTGGCGATGGTATGCCTGATTATGTTGTTTTGTCTGTAGGAAATCCTTCATCTACTGCTGATACATTAGGTAAGCTTTATGGAAATTATTTAGTAGCCCCCTACGGATCTAGAGGCAAAGAAAGCAATGGAGATGTAACTAAATCTAACAATAGTGATTGATGAGAGTGATCCTATAAGAGATGAGAAAAAGACCTTAAGAAGGGAAGTACGCTAAGTGATGAGTTTAAAGATAATCAGAAGATAAATGGAGCTTTTTCTATTACTACCCCTACAAGCGGCACAGCAAAAGCTTTAAATCAAGTTTGTGAGGAAGTTTATGGAAAGCAGAAAGAAGACATAACACATGATACTGGCAATCCAAATAAAAAAAATCTTGATCATGATTTATGAAAGTACTGTTCCTTCTTCACTGCTAAACCTAAAACTATTTCTGAAACTTATTCAAATGGTAGTTATGGACTAACTAAAAAAGCAGAACTTATTTCAGTTAAGGATTCAAGTAATAGTAGATTTCGAGAGGCGAGAAATAAGGAGTTTTATGCTTCTAGCGGGGATAAATCAGGAACAAATGCTACTAGTGGAGTATTTAAAACTGCTTTTGATGGCAGAAATAAAAATAAAAAACACGTAAGAGAAATATGTTCTGGTGCTTATTCAATAACCAAAACTAATAATGAAACAAGTTATCCAGAAAATGATGTTGTTAAGTTCTGTTCATTAGGATAATGTCAGTAGCAAAAGCGGCCGGAGTTGCAGCGGTTGTTGTTGGAGTAGCTGGAACAGGTTATGGAGTTTCTGAGTATTTAAAACGACCTTATTTACTTTCTTACTTTTTGTCTACTAGTGATGGTCAAAGTAAAAAAGGGGAGTATGAGCATCAATTAGGAAAAGTTGGCGGGAATAGTGATGTTTTTGTTGCCGATATGAAAGAGAACGAGAATTGATGGAAGAATAGGTTTGAGGAGTTAAAGGAAAAACATAAGGCGAGAAGCGCCTTTTTTACTGACGCAACTACTTATAGTCTTGATACTTCTTCGTCTTCAAAAGCAATTAATAAGTTGTGCGATGCAGCATATAAGAAACATGTTTCAGAGTTTTCTGAAGATGAGTCTTCAACAGAAAAGAAGAAATACAAAAAAGACGTTGAGTTATTTTGTACTTTATCAGGCAAAGAAGGTTCTATTGTTTTAGGAATAGAGGGAGTTCCTACTACTTTAAAAGGACAAAGTGGCTATTCATCAGACAGTGATAAGTCTAAATACGGTTATAAACATGCTGATAAGTTAATTTCTACAGCAGCAGATAGAAATAAAGTATTTTGAGAAGAAAGGGTTAAGAAGTTGGTTGCAAACAACACTTCTATTGAGACAGAAGGCTTTTTTAAAGATAGTTTTAAAACCGAATTTGAAGGTTACAAAAGTTCAACAAATGACTCTAGTAAATTAAATACAGCTGTTGAAAAATTAAAGGAAGGTTGTAAACAACAGTATGGAAAAACTTCTGACCCAACAGCTACAGATAAAGCTAAATGAGAAGAGTTTTGAAGGTTCTGTTCTGTTGATGGAAGTGTTCCCGGTAATCTAATATCAACATAATAAAAGTATGTCATTAGAAAAGGTAGCTGTTGGTGCAGGTGTTACTGTTTTGACTGTAGGAGGCGGCTATGGAATAAGTGCTTTATTTACTGGAGGTACGCCGAGTTTTGAAGTTTTGAGAAAAGATCCTAGTTTTGCCCAAACTTATAATGACAACGATGTTATAGGAAAACTATATGGAAACTATTTAGTTGCTCCTTATGGATCTAGAGGCAAAACAAATACTGAAGATACAACCAAATCTAATAATAAAGAATGATGAGAATGATCCTATAAGAATTGAAAAGCAGATTTTGATAACACGCAGACAAAAGGAAATTTGAGTAGTGAATTTTTAGATGATAAGAAGGTTAGTTCAGGTTTTGATGTAACTTCTAAAACAGGTTCTCCCAAAGCTTTAAATCAAGTTTGTGAAGATGTTTATAAGAAGAATAAAACTGACATAACTAAGTTAGATAGTGATGCAAACAAACAAAAACTTCATGATGATCTTTGGAAGTATTGTTCTTTCTTAGAAAAGAGACCAACAACTGTTGAGGAATATTCGAAAGAAAGTTACGGAACAGGAAATGAGCACGGAAAAACTCATAAATCAAAATTAGTTTCTATTGATGATCCATCTAATAAATTGTTTTGAGAGATCAGGAATGAAGAGTTTTTTGGTTCTAAGGAAAGTCCCTTTAAGGGAGACAATTTAGTGGCCTCAGATGATTCTTTATTCAAAGATTTATATGACAGCCCTTTTGAAAGCAGAGGAACAATAAAAGATATTTGCCAAAAAGCATATTCTTTCACTACTGCAGAAAAGGATGGTAAAAAAGTGAAACAAGAAAGTGTTCTTAAGTTTTGTTCTCTAAATTTATCTAGTAATTAAATATGTCAGCGCTAACTAAAGCAGCAATAGGAGGAGGAGCTGTATTAGCCGTTAGTAGTGGGGGCTATGGAATGAGTTTTTTATTTAGAGGAATAATGCCTGATTTTTCAACTTTAGAAGAACAAGAAATAACTACTTATGACACTAGCAAATATGCCAAAGATTTCAAGCCGTTTTTTATAGATGACGTTTTTGAGGATAACCAAAAATGATGGGATTGATCTTATAACACCAGATGGTTAGAGGATAATTCTGATAGTTCAAGTATGAAAGCAAAAAAGAAATTTCAAGGAGTTACAGGAGGTTACAAGGATAAAGATGGATCTGATACTAACTCTTTAAAACAGAAATGTAAGGAAGCTTATGGAGCAAATTCTAATGGGGATGTTTTAGATAGTACAGATGCAACTGATAAATTTGAAACAAAAGATATCTGAAGATATTGTTCTATAAAAGGAGTTAAGCCTGTTTTGGTTTCTGGCTATGCAACTACTAAATTTGGAGGTAAGACTGGTTTAGCTGAAAGTTTGGTATCAGTAAAAGATGAACATAAAGAATCAAACGATTGATTCTGAGAAATAAGAGAAAGAGAGTTTAGAGTTGGGGTAAAGACTAAAAGTAAGAAAACTCAAGAACCTGCAGGAACTAAAGCAAAGACAGGTAAAAAGTTCGATCTTCTATACAAAAATGAAAAAAATAGAACAGTTAAAGAATTGTGTAGGGAGATTTATGAAACTAATCAGAATGATGGTAGTACAAAAAATATAGAAGAGAGCGATATTAAAAGATTCTGTTTTTTAACTCCTGTTACTACAGATAATTAATTTATGAATCCAACACAAGCAGCAGCAGGCGCAGCAGCGGGAACTGCAATAATAGGTGGTAGTTATTTAGGTTACAAGTATCTTTCTATTAGCTGTACAACTATAGCTAATTCAGTAAATAAAGATTCTTATGCTGCTGGAACTATAGGAGGAGATAACAAAGATAAGTTTGTAGATCCTTTACTAGCAGATAATGAAGGTTGATGAAAAGGTGTGTTTGAGGCTTTGAAGCAAGAAAAAAGTTTGCCAAACAATGATTTAAGTGTTGAATTTAACGCTGTAACTGAAGGATTTCAGAAAACTTCTGGGAATAGCACAACTCATTTAAATAAGGTATGTGATACAGCTATTAGGAAAACATAAGCAAGCGTTATCAATGATAAATATTTAAAAAATATTTGAAAATATTGTTCTATAAATCCAAATCTTGCTGATGGTAAAGGAGGAGAGCCGGATGCGAAAACAATTAGTGAGAGGGCTCCAACACCCAGCTTGACAACAGGTAATTTAGGAGCAGTAGAAGACAACAAAAATAAGTTAGTAGCAGATCATGCAGATAATACAACTTGGTGAAATTGAACTTATGAGAATAAGTTGAAACCAGCCAAAGCAAAGACCACTGCAAGCAGCGATTTAGATTCTGCTTTTAATGCTGTAACAGGGGGTTATGGAAACGATTCAACTACTAATTTAAACAAAGTGTGCGAAACACATTACAAAAAAACTGCTTCTAGTGATTTCTCAGATTCAACAAATGAGGCAGAAAAAAACAAAAGAAAGAAAAATGTGGAACAGTTCTGTACTAAAGGAGACAATGTAACTTTATCTCTTAGTTAGTTATGTCAGCAATAAAAGCAGCAGCTGCAGCTGCCTTTGGTACTGCAATATTAGGCGGTGGAGGTTATTTGATTTGAGATAGTTTTACTCATTCAGATATTAAGTATTTAAATACAGATGGTTATGGGGATAATACGTTTGGTAAGAAACATGCAATATATCTTATAGATCCTTATCATCACAGAAATAAATCTGTATGAGAGAAATCATTTGATAGATGAGATATTGCTCAGAGAAAAACACCTCCATCACCAACATTGAGTACAGAATTTGGAGTTGGTAAGTTTGAAAAAGGGTATGTCTCTAAGAGAGAAGGTAATAGTAAGGTATTGAATTTAGCTTGCGAAGATGCTTTTAAGGTGGAAGATAGTAGTTTAACTAGTCAAAGAAGAACAAATACTTGAATCTATTGTTCTGTCTTTGGAGTTGAGCCTAAGCTAGTTTCTAGTGAAACCGGCCAAGACAGTGTTTATAAAGACAAACATGGAGGAAAGACAGATTTTAAAGGTAAGTTAGTTGAAGTTAAAGAAGGAAATAACTATATAAATGCTGAATTTTGAAAAAGAAGAGATGAGGAATTTTTTGATTCTATAAAGCTAGAGAAAGCTTCAGGAGAGAAGTCTTCTGATGGTTCTATATTTAGAATTTTATACGATAAGAAAAATCAACAACGTGGGGATAGTGATACTGTTAAACATACTTGTGAGAAAGCTTATAACAAGGCGATTACGGGCGGAGATGCAAGTATTAAATTTACAGATGAAGATATAAAGAGATTCTGTTATTTAGTTCCAGAAGGGAATTAATTATTGTTAGATGGATCCAGTAAAAGGAGCAGTAGGTTTAGGAGCTGTAGCTTTAGTAGTTGGTGGGGGATATGCCTTAAAAGGAGGACTGGATAGTTGAACACCTGAACATTCTTTTCTATATGAAATGAATGAATTTGAAAAAACTTATGCAGTTGGAACCTTTGGAAGGATATATGGAAAGTACTTAATAGATCCTAATAAAGATCAGGCATGATGAAATAAACAATTTAAGGAGGTTTGAAAGAAAGATTATGAGCCTAAAGCCGGAACAGCTTTAGATAGTAATTTAAGCGATGAATTTAAAAAAGATACAAAAGTAGATAAAGCTTTTGGAACAGATGAGAAAGCTCTAAATAGAGTATGTGAGGCAGCTTATAAAAAAACATCAAAAGATGAAATAAAGCCTGCAACCGATACTGATGAACCAAAAAAGAAATACAGAGCAGCTATCTGAAAATACTGTTCTATATTTGAAAAAGAATTGTTGACAGTAAAAGATGGAGCAGATGAGGGTCTTGATGGGACAAAAATAGGAAAAGCAAAAGAAACAATATTAGCTTCTGTTAAATCTGAAAACAACAACAAGTTTTGAATTCATAGACAAAAAGAGTTCTTTTATGGCGGGAATAGTAAAGAAGGAATAGGCAAGGATGCTAACAAAGAAAAAGCATTTGGAAAACTTTATAAAGAGAAAAATAGTAAGTCTGAAAAAGCAGATGCTTTAAAAGACACTTGCAAAAGCGTTTATTCAGAAGTGTCTACAGATGCTACTTTACAAACAGAAGCAGTTAAATACTGTGGCTTATTGGAAGAAACAACTCCACCTGCCGATAACGCATAGTCTAAAAACTTAAATTTTTTATATTCTCTACATTTAGTTGTTTTATTTGCATAGCTCTATTAATCAGAGATAAAGATGTTTGTGCTTTTTCTGGCTTATTACAATTTCCGCCGACAGTTCAGTTGGGCGCTATGGATCTTCCTAAGAAGATTGAAATTAAATCAGCTAAAGCTCAGAAGATAATAGTAACTTTAGAAGAATTATTTGATCCTGATCTTGCAGGATCTGTTGAAATTAGAGATCGTTTTCATGCTAAGTTAAAGATTGAAGCGGACGCTTGCAAACTTAAAGCTATTGAAGAAGGTTTTATGCCTTTAGCTCATTATTGTGATTTCTGAACTCCAAGAGGAGGGAAAGCATTTTTAATGCAGACACCTTCTCATATTTCGGCACTTAAGGGAGTTAAAGTTATTTGTTTAGTGGATAGTGCTATTTGAGCAGTTTTTGAAGATGTTAGAAAAGATTTTCAGATAGGCAACACAGTTAAGTTTGTAGGAGCTTGAGGAAGAATATATGAATATCAGAAGAGGAAAGAAAAGTTTTTTGTATTTAGTTTGTTGCCTTTAGAAACATATAACTAATTTTTGGTTCTCATAATTTAACTCTGTTAAGTTTGAGAAATTGCAGTAGTACAGAGCTCTTTAGGGTGTTTCTTATAATGTTTCTAATCAAATTATGGTACAAGCATCAAAAGTGGCTTTGGCCTTGACTGTTGTAGCTTCAGCAGTTGTTGGGAGTTATTTACTTATTACATTAGGAACAAGAGAAGTTAAAGAAGCTTTTGTTCTTTCTTCTAGAGATGATTTGAATGGCTCTTATGAAAGTGGTAAGTTTGGAAATGATTATGCAATTTATATGGTTGATCCTGATAATGAGAAGAATAAGTGATGGTGAGAAGAGAGTTATAAGAATTTAAAGAGCGATATATCTAATAGTGATAAGAGGTCTAAATTGTATGAGGCTTTTTATAAAGGGGGTGTTGAGAAAGTTAATTTGGGTTTTGGAACAACAGAAGATTCTCTGAATAAGGTTTGCGATGTTGCTTTTAAAAAGAAACCTAGCGATTTAAGCGAAGAACATTATGGAGACAATGTGTGAGCTTATTGTTCAGTGGTTGGGGCTAAGTATACGTTTGTTGCCGATGATGATTATGCCGGTAAATTTGGTTCTAAACTCGAACACAAAAATAAGATTCTTTCTGTAAAAAATAGTGATAATGAGTCATTTTGAGCAGAAAGGAATAAACAGTTTTTTGGTAGAACAGGAAAGGACGGTTCAGGAGCCGATGCTTCTGCAGGTTCGGAATTTAAAAAGCTTTATGCTAAGGGAGTGGAAAGCAATGGAGAAGGCGTTGATAGCGTAAAGAAAAAATGTGAAGATGCTTATGATGTTGTTGTATCAGACACTTCCATAGTAAAAGATGAAGATATTAAAAGATTCTGTTACTTAATTCCGGAATAGATTTTTATGACACCACAAGTAGCTGGAGGTATAGTAGTAGGGACTGTTTTGGTGGGAGGAACGGGAGTAGGAGTTTACATGCTTGCTACTCGTACTAGTGATCCTGTAACCTTAAAACAAGCGTTAGTGGGCATCATCGATAAGGGCGACTATGAAAATAATGCTAAATTAGCTGGATATGGAACAAATAAAGATGTCTTGGTTGCAGATGTGCCGGAAAATCAAAGTTGGTGAAATGCTAGGTACAAAGAGAAATTGGAAAAAATAAAAGGACAAGACAATAATAGAGCTTTGTCTTCACATTTTAGGTTTGTAGATAAGGGTTATGGCGTTGGTGAGACTGATGCCGCTACTGCCTTAAATAAAGTTTGTGATACTGCTTATAAATTAGACAGAGATGGGTTTAAAGGCACTGAAGATACGGATACAAAGTTTCAGTATAGAAAAGATGTAGAAAAATTTTGTACCGTAAAGGGAACAGAAACTTTACAAGTTGAGTAATGGATCCAATTAAAGTAGCTATCGCCGGAGGCGGAGTTGCTTTGGCAATAGGAGGAGGAATAGGGATTTCTATGATTTCTTCTAGCCCATGAACTTTGGAACAAGCATTAGACAACGATAAGATAGCTCAATCAGAAAAAACAAATTACACAGATGGCAGTAAGTTGTCTGTTTTTGGAGACAATAAAAAGGTGTTAGTTGCTGATATAGAAGAAAATGAGAGTTGGTGGAATGCGAGGTATAAAGAGAAGTTAGAAAAGCTGAAAGATAAAACCACCAATAGAGCTTCTTCTTCTGAATTTCTGGCTGTAAATAAGGGTTATAGCTCTGACGAAGGAGATGTGCTGACTGCTTTGAATAAAGTTTGTGATGCCTCTTACAAGAAGGAAAAAACGGAGTTCAATGGAGCAGAAGGTAGCAGTAATAAAGTAAAATATAGAGAGGATATAGGAAAGTTTTGTACACTAAAAGGAACAGAAGTTTTACAAATTGAGTAGATTGGGTTCAATCAAAGCAGAAGTTTTTGCAGGCTAAGTAAGGAGTTTCTATGATTTTTATCTGGTGTGTTTTGAGACAGTAAAATGAAAGAGGAACAAACAACCTGATTCTAAAAGAGTTAAGAAGAGTTTACTAGTTTGTAGTGACCAATCTTTCGATAGCAGGAATTGCTGTTTTGGCAATAGGGGCAGTAGCGATAGGCGTTTACCAAGGAACTAAAGAAGATAAAGAGGCAATCGCGTTAAAAAGAATAGAAAGAAAAAGCGCATTGAATAGAAGATACACTTATCTTCGAGAACATGAATGGCCACAAGAATTTCTACAATATTGTGACACTTATCAAAAGATGTCTCAATTAGGTTTTTTTAGAGAAAAAGATTGCCTTAATGCTCAAGTAGAAAAATATAAACCTGATAGAGATACATGATTAAAACAAGAATTAGATAAGGAGGAACATAATATATAAGCAGGGTGTTAGCAGTTCGCAAAATTTAATTATTAACAAATTGATAACTTATATATGTTTTCTAATAAACAGATTAATGAGAAGTTAATTTAGTAATCATTTAATACGTAAAAAACTTTAGAGATAATTTACTAATAACTATTATTAGCTTATTTGTATCTATTTATTATCTCATCTGACACGTTAAACCGACCATTAATTTACAGACAAGTCTCTTGTTTTTAAGGAAAAAGCAACAACTAAGTCTTTTGTATGGAATAAAAGTGTTACAAACTTAAGAATAGATCGGTTGAAAAACTTAAACATATTTATAAGTCACTTCTTCAAATTTAAATAATGACACCACTTAAAGGAGCAGCTGTTGTAGGAGGTGGAGCAGTATTGGCGGCTAGTGGAGGATATGGTTTAAGTAGGCTTCTTGATGATTCTATGCCTAGTTATGTTGTTTTGTCTGAAGGGGCGCCAATTACAGAAGGAGAAAACACAGTAGGAAAAGCATATGGTAATTATCTGATAGCTCCCTATGGCAAAAAGGGAAATATTAATCCTGCAGATGCTTCCAATAAAGATAAAGAAGATAATGAAAAATGATGGACTTGATCTTATAAGAGATGACTTTATGATTTGGAGAATAAGAACAAAGATAATGCTTTAAGTACAGAATTTCAGGATAAATTAAAGGTAGGTTCTGCTTTTTCATTAACTGCAGTAGAAGACGGCAAACCTAAACCTTTGAATCAGGTGTGTGAAGGTGTTTATAAAAAGACAAAAACCGATGTGAGCAATAATTCAGATGAAAATAAGAAAAAGCTTTGAAACAACTTGTGAAAATACTGTTCTTTCTTTGCAACCAAAATAACAACAGTTGAGAAAAATGGGGATAGTTATGGAAATGGTGTTTATGGAACTACTAAGAAGGCAGGATTAATATCCGTTAAAGATTCAAATAATGATGTTTTTTGAAATAAAAGAAATGAGGAATTCTATAGTGATAAAGGAGATAAGAAAGGAAAAGATGCGTCTAACGGAAAATTCAAAGATGCATATAACAATAGAGATAGTAATAGAAGACACATTAAGGAGATTTGCGAAGTAGCTTATGACAAATCCTCTTCAACTGATGCAACTAATTATCCAGAGGGAGATGTTATTAAATTCTGTTCAATAACTTAGAGAGATGTCAGTAGCAAAAGCAGCCGGAGCTGCAGCAGTTGTTGTTGGGGTAGCTGGAACAGGTTATGGTGTTTCAGAATATTTGAGAAGACCTTATACACTTGCTAATTTTTTGTCTTCTACTAGCGATCAAAGCAAAAAGCGAGAATATGAAAATAAGTTAGGAGGCATAGAAGCGAATAAACATGTTTTTGTTGCAGATATGCCCGAGAATGAAAATTGATGAAAGAAAAGATTTGATGATTTAAGTCAGAAGAGTGTAGAGAAAAGCACTGAATTTAGTAATGTAGTTACTTATAGTTCTTCTGATCAAAAAGCCATTAATAAGTTATGTGATGCAGCTTATAAAAAACATGTTTCTTTGTTTTCTGATGATTCTTCTTCCGATGACAAAAATAAATATAAGAAAAATGTTGAGGCATATTGTACTTTATCTGGAGAGGCAGGATCAGTTGTATTAGGAGCTGAAGGAGTTCCTACTACTTTAAAGGGAGAGGATGATTACTCTGGTGCCAATAACAATAAATATGGTTTTAAACATGCAGATAAATTAATTTCTGTAGAGGCAGATAGGAATAAACCTTTCTGAGAAAAGAGGGTGGAAGAGTTGTCTAATGAGAGTGGTTTGACTATAGCAGAAGATGGATTCTTTAAAACAGATTTCAAATCTAAACTTGAGGCATATAAAAGCGCGAAGACGGAAGTTAATAAATTAAATGAAGCGGTAAAAGCTCTTAAAGATGATTGCAAAGCAAAATATTCTGATGAAACTAATTCAGAAGAAAATGATAAATCTAAATGAGCTGAGGTCTGGAAATTCTGTTCTGTTGATAGAAAAATACCAGACAACTTAAAAACTCAATAGATAATGTCACTTCCTAAATTAGCTGCTGGAGGAGGAGCGGTTTTGGCAATAGCAAGTGGAGGTTATGGAATAAGTACTTTATTTAATAAAGGGATGCCTGATTATTCTTCTATAAGCGAGACTACTGAAAAGGATAAATATGTGGATTCATATTTTGATTATTTTGTAAGTGCAGAAAATAATGATCCTTGATGAGATTGAGTTTATAAGGAAAGATATTCTTCAAAGGGACAGACTTCTCCCGGAAAAATGTTTGAAGGAGTTACAAGTGGTTCAGAAGGAAATAATTCTATAAAAGTTAAATGTGGAGATGTTTATGAAAAAACGAATAATGAAATAAATACTTCGGATACTGCGGAAAATTCTAAATATTCAGAAGCTGATATTTGAAGATATTGTACTGCTGTAAATAAGAAGCCAACTAATATTCCTTCAGAAGGAGAATCAGAAAAATATGATAATGGAACTTATGGAGCTACAAATAAAGGTAAATTAGTAGCTGTAAATGACGCAAGTAATGATTCTTTCTGGCAAGAACAACAAAGATTGTTTTTTAAGACAGAAAAAAAGAGCAATAGGTCTGGAGCGCATGCAAAGGGAACATCTGGCACCTTTTTCAAAGATTTATGAAATGCCAAAAAAGGAAGTTTAAAAGAGACTTGTAGGTTGGCTTATAAAGAGTTAGAAAACGCAACTGGCGCGGATAAAAAAGTACATAAGGAAGATTTGTTTAAGTTCTGTTCTTTAAAAGGAAAAGAATAATAAATTATGGATCCACTTAAAGTGGGAGCTGCAACGGCTGCGGTAGCAGTTGGAGCTACTGGAGCAGGATTTGGTATTTCTAGTTATCTGAACACTCCTTATAGTCTTTATAGTTTTTTGAATTCTAATGATGGTAAAGATTTAAAAGAAAGCTATAAAGATAAGTTAGGAGGGATAGAAAAGAATCAACATTTATTTGTTGCTGATACTAAGAAGAATGAGTGATGATGAAAAGCAAAATATCAGAAATTGAAAAATGAAGAAGATAAGAGCGATGAGTTTAAAAATGCGACCGATTATGATTCGCAAACGGCTAATAATACAAATGCAATAAATAAATTATGTGATGCTGCTTATAAAAAAGACAGTTCAGGTTTTACTACGGAAACAACTACTACAAATAATAAGACAACATACAAAAAAGATATAGCTAAGTATTGCTAAGATTCTTCTAAAGATACAGACATCACTTGGCCAACAACAGCTCCAGCAGCAGGTTAAATAAATAGATCTCTTGCAAGTAGAGATCTTGTGTTTTGGTAGAGTTTAAGAGCCATAAACAGGGTTTCTTATAATGTCTGTACAAAGAACAAAATTCTTTTAGAAAAATAGAAGATTTTTGGGGGTAGTAAGGTAGTTTATGGATCCACTTAAAGTAGGAGTAGCTTCTGGTGTAGTTGTAGCTGCAGTCGGTGGAGGTTTAGGTCTTAAGTTTATCTTGGATGGAAGAGTAGTTACTCTAGAGGGAAATAGTAGTTATTCTGGGGATGAAAATAAAACAAAAGTTGGTGGAAAATTTGCTTCTTTATTAGCTTCAGTTGATGAGGGTGTTAATGCGTCTTTCTGATCTGAAAGAGTACATAGTTTAGCTTCTAGACATGAAGAGTTGCAGATAAAAACTGATGGTTTTTTCAAAGATGCAAAAACTGAATTTGAAGCTTACAAGAAGGAATTAAAAAAAGAAAAAGCAGCTCGAGATGATTTAGAAGCAAAAGCTAAAAATGCAACTGAGAAAGTAAAAGAAAAATGTAAAGCTAGGTATGGGGAAGATACACCTATAAGCAATATTTCTGATGAAGATAAACCAAAGTGAAAAGAGTTCTGAGAGTTTTGTTCTGTAGAGGGAAAAGACAAAACAGACACTATGGTTAGTCAACCTTCTTAGATAATGAATCCAACTAAAGCAGCTGTAGCTAGTGGAATTGTTGTATTAGCTGTTGGAACAGGTTATGGAGTAAGCACTTTATTTAACAACGATATGCCTGAGTATTTTTCTTTAGCAGCGCCAGCTACTGAAAAGTATGTTTCAGGTTACAAAGATTATTTTGTTGATCGCTCTAAAGTAGAAAATAATGATTGGTGAAAATGAGTTCACAAGAATAGGTATTCTGGCAAGGCTCCAATAACTGGGAAGTTTGCTGGTCTTGAAAGCGGAGATGCCGAAGAGAAATCCATCAAGAAGGTTTGTGGTGAATTTTATGAAGAAGTGATAGCTAATGTTGAAACAACCGATGCTTCGACAGATGTAAATAAATATTTAGAAGCAGATGTGTGAACGTATTGTTCTGTTTTGGAGAAAAAACCTAAGACTATTTCAGAGGCGAACAGAATTTCAGATTACAGTACGACTGGCACTTACGGAAATGTGAAGGCTTCTAATTTATTGGATGTAGAACACGGAGATAATTCGTATTTTTGAAATTTAAAAAATGATGAATTCTTTGGTAGAAGCAAAAGAAAAGGAGCAACTTCTATTGAGTCTGATTTAACGACAGATACTTCAATATTTAAGGCGCTTTACGGGAAGTTCAAAAATAAGAAAGGATTTAATCCATATGTAGACACTGTAAAAAATACTTGTAAGGAAGCTTACTCAAAGAATATTAGCAGAGATAATACGGCACCTTCTGTAGAGGTGTTTAAGTTCTGTTCTTTAAAAGGGGAAGGTAGTTAATTAATGGATCCAATTAAAGTAGGCGCTGCTGTTGCAGCAGTAGGAGTTGGCGCAACAGGTGCAGGGTTTGGTGTTTTTAACTATTTGAACACTCCCTATAGTCTTTATAGTTTTTTGAATTCCGTTGATGGACAAGCATTAAAAACTAATTATGAAAATAAGTTAGGAGGAATAGTAGAGAATCAGAATTTGTTTGTAGCTAACACACCTAAAAATGAATGATGATGGAAGAAGAAGTTTGAGGAGTTTAAACATGAGACTATTAAAAGTACTGAATTTACAGATTTAACTGATTATGGTGTTGCGGAAGGCGATAGCAGTAAAGCTATAAATAAAGTGTGCGATGAAGCCTATAAAAAAGCATCTTCAGAATTTAATGGGGATGATTCAAATGGCAATAAAGTTAGATACAAGAAAAACATAGCTAAATATTGTACTGTTTCTTCTAATGAGATAGATATTACTTGGAAAACTTCTGTCTCTGATGACGCTTAAGTAAATGGATCCAACTAAAGCAGCTGTAGCTAGTGGAGTTGTTGCATTAGCTGTTGGAACAGGTTACGGAGTAAGTACTCTGTTCAACAATGTTATGCCGGATTATTCAGCTAGACAGAAGCCAGATCCAAGTGACGGAAAGTATGTTTCCAATTATCCAGATTATTTTGTAAATGCTGACGACAACTCAAATGATCCATGATGAGATTGAGTTTATAAGGAAAGATATCAATTAGATGTATCTTTAAGCAGTCCTATAAAACCGATTGCTAAATTTGAAAGCTTAAAAAGTGGATTTGAGATTAAAGGAATTTGTAAATCATCTTATGCAGAAAATGCAAGCGGAGGAAAAATTAAGCAAGAAATTTCCGCTGGCGGTGACGGAAAGAATGAGTATTTAGAAGCAAATGTTTGAAGATACTGTACTGCTGTAAATAAGAAGCCAACTGATATTCCTGATGCAGGTTCAACTGAATCATACAACTCAGGAACTTACGGAGCAGAGAATAAGGGTAAGTTAGCGGCTATAAATGATGTAAGTAATGATTCTTTCTGAAAAGAACAACAAAGATTGTTTTTTAAGGGAAGCGGAGGAAGATCAGGAAGTCAGACAACTGAGGAAAATGTGTTTAAGAATTTGTGAGACACCAAAAAGGGAAATTTAAAAGACACATGCAAGTTAGCTTATGAAACTACGAAAAAAGAAAATGATACAAACTTCAAAAAGGATTTATTTAAGTTTTGTTCTCTAAAAGGAACAGAAAGTTAATTATGGACCCACTTAAAGTAGGTGCTGCTGTTGCAGCAGTAGGAATTGGAGCAACAGGAGCGGGATTTGGTGTTTTTAATTATTTGAATGCTCCATATTCTTTAAAGAATTTCTTGGATGGCTCTTCAGAGAAATCTAGTGCGTATGAGGGCAAGTTGGGAGATATTGGAAATAATAAAGCATTGTTTTTAGCCAATATGCCTGAAAATAAAAAATGATGGGAAGAAAGGTTTAAAGATTGAAGCAAAGAGACTGAGAAGAGTACTGAATTTGATAATTTGAAAACTTATAGTACCGAAGTAAGTGATAACAAGGCAATTAACAACGTTTGCGACGCTGCCTATAAATTAGGTGTGTCTACTGCATTTACTTCAACTGATTCAGGCACCAATAAAGTTAAATACAAGCAAAACATAGCTAAATACTGCACAATATCTGGGAATGATGAAGGAATTACTTGAACTGTTGCAACTTCTTCGGGCGGTTAAAAAATTTAAGGCTTTGCTTCAAACTTGTCTTTTAAGTTGTTAAGGCTTGTTTTCAAAGTATCGAACATATCTGATTTAGCTCCCAAAAGTTTCTTTACCGCGGTTTGTTTTTTATCTAAAGCTCCAATTAATTTTTCAATACCTTCTTTTGCTTGTTTCATTCCCTCTTCACCTATTAATAGATCTGTAAGTATTTTCTCTGGATCTCCTTCATAACTACTAGCATCGTTTTTTATCTTCTCTGCATTCTTTTTAGTCTCTTCTACAAATTTAGATATTTCACTCTTCTTAACTGATCTTAGGTATTCAATGATCTCTCCTATTTGTTTATTGGTGAAATTACTGATTGTGTCTTGGAGAGATAAGAACATCTCTTTTATAGAACTTCAAAGACTTGAAGAATTACTGTCAGAAACTATACCCTCTATTTTTTGGACTCCTAATAAAGAATCACTGTCTGGACTTGCAGTTTCTTTTATTGAGTCAATAAGTATTTCATTTATATAGGGAAGTAACTTCTGGACTATACTTCCCAATTCAAACACGTAATAGTTAATAGTTTCGATTAATGAAAGATTCTTTGATAAGCCATTCTTAAAGTTTTCAACCCCCCCTTTAACAGAATTACTTCATGTATTTAGTGTTGTTAGTAACGGATTGCTGGTTGATAAGACTTCTTGACTTAGTTCTTGTTCTCATGAACCGTAAGCTTTAAATATAGAGTTTCCTCCTTTTCCTATTTCTTCTTTAAAGAATTTGGGTATTGTTTCTGTAAATACTGATGTAAATGGTTTTAAAGCTTCAGTTAGTTTGCTATCTGATGCTACCATTTTGTTTTGCCAGGTAGATACCCCTGCTGTAACAGCAGAAACACCTAATAATCCTATTGATAGACCTGCTTTTAGGGGAAAGCTAAATGCAGATATATGAAATGGGATTAAAAGTAATTGAGGCACAACTTTCTGGTTAGAGGGCTAAATATTTTACTTGTAAAAAGTTTATTTTTTTGAGAATTTTGTTTTTAAGTTTGTAAGTGTTTCAGATAAAGCTGTTACTTGATCCCCACTAACTCCTTTTATTCCATTTGTTTTGCGTCTTTCTAGTTGAGATATTAAACTGCTCAATACACTTTGAAATGCTTGTAAAGCCTTTTGACCTATAAAAAGTTCAGTCAATAGCTCATCTGTTTTGTCTTTATATTTTTCGGTATCTTTTTGGACTTCATCCGTATTTTCTTTTATAGTTTTTAAATATTCTGGAATTTCGTTCTTTGCCTTATTTCTAAACATATTAAGAACTTCATTAGCTTGAGAGCTAGTTATTTTTTCTATGGTGCCTGAAAGAACTTTAAATACACTTCTTAGTCCGTCAATACAATCATTAAATCCTTTATCTTCAATTATTGATTGTATTTTTTGGATTCCTATAGAAGCATTCTCTCCATTTTTTCCGTCATTTAATGCTGTTTCTGTTATTGAATCTATCAAGATTGTTGGAACAAACTCTATTACTTTTCCAACAATTGTTCCTAATTCAAATAGATAATAGTTAGCTTCTTCTGCTATTGAAGCAGTGGATTTGATTTGTTCTGTAGAGACAACCCCCCCTTTAATTGCACCTCCTCATGAGGTTACTTTTGTTAGTAGTGGGTTTTCAGTATTAAGAACATCATTTCCTATTACATCCTTTCAGTTTCCATATTCTTTAAATATAGATTCGCTTCCATCTCATAGGTTCTCTTTTAAAAATTTAGGAATTGTATCTTTAAATACATTTTTTACTTCTTCATCTATAGAAACATTTTGATTTTGTCAGGTAGATACTCCAGCTGTGATAGCTGATACACCTAATAGTCCTATTGATAATCCTGCTTTAAGCGGTAGGCTGAATGTAGCAGAGGAAGCAAAAGGGGCAACTAATAAGTGAGACACTATGAGGGACTAGATCCTTGATCTTTCTCTTTTAAAGAATCAATAGTTTGTTTTAGTTTTGATGTGCTTTGAATAAATTGGAATGTAGCTGCAAAATTATCTTTTTGAGCTATTAAATCATTCGCTCTTTCTTGTACGCTTGCCATTAGTTGTCTAATTAATTCTTCTATTTGTTCTTCAGTCATTTCTCCTGGTGAGCCTGAGGCAGGAGAACCTTGGTTTTCCCCTTTACCATCTTGTTGAGTGTTTTGTTGTGAATTTTCAGGTGGCGAGGTTTGTCCTTCATCTTGTTTTGACGATTCAGGAGCTTCTGTTGAAGGTTCTTTAGGAGATGGAGCAGTTTCTGTCTCTTGTTCTGCTTTTTTTTCTTCAGCAGGAAGGGGACTTGATCCTTCTGGACTAACCCCCCCCTTATTGTCGCCTTCTGAAGTTGTTGAAGACTGAGAACTAGGTACATTAGAGCCTCTTCCTTTTCCAGAACTACCACTGCTTCCTCCGCCACCTGAGGATCCTCCTTCAGATGGCTTCATTTTTATTTTGACTTCCTCTTCAATAAGCTTGTCTTCTTCATGCAGTTCAGGCATTTCTTCTAAATTCAATACTTCAATAAATGGCATATGAGTTTTAGGAGTGTTAGTTAGATATACTGTTGCCATGAAGGGACTGCCAATTCCCAGTACTGTTAGAAATAATTTAGCTAGATTCTTTAGCATGAGTAGATTGTGTTACAGAAATCTACGGGATTTTATTGGTTTTTACTTATATTGAATCTATGAAAGAAGATAATTTATTTGGAAATGACAGTATTAGGAAAGAATCTTTATCTATTATTTAGTATCTAATTTATGTTTGGCTTAGGTGCTGGCTATTTAGCAGGAGGAACAGCAGTTGGTGTAGTTGCAATTGCTGGGTTTATATATTTATTTAAATATGGAATTGATGCTTCAATTAAAGATTTTGAAAAGCCTATAGAACCTGGATTAAGTGATGATGGTGAATTAAGAAGAGAGTTTGATGAAAGAATGGATAGGGCAAGAGGAATAATAAATAAGAGAGGAGAAAGAGGAGCAAGTGCAACTATTACTGAGACTCATAAAGAAGTTAGAACAACTGAAGTAAGTAGATCAGGAAACTTATAGTTTCTTTAGGATCCTGGTTGACCTGCTGATTCTCCTGTTTCCAATTCAGACATACATTTATTAAATATTTCTATTTTTCTAATTAGAGTCAGGGTATTTGATAGTTGTAGATTCTGCGCGGATTGTTTGATCATATCGTCAAATAATTTTTCCATAACACAGACATCTTCTGTTGGTCTGCCGCCAGATGAATTGCTTCCTGATTGGGGTTGAGATGATTCTGTAGTGTCAGATTGTGGCGCTTCTTGAGATTTTGTTTCTGGAAGTTGACTAGGAGTTTCGGAAGGCTCGCTAGGAGGCGCAAGATCTTTTTCACCTGATGTGCTGTCTTGATCTTTAGATTTTTGTTCTTTTTCTGCTGAAGGTTCCGGAGAAGTTCCATTTGCTTCCCCCCCCTTATCGCCTTCTGTACTTGATGCTGGAGTTCCGGAACCATCTGCGCCACTTTCTCCATTTCCGTCGCCACTTCCTTCTCCAGCATTTGGTCTTTTAAATTCAACTGCTTCTTCAATAAGTTTGTCTTGTTCATCAAGTTCTGTCATTGCTATTATTTCTAAGCTTTCTAGAAAAGGAGTAGGTGTTTTATGCTTGTTTGTAAGGTACATGGTAGCAATGAAAGGGCTGCCAACCCCTAACACACTTAAAAGTAATTTACTTATATAGCCAAACATATTTCTTGTTCTTTTCTATTAGTAAATTTAGTTTGCTTTATCTTCTTCTGGAACTTCATCAATACATTTCTTAAGTATTTCTACTTTTCTAGTTGTCTGAAAAGCATTAGAAAAACCTAGGTTTTTATCAGAAAGTTGAGTCAAAGATTCTATTAGTAAAGCTATATTTTCGCATGGATTTTCTGAATTTCCTGTTCCTCCAGATTGTGATGATGAATTCATAGTTCCCGTGTTTTTTCCTTCTTCTCCTGTTTCTGGAGTTGAAGGAGCTTGTTCTGGTGGAGTTTGTGGTGAATCTTTTTGATTTTCTTGTGAGTCTTTACCACCTTCTTCATCTGATTTATCTTTAGCTTCTACTGTTTCTTGTTCTTTACTTTCTGCATTTTCTTTTGTTGATTTTTCTTGTTTATCTGTATCCCCAGTTTGAGATGCTGAATCATCTGTAGGAACAGAATCAGTTGAAGAATTGCTACTTTGTTCTCCATCTTGACTTCCGCCAGAACCGCCCGATGAAGAGCTGTCAACACCAGCAGCACTTCCTGCTTCTCCATTTCCATTACTTAAGGGCGCATGTTCTTCTTCATTAACTTTAGGTCTAGGAAGAAAAGCAATATCTATTTCTATTTCTTTATTTAGTGTTTTGTTTGTGTTAGTCAACATCATGCTAGTTGCTGCTGCTCCAGGAACAGAACAACAAGCTAAATACTTAAGTAATGTTGATTTTTTCATCAGGAAATCTGCATGCTTATGAGCTTTTATCTTCTGGTAATTTTGAAATGCAACTGCTTAGGGTATTTACATTTCTATCTATTCTTAAAAATTCAGAAAAATTACTTACATTTTGTGAAGGGCTGCTAGTTAGTTTTGCTATTAGGTTTTGTATGTCTGCGCAAGGATCAGAACCTTCTCTTGAAGTAGTAGATCCTGAAGGAGATGATTGACCTTCTGCTGGCGTTTGACTCTGTTCTTGTGGAGGTTGTTCTGGACCAGTGGCGCTTGAGTCTTCTGTTGTTTTTGCTGTTTCTTCAGTCGTTTCAGCTTGTTTTTCTGATTCTTGTTCTTTTCCTTTATCTTCAGCGTCATTTTTATCTTTTTCTTTATCTCCTTTCGTAGTAGTTGATTCATCAGCTTGTTCTCCTTTGCCATCGGCAGTATCAGATGGATTACTTCCTGTTCCTGCATCTCCTCCACCTCCTGCTTCACCACTACTTTTCCCTCCATCACCTCCTACAACAGCTGCTCCATCCCCGTTTCCTTTTCCATCGCTTATAAATACTTTGTCCTCTTCTGGAACTTTTACTATTTCTTTCAGTGTTAGTGTTTCTTTAAAAGGATTAGGTTCTTTAGGAGTATTAGTTAAGTAAACAGTAGCAATAAATGGACTACTGATTCCTATAAGGCATAGAAGTAGCTTAGATATTTGTTTGATCATGAATTCTTATATAGAGTGAATTGATTAATCTTTCTTTTGTTATTTTTCTTAGAAGTTTTGCAAATGAACTTATTTATTCTCTGTTAGTCAAAGTATTTGAAACCTCAGTAGAAATTTTCTAATTTATTCTTTGATTATCTCCTATTTATATTTTTTTTAATTTTTAATCGCTGTTGATGATTTAATTTTTAAGACTTTCGCTTTCTTTTTGTTTTATACATTGATTAAGAGTGTTCATATTTCTACTTAGTTCCATTAATCCAGAAAATTCGACTTCTTGTTCGTTTATCTTCTCTACTATTTTTTGAATATCCTTGCAAGGATCTACATCAGTTGCTCCTGGAGAGCCAGATTGTTGACCTGTAGAAGATGGTTCTCCTTCTGCTTGTGGTTCAGGGGGAGATGCTTCTTGAGCTTTTTGTTCATCGCCTTGATCTTTAGGATCTGTTTTACTACTTTTATCTTCAGTAGGTTCACTAGGAGGCGCCAAATCTTTTTCTCCTGATGCGCTTTCAAGATCAGTTGCTTGATTTGTTGCTTCCTGATTTTTCGGTGGCGTATCAGAATCTCCATCACTTCCCCCCCCCTTATCTTGAATGCCTGAAGTAGCACTTCCTGGATCACTATGACCTGTTCCTCCCCCTCCGCCACTGTTTCCAGAAGAACTTGTTGACATTCTAATTATCCCTCCCTCATCCATAAGCTTGTCTTCTTCAACAAGTTCTGTCATTTCTACTATTTCTAAACTTTCTATAAAAGGATTAGGTGTTTTATGTTTGTTTGTAAGGTACATGGTAGCAATGAAAGGGCTACCAACACCTAGAACACTTATTAGTAGTTTGCTTATATAACGAAACATATTCTTATGACGATTTATTAATAGTTTTCTTCTTCTTTATTTATATGGATGAGTACTAGAAAGTCCTAAGCTTTTATCAGAAAATTAATCTTCAGATTCTTGCATTTTTGTATTGAGACTTTGAATTTATAGTTTCGTTATTTCTAAGACATATCTTCATATCTTGTTTATGTATAGGAGGAATTGTTAGTTCTTACTACAAGTTTTAAAAAACATTTATTTGTTGTCGATTTAACTTTGTGCTTGCGCCTCTCCTTGTTTTTCAATACATTGTTTAAGAGTACTTGCATTCCTAATTAGCTGCGCTATGTTGGAAAAGTCGCTGTTTTGTTTGTTTATTGTGTTTATTAGACCTGTCATATCTTCACATGGATCTTTTGCATTAGATTCTGATGCAGAACTAGATTGAGTTTGATGCGATGCAGCTTGTGAATCGGTTTGTTCTGCCACAGAATTTTGACTTTCCTGCTCTGGATTAGATTTTCCTTCTTCTTGGGAATCGCCAGGTGCTTCTGGACTTTGTTTTGCTTTTGGTTGAGGGGCAGCATCAGGTTCTTGACTAGTCGCCGGAGGAGAACCAGGATTTCCATCCCCCCCCCTTAATATCGCCACTTTCTCCTGTAGCTTTTGCTCCAGATCCTACAGAATTGGCAGTACTTCCTAGGCCGCCACTATCACTCGCCTCACCTCCTCCGGAATGGCCTTTTTTAACTTTTATTTGAGCCACTGCTTCTTCAATAAGTTTGTCTTGTTCGTCAATTTCTGTCATTTCTAGTATTTCCAAGTTTTCTAGAAAAGGAGTAGGAGTTTTATGTTTGTTTGTAAGGTACATAGTAGCTATAAAAGGACTACCAACTCCTAAAACGCTTAGAAGTAGTTTTCCTATGTAACCAAACATGTTTTCTGTATTGTTTTGTTAAATAACTTATTGTTCTTTAGTTTCTTTTTTTGGTTCTCTGAAAATATCTTGAAAGTTTAGTAAGAATACTTATTTATTTTTTGTTTTTTTAATCGTTGATATTTATTTAACCCTTTGCTTCTGAAGCTGTGCTTTTTTCAATACATTGTTGAAGGATGCCTGTATCTTTAATTAGTTTCATTATGTCGCCAAATTCACCTCCTTGAATAATTATTGCTCCTATCAATAGTGTTATGTTTAAACAAGGATCTGGATCGCATCCAGGTGTTGGGTCAGTTGTAGATTTACCAGGCTCTCCTTCTGTTATTTGTTGATTTTGTTGAGCGTCTTCTGGTTGACTTGATGAATCTGCTGGATCAAGTTTTTTTGCTTGTTCTTCACTATCAAAAGTTGATTCTTTTGATTTTTCATCAGATGTACTAGTAGAATCTTGATTTTCTTTTCTATCGCCTTCTGTGCTTGTTGCAGTACCTGAATTATCTTCTGTTTGAGGTCCTGCGTTTTTTTCTTCAGAAGCTTTTTGCCCTGTTGATGGAGAAGATGAACCTGATTGGTTAGATGTTCCAGGATCACCAAGGACTTCGCCTGTTCCATGCCCCCCCCCTAAACCTTCAGAAGGCTTTGTAATAATTTTTTCCTCTTCAAAAATCTTGTCTTCTTCTTCAATTTCCACCATTTCTAGTATTTTTAGGGTTTCATCAAAAGGATTAGGCGTTTTAGGCGCGTTTGTAAGGTACATAGTAGTCACAAAAGGACTACCTATACCTAAAACGCCTAATAGTAGTTTTCCTAAGTATTTTCACAT
This sequence comes from Candidatus Mycoplasma haematohominis, assembly GCF_902712995.1. Lineage (GTDB taxonomy): Bacteria > Bacillota_I > Bacilli_A > Mycoplasmatales > Mycoplasmoidaceae > Eperythrozoon_B > Eperythrozoon_B haematohominis. Next base: position 58,437 of record NZ_CACTIB010000021.1, read on the forward strand.
GGTAGTTAATTTCTTTTAGTAACTTTTTTTGATTATTTCTCCTCAATACATTTTTTGATAGTTCCTATATTGTTGTGAAGGGTTGGAATATTAGAAAAAATAGTTCCCTCATTAGATAAGTTACCAACGGTCACGAATAATTCATTTAATTTTTCGCAGGGATCTATGCTCTCTCCTTTATTTGGAGAAGAGTCAGTTGATGGAGAATTATTATCTTCTGGTTTTTCTTTTTTTGTTTCAGATTCTGTTTCTTTAGTTTCAGGAGGTGATTTTTCTTCTTCAGGAGGAGAGCTTTCTGGATTTTTTTCTGTTTCTTGTGAAGGTTCTGAACCTTGACTTTTGCCACCGTCTCCTTCATTTTCCTTTTGTTCAGGACTTTCTGGTTTTTTAGATGTATCAGTATTTTCAGTAGGTGAATCAGTAACACCAGATGATTTATCTGATTGACTTCCGCCATTTGGCATAGGACTACCTTTGCCAGCTGCAAGACCAGTTCCTCCTGTTCCTTCACTATGAGGCACAAGTTCTTTTTCGTTTGCTTTAGGTCTTGGCAGAAAAGAAATATCTATTTCTGATTGCCTATTTAGAACTTTGTTTTTATTGGTTAATAAAACAGTGGTTGTTGCTGATGCAGGTACGGTAGCGCCACTTAGAAGCTTTAATAACTGGGATGCCTTCATGGGAAACCCAGTTATTTTTTAACTTGATGTGTCTTCTGAGTTTTCCATTTTTTCCATACAGTGTTTTAGTGTTTCTACTTGTTTATTTATTTGATGTACATTTTTAAAACTGTCTGTATCTACCTCTAAGTTACTGCTTAGCGCCTTTATCACATAATCTATATCATCGCAAACATTTTCATTTTCTTCGGAGCTGCTAGTCATTGAATTATTTTCTTGTGGAGCGTTTGATGATTCATTGCTGCTTTGAGGAGTTAGTATTTCGTCGACTGTATTTTCTACAGAGCTATTTTCATTATCATCTTCTTCTTCAGTAAATTCTTCTGTTTCTGATTCATTTTCCTCCGATGAGGCAAAAGAGTCTTCATCATTACTTGCGCTTGTCTGATCGTCACTTGATGATTCTTCTAATTGGGTTGTTTCTGTTTCAGAAGAATCGTTTTCTGATTCAAGCGCGTCGTCTTCAGCAATATCTATTTGAGTACTTGAAGTATCATCTTCAGATTTATTACTTGATTTATCTGCTTGTCCTTCCGATCCAGATCTTTTTCCTTTTCCATTGACATTAAATGGAATAATTTCAAGTTCTTCTATATCTGGTCTGTTAATAAATTCAACACTTATGTCTAATAATTTGGAAGCGCTTTTATTGGCATTAGTCAGTAATACAGTTGTAGCAAGAACAGAAGAAGCTGTGATAGATGCTGCTAACTTTAAAAATCAAGATATTTTCATTTAACTGCTGTGTAGTTAATTATTTTTTAATATAAATTTAGTTTATTGTTCCTTTATTTTTTGCAAACATACGTTCGCTACATTTAAGTTTTTATCTAGATGTTGGAGATCAACAAAGCCAGTTGAACTGTTTGTTAATTCAGTTATTAAGTTTTTTAAGTCTTCACATTTATCTTCTTCTGTTTTTGAGGCAGATCCTGAAGTCGATGATGCTTGATTGTTTGCATTTTCTGTTTGATCAGTAGTTTCTTGTGGACTTTCTGGTTCTGGAGATTGCGCTTCATTTTCTTTAGGAGGTTCAACAATTTCTGGCTCTTTTGTTTTTTCTTCAGCAGAACCGCCTTCTTCTCCTGTTGATTGTTTTTGAGTATCTTGTTTTTCTGTTTTGTCGTCAGATTGTCCTCCAGTAGAAGGAGGAGTTTCTGCAGTTCCATTTCCTCCGCCAGGTGTTCCTTCTTTACTCTTTTGTCCTCCATTACCGCCTATTTCAACATCATTCCCTGCAGCAGCACCCTTACCTCCTTTTCCATTACTTTTAGGAATCGGTTCAGGTTCTTTTACTATTGGTCTAATGTTGAAATTGATAGTTATGTCTTGTTATTTTTTGAGAAGTCTTATTTGTTCCTGTTAATAGTATTGTTGCTGATAAGGAAGAGAAGCTGGCTATTAGTATTAATAAATTAATTAATCCAGATAATTTCATTGATTATTGGATCTTTTAAGTGAGTTATTTCTTATTGGTTAGTTACAAATATCTGAATCTTTAGTTTTTTTGTTAAAAGTTTTGATTGTTTTTCAAAAGTTAGTAATGTGTTTTTGTGGTATTTGAATATTGTGGTTAATTTATTAAGCAAGTTGAGTTAATAATTTTGTTATATAAAGTTTCTAGTCTGTTTTATAAGTTAATATGGCGCTAGTTAGATTGGTATTTAAAAGAATAGGTGGTTAGTTTACTATTTAATTTATGTGGTATTCTTTATTTGGAGTAGTAATCATGGTTGTAGATAAGTTGATATTTAAGAGCAGTGCTCTTATTAGGTTGTGAGTGATACTTGTGATCATTCAAACTGCATTCTTTGCATTCACAGCAATAATTGCTGCAGCTATGAAACCTATATCTGCTACTTGGTTGTGAGAGTATTTAACACTTACTAAGTATTTCCGAAATGGGACTAGTGATAGAGTTCTATCTTTTGCTGTAGTTTGACTATGTGTTAATTTGATTATTACTTGTTTTGATTTCTGACTTAGCTATACAGTTCATGGAGAAGCTATTAGATCTTTAAATAGAACATGTAGTTTTAAGGAATCTAATATTCTGAATAAGATGAGAAAATATCTTACTTTTATACTTGTGGGATTATTGGTAGCTTTATTTATGCAAATACTACATGGAGTTCTTTGGTGAGTAACAGGAGGAGCAGTTCTTGTTTTCAAATACTTTTACTTTAGAGAATTAGAGCATCTTAAAAAATTGGTTAATTCTTAAATAGATAGTCTATTTATTCAGTTCTTTATTTAAAAGCAGGCAAAACTCTTTCGCGTGCATTTAAATAACATTTCAGGACTTGTGTATGGTCTACTTTTTGTTGCTACTGTTGGTGGAATAGCAACAGGAGTTCAACTTAGGACTAAGCACTCTACTATAAAGGAGAAGTTAATAAATACTGGGTATTTTGTTCCTAGTGATGATGACAAGATATGGGATGTTTTGTGAAAACAGTATGATCATGATCTGAATACTGCTCCTAAGATAAAGAGGTTGGAATTGTCTAGATATAGGAATAAAGATACATTTTTTAGATTTTGCAAGGAGATGTTGAATACCTATACTAGCTCTGTTAATGCAGGCGTTTATGAAAGAGATGTTAAGAATTGATGTGTGTTGTCTTATTAGTTGTTCGAATTTATAATTAGGGGAAGAATAAGTATTGGGGGAGTACTTATGAAAATTACTAGAGTTTCAGAGGAAGAGTTAGCAAAAATAATTTTTGACGAACTTTGTCCAAAAAAGTTTTTTAAAGGTGATGAACAGATTAAGGAGCGTTTTGTTGAGCACTTTGATAAGTTAAATAAAGTTCCAATTTTTGAGAAAGAAGTAGCAAAAATAGTTGTTTTAGAAATACTGGAGGATAGATTTTTAATTAAGAATGAGAAGAAAGTTAGATTGGATTTTTTTGAACCTTTATTCAGAGATTTATGTCCCTATGAAATAGAGATGAAGAGAATTAGATCTAAATAGCTTTTTGTTTTTTATGGTTTTTAAGATTTGACTCATGTTTTTTCCATTCGTTTGCCTTGCAGAAAGTAGTTGAAATATATTCTCTAGATTTACCCATTAGACTCAATTTTTCTAGTATCTCTTCTCTAGCTTTTATTTTCTTTTTATGACTGACTTCATTTGAAATCTCTATATTTAAAGCTTTGCTTATTTCTCTTAACTGATTTAGATAACTATCACTAGCTAATATTGAAGCTAGCGCAATTGATCAGAATTGATTTTCTCCTGCTACTTGACAGAAGTAATCTATTTTGAATTGTCCTGGAGCTTCATTCTGATTGAAGTATTTGTTTTGTCTATTCTTTTTAAAGAAGTTAGGAAGTATGTGAAATGTAAAACTGTTCTCTAACTTATAGTGAAGTAAGCTATGGATTTCTGCTAATGCTTTGCGTATATCTCCTCCATGTTTCTCTGTTAATTCATTACAACTCTTAACATCTACATTTGCAATAACGAAATCTTTTCCTTCTTCAAAGTGTTCTTTAATTTGTGAAGAAATATTCCTTATTTTTTCAGGATCTAGTTCTTTTGAATCTTTGATTTCCTTGCATCATTCATGTTTTTGTAGGGCTTTTATATTTTGTTTATTTAGGCAAAATGCAGCAACTGCAAATCCTCCAAATAAACCACCATGGCCTGATTCATCAGAACCAACAGAGGAGCATTGATTTCTAATATTTGGGCATCCCACATTTATTAAAGACCTCTTCTTGATTTTTCAAAAAAATTCATTCTCCTAAATAGACAATCGAAGGCTGAAAAGTTGAACTTTGTGCCTTCCTTTTTAAACAAATTATCCAATGAGTCGCTTTCTAATATTTCTAATATTTTTATTCTTGAAATTTGATAATCATATGCAGGCACTCTTAAGTTTGAGTCAAAGTGAGCGATAAATCTATCTTTCACAGTTAATTTATTGTTAAAAACGATTGTGTCAAAGCGAGATAAATCTTCGCTTGATAGACAGTCATCGAATATTAAATCTGCTAAGTCTAGAAGACTTAATCATGTGTCAAGCATTGTTTATTTAGGCGCGCAAAGAAAATAACCCTGAACGTTAATTTTATTTTTTTAAAGCTTTTTATTTATGGTTCTTTTTAGGGTATTTATTATTTTTTTATTGTTATTTTGATCTCTACTAACTTGTATATTTTTAAATAATTTAAGGTAATAACTTTAGCCTTTTGTATTGTAGTTTTTTGTCTACAAATTGTTTGGGATCAAATAGAGGATATTTATTTTCCTCTATTAATCTTTCTATGTATAGTTCTACGGCTAACATGCTTCTTACATCATTCTCACAATAGGTGTACATAAATTCTTTATTTTTATTTCAGTTGTATTCATCTGTTTTAGGATCAGTTACTAGTGCTCTGGAGAGTAGAAGAGATTGAGCCATTACACCATTTTGACACTTTGTGATATCTGAGTAGTTCTTAATCTCTGTTTTTATTGCTATATCCTGAGGAATTAAGGCATTTACTTTTTTGATACTGTGAAAACCTTTTAGTTTTTTATGGATTATGTGAGGATTGTTACCAAAGGTAAATCAGTTGGCTAAGTCAACAGTTCCGTCTATTATTGAGATAACTTTTTGTTTATATTCATCTTCTTGTATTAGTTCAGCCATTTCCTTTAGTCTTGTATTTTCAAAGGATTGGTTGTATACTATGTAGGCTACATTGGGTTCATCTACATATATGGCATCTATTATTTGTTTGAATGAATTTATTGATAGTTCTAGGGGATCAATTATTAAGTTTGTTGTTGGTTTTACTTCTACGTTATCTATTGTTTTTATGAGGGATAGTTGAAGCACTATTTGCATATAGGGTTTAGTGTTTTCTAGGTAGGGGAAAGGAAGAGAGACGCTTTCAAAATCGTAGTAGACCTTTATGCGTTTCTTTTTTAGGAATTCATATTTTTCTATTGCTGCTTCAAATACTATGTAGTCTTGGTCTTTAGGGAAGCCAGGTATGAACTTTAAGTTGGATGTGTACTCTAGAAAGAATTTTTGTTTTTCTGGATCTTCACTGTATCTATCTAAACATATAAGTGTTTTGTCGAAGGGTAGGATGTTGTGAGCTTGAACGAATTCTGGGAATATTTGTTTGACTATTGACTTGTAGTGGGCTGAGGATGGGGAAACTATTTTCTTTTGATTTCTTAAGAAGTTGTCTGATAGGGTGTTGAAGCATATATCTCTGTTTTCATGCTCTTTGAATTTAATTAGTCTTTCTATTGCTTTTTCTGGTTTAGTTATTGGATCATCTTCTATTTCTTCATCTCATGGCTCATTGTTTATGCATGCAAATTCTTGTTTAGTGAATATTTGTTCATAGAGGGAATCTTGGTATTCAATATCTAGGTTAAATAGGGTATTTATATTCTTTATCTTTTCATCTAAGGGATCTGTTGGAGCTCTTACTTTGGATGTATAAGGAAGCGAGTTTCCTATTTCTACTATTAGTTCTTTATCTGGAGAGGGTTTTCTGGATAGATAGGTTATTAGGTATTGGTCTATTTTTAGAGAAGTTAGGTGTTTAGTGAAGAAGTGGTTGTAGAAGATGAATGTTCCTAAGGATTCTTTTTTTAGGCTTGAGGATCAGAAGTGTTCTATTAGGTATATTTTGTTTTTGTATTTGAATAGGGCAGTAGGTTTGATTTTTAGTTTTCCTGATATTAGTGTTGGTTTATAGAAGAATACTGTTTCTCTTTTAGGGTCTAACAGTGTATTTACTATGTAGTCTGTTTGGTCATTTGCTATAGATGAGTGTGAGTAGAAGGAGAGAGTAGGTAATTTGAAGTATTTCTTGTAGAAGTCAGTTATTTTTTGATCCTTTAATTTATTTAGTTTGTTGGTGTTTTCTACGAATACTGAGTCTTTGGCTTCTACTATTTCTCTTAGCAATACCATTTGGTCTTGTAGAGCTAGGTTGTATAGTTCTTCCTGTTTTTCTTCTGATTCAAAGAAGTTTTCTATTTCTTCTGTTATTAAGAATCAGTATTGGCGGGGGTATTTAAAGTAGTTGATGAATTCATTTTTTGTGATGAATCACTCTTTCTTATTCTTTTTGGCTGAGATTAGATTTATTAGACCCAAGGCTTGTTTTGTGTTCTATAGAACTTGTTTAACAGATATATCTTTACATAGTTATTTGACTTATATTTAATTTTTGGATTTCCTAAATTTAAGTCTATATTTTTTGATTTTTTAGAACCTTCAAAAAGCCCATGAATAGCGGACTTTTTCGGTTTTCCTATAATCACTAAAAATCTTTAAGAAATTGATATGTCAAAACCAATGATAATTGCTTCTGTGGCATCTATAGCTACAGCTGGTTCATTTGCTACTGCATATGTTTTAGGTGTGTTTGATAGGGATACTTATTTGAGTTGAGCTCTTAAACAGAATGAGAATAAGAAATATGTTGGAAGGGACTTGAAAGAGATTGGGAAGATTGTTGCTGTGGACAATTTTGAAACTGATTATTGAAAAAATATGGAAATTTTGCCGGGAGAGAATCCTGCTAAGCCAACTTTTAAAAAAGACGGGGAAGAGACGCACGCATTAGTTTCTGCTTGGTGTGTATCTGTTGCTGATACGGATTTAAAGGTTGTTTCTATTGATAGTCTGAAAACTGAGGAAAAGAAAACTTGAGATGCCTTTAATGCTGCTTGCTTTAAGGACAAGACATCTTAATTCAGAAATATGACTATTCAACCGCAAACAGTTATAGGTGGGGTTGCTGCAGTAGCTTTAGTAACTGCAGGAGGTTTTGCAACCTGGCATTATTTATTGAACAAGCCTGGTGGTGATTACTATTTGTATGCTCTTGAAGAAGGAAGGGAGTATGTGAGTGATAGTAGGGAGAAAGTTAAGTTTATGTTTTTAGGAAATAGTGATTTTTTTAGTAATTTGGATGAAAATTTCGATGAAATGAAGAAGGTTAATGAAGTTTTTATTTCAGGAGATTTGACCAGGGAAGAGGCAAAGAAAGTACGCGACTCCGGAAATCCCAAGTTGAATGAATTTGCAGATTATGTCTATAGGTGATGCGCGCATGTAGCTAGAGAGAAGGTTGAAGGGGCAAGAAAAGGTGATGGGACTTGAGATGAAAGTAAGTTTCAGGATTCAGTTCTCAAGTGAAAAGCTTTTAAAGAACAGTGCACCGTTGAAAAAAACAAGACTAAGTAATAGATCTTGTTTATTTTTGATTGTTAGATTTAGAAATCAGTTAGCTTATGAAAAAGAAGTTGGTTGCAGGAACGATTGTGGTTGGTATAGGCAGTTTACTCGCTGCCCATGCAGCAGGCGCTTTTAGGAGTAATACTTATTTGAGCTTAGGTAGCAAACTAGAGGATCATGTATATGTTGGTGGCGATGTTGAGAAGATAAGAGGTTTGTTAGATTCAAATAGTGAGAATTCTTATAAGGCTTTTGTAAAAAAGACTCATTGAGAAAATATGAAAATCGAACATTTGATTGTTAATGCTGGTATTTCAAAAGAAGGAGATCCAACTACAAACGGAAAAGAGGAAGAGGTTTTTAAATTTATTTCTGCATGATGCACTTCTATTTCTAAAAGGAAGTTAGATGCTGTTCCGGTTGAAATTGACAGCGAAGAAAAGAAGGTATGGGACGCATTCGTTTTTGCTTGCTTTCTAATTAGGGATCCTGTTTTTGTTGCCTAAGGAATAGAAATCGTTTGTTTAAGATATTTTTCTAATTTTCTATGAGTTTAAAAATCTACTCTTCGTAGTTTGGAAATAATCCGGAAAAACAAAATTTAGCATCACTCTTAATAGTTCTTCACTCTTAAAATCGCTGTTTTAATTTCACTAAGATATGTCAACTCAAACAATAGGCGCCGCAGCAGCAGGAACAGCAGTAGTTGGAGGTGGCGGAGCATTAGCAGCTTATGCGGCTGGAGCTTTTAGTTCTAAAGTTGAAGAGCAGAAACAAGAGGAAAGCAGAGGCACTTATAGAACGTTAGTTGGGCTAGATGAATCTATGAAAGGGAAGGAATATATCGGTAATAGTGAAGATGAAATTAAAAAACTTTGAGCAAATGAAGATTACAGAGCCGAATTGAAAAAGACTCATTGAAAAAACATGGAAAAAAGAGATATTTCTGAGAAATCAGCTCCTATAAAAACACATGAAGATCAGTTTGTTTTCACAACTAAAAAAAATGAAGTTGCAAGGTACATATCTACTTGATGTCAATCAATTTCTGCGAAAGAGTTGAGTTCGATTCCTAAAACTGGGGAAGTAAATCAAAAAACTTGAGAAGCATTTAAATTTGCTTGTTTTAAATAAAAGGTAGCACAGTAATTTATGTCAATTCAAACAGTAGGAGCTGGAGTAGCGGGTACAGCAGCAATAGGCGGAGGAGGAGCTTTGACCGCTTACGCAGCCGGAGCTTTTAGTTCTAAAGTAGAAGAACAGGAACCAGAGAGAAGCAGAAGTACTTATAGAACGTTATCTGAATTAGATGAATCTATGAAAGATAAGGAATATATAGGAGACAAAGAGAACGAAATTAAAGAGCTTTTAAAAGATGACACATCCTATAAGACTCCCTTAAAAGAAAAACATTGGGACAATATGTCAAAAAAAGACATTCCTAGACATTTAGTTACAACACAAACAGCTACAGGTCAATTTGGTTTTGCAAATAAGCAAAATGAAATTGCGAAATATGTGTTTTCTTGATGTAAAGCAGTTGCAGAAAAAGAATTGAATTCAGTTCCTGTAAATGAAACAGGACAGGAGAATAAAGGTTACAAAAGGTGAGAAGCATTTAAATTCGCTTGCTTCAAAACAAAAGCTGGCGTAGTTACTTAGCTAGTTTATGCCAACACAAGCAGTAGCTGGAGCAGCTGCCGGAGCGGCATTGCTGGGCGGAGGCGGCACTCTTGCAGCTTATGCTGCAGGCGCTTTTAACACTAAATGAGAAGATACTACTTTCGAAGAATATGCGCAGTCTTTAGGGAAACTTAAATATTTAGGAGAAAGCAGCACAACTTTAAATACTCCACCTACAAAAACTAATATAGAGGCTAAGATTGGCAATGCCACTAGCGGCGGAGGTTATAGAGATGTTTTAAAGGGTAATTGAGATCATATGAAAAAAGAAGATGTTGCAGAAGAAGAAAAGAATAAGAGACCACAAGATTCAAAAGATGTGTTATTTCCTGCTAGCGCTCAATCGTTAGATAAAAAAAGCGAAATTGCTCAATGAACGGAGGCTTGATGTGGCGCTATTGGAAAAAAAAGAGTAAAAGCAAAGATTAAAGTAGGTGATGATACAAAATGAAACAAAGAATTTTTTAATAGAGATGATTCTTGAAAAGCATTTAAAGAAGTTTGCTTAACAGCTACTCCTTAATTTATGTCAACTCAAGCATTAGGTGCTGCAGCTGCTGGAACAGCAATACTGGGAGGCGGAGGAGCAACTATTGCATACGCAGCAGGTGCTTTTGATCCTAAAGCAGGGGAACAAAAACAGGAAAAGAGCACTTACAAAACTTTGGCTGAGACTGATCCATTTATTTTTAATAAAGAATATGTAGGAGGTGATGAGAATGCAATTAAGGCGCTTTTAGAAAAAAAAGATGACACTTCTTACAAGACAACTTTGAAGAGCACTCATTGAGAAAAAATGGAAGAAAAAGATATTCTTTTAGGTGATAAGCCTACAAAAACTAAAGCAAGTGAATTTGATAATGATAGTAAGAATGATGAAATTTCAAAATATGTATCTGTTTGATGTCAAGCAGTTTCTGCAAAAGAATTGAAAGCAATTCCTGAAAGCAGGGAGGAAGATCATGGTAAATGAGAAGCATTTAAATTTGTTTGTTTCAAGGAAAAAACCGGAAAGTAATTCATGTCAACTCAAGCATTAGGCGCTGCAGCTGCTGGAACAGCAATAGTTGGAGGCGGAGGAACTTTAGCTGCTTATGCAGCAGGTGCATTTGGATCTTCGAGCGAGCTTTATTATTGAATGAAATCTAAAAATTTATTGGATAAGTACATTGGAGGAGATTTAACGAGAATAGAAGAAAAGATAAAGAATGGAGGGAATAGTACTAATAGCGGCTATAAGAAGAATTTGAATGACAATTGAGATGAAATGAAAAAAGAGGATTTTCCAGAAGGATCTAGACCTGAAAGGCCAGATAAAAACAAAATAGCTAATGCTGGTCAAACATCAGATACTGATTCTAATGATCTAAAAGATATTGCTAATTTTGTAAATAAATGATGTGAATTAAGGCTTGGAAAAGGTACAGTTAAATTTAAGGAAAATACAAATCCTAAAGAATATGATGAAGGAAAATTAACAGATCCTAAAGATGATGTGGATAAGAAATGAAAAGCGTTTAGGGAGGTTTGTGTAGCTGATAGTTAATATTATGTCAACACAAGCTGTAGCAGGCGCAGCTGCCGGAGTAGCAGTTTTAGGAGGCGGAGGCACTCTTTCAGCCTATGCTGCAGGCGCATTCGATCCAAAAGTTAAAGAAAAGAAACAAGAGACAAACACTTATAAGTCATTGGTTGAATCAGATACATCTAAAGAATATATAGGGGATAATGAAGATGAAATTAAGACACTTTGGGACAATGCAGGAAGCAATTATAAAACCAATTTGAAAGTTACTCATTGAGACAATATGCAGAAAGAAGATATTTTGATAAGTGACAAACCGGAAAAAACAGACAAGAGTCAATTTGATGTTTCAAACAAAAAAGATGTAATCGCAAAATATGTCTCCGCTTGGTGTCAAGCAGTTTCTAAGAAAGAATTGCAAGCGGTTCCAGCAAGCGGTTCCAGCAAGCGGTTCCAGCAAGCGGTTCAGAAGGTCATGGCAAATGAGAGGCATTTAAATTTGCTTGTTTCAAACAAAAAACCGGAGGGTAATTTATGTCAACTCAAGCAATAGGAGCTGCAGCAGCAGGAACAGCAATAGTTGGAGGCGGAGGAGCAACTATTGCGTACGCTGCTGGCGCATTTGATCCTAAAGTTAAAGAAAGTAAACAAGAAGTAAGTACTTATAAAACATCAGCTGAGAAAGAACTTGAGACAGACAAGGAATATGTAGGGGAAAGTAAAGACAAGATTAAAGCTCTTTTACCAAAAGACACTCAAAAAACTTCTTATCAAACATCATTAGAAGGTGTTTGAGATAAGATGAAAAGTTCTGTAAAAGAACAAACTTCAATCGGAACTCAGCCTCAATCATCGGATATTTCAGATTCAAGTAAAGCGGATTCGGTTGCTGATTATGTAAATAAATGGTGTCTCCACGTATCTAATTTATCTTTATCTGTAGTCCCAACAGCAGCGCCTGATAAGGACAGATGAGATGCGTTTAAAGGAGCTTGTTTTGGAACCAAAGAAGTTGCACAAGCAACAGTTTAATTTATGTCAACTCAAGCAATAGGCTCCGCTATAGCTGGAACAGCAGTAGTAGGCGGAGGAGGAACTTTGGCTGCTTATGCTGCTGGAGCTTTTGATCCTTCTAAGCCAACTTTAAAAGAAGCTACTTTTGAAGATTATGCTAAACATAAATCCTTAAAGTATTTAGGAGAAACAAACAAAGTTCCAGGAATCGCTCCGGATTCAGCAAAAATAAAAAGTAGGTTGGATGATTCTACTAATGGTCAAGTTTACAGAGCTTCTTTTAATAAACATTGAGACAATATGAAAGATGCAGATGTTACTGTCACTCCTAAAAAAACCAGACCTTCTGATCTAAAAACTTCTTTATTTCCTACTTCAGGTTCAGGAAGCAAAGATCAGGAAGTTTCCAATTGAACAGCTGATTGATGTAAATCTATAGGAGTTAAAAAGGTTTTGATTAAAAAAGTTGAAAATGGCAAGGAAAGTTGGAAAGATGATCTTGATGAAGATTCTTCTTGAAAAGCGTTTAAAGATATTTGTTTGGCAGGAAATGCTTAGTAATCTATAAAAGAATTACGCTAGTAGCAAAAAGGGTAAGCATAGATCATAAGAAGTAGTTTTGAGTTTTTATTAAGTAGTTAATATCAGAAGAATTAATTACACCAGTTTGGAATAATCTGTTTAATTGAATATTAAAAAAGAGACTTCTTAGGAAGGTATATTAAGTAGTTTTAAGTTGTTAAAACTAAGTCTTTAAAGAAAAGTGGTTTTTGATTCTTATAATCCTGAGACTTAGATAATGACACCACAAGCAATAGGAGCTGGAGTAGCAGGTACAGCAGTAGTAGGCGGTGGCGGCACTTTAGCTGCTTATGCTGCTGGAGCTTTCGGCAAAGAAACTTATTTAACTCAGGCACAGAAAGATTCGGAGATTAAAGGAAAGAAAGATTACATAGGGGATAACAAAACTGAAATTCAAGCACTTTGAGATGATACAAATTACAAGACTAATTTGAAAAGCGCTCATTGAGATAATATGGATGCACAAGATATTTCAACAAGTAGTAAACCAGAAAAAACAGTTAAGAATCAGGTTGATGATACAAGCAAAAAATCGGAAGTTGCAACCTATGTATCTGCTTGATGTCAAGCAGTTTCTGTTAAAGAATTAGATTCAATTCCTAGAAATGCAACGGAAGACGAAAATAAAGATCACAAAAGATGAGAAGCATTTAAGTTTGCCTGTTTTAAAACGAAAACTGGACATTAATTCATGTCAACTCAAGCAATAGGAGCCGCAGCAGCCGGAACAGCAATATTAGGAGGTGGCGGGGCAACAATTGCATATGCTGCAGGCGCATTTAATGGAGAGATTAAATATAAAAACTTTGATGATTATGTAAGCAGAAGTGGAAAGTATGAATATATTGGTAAACTAGGAGGAGAAACTGAGGATGGCTCTATAAAGAAAAAAGTAGAAGTTTTCTTGAAAAACAGCGACAGTAGTAAGAAGACAGCGTATAAAGACAAATTGAAAAAAAATATAAAAGGGATTAATGAATCGGATGAAGCCAACAATCCAAAACCAACTGATGATGAAATAGATAGAACAATCAGTGGATCGGACAACACCAATGAATTAGAAAAAACTTCTAAGTTTGTTCATAATTGATGTAAGAAAAATAAGGATTTAAAGCCTACACAAAAAGAGGGACAAATTGATTTCAAAGAAACCGAGATAACAAGTCATGATAATTGAGATAGATTCAAAGAGCTGTGTTTAACTGAGGTCGTTAGAACAAACAATGTCTAATTCTTTAGCAGCTGCAGCAGCCGGAACAGCAATATTAGGAGGTGGAGGAGCAACGATTGCATATGCCGCAGGAGCATTTGATGGAAATAAATCATCTACTCCTAAAACTTATGTTGATTTTGATGACTATGTAAAAAATGGGGGCAAATATAAATATATAGGCCAAGGGAATAATGTTGTTGATGCAGATCCTACACAGGGAAAAATTAAGGAATTATTAAGCGATTCTAAGAAAGAAACGTATAAAGAAAATTTAAAGAGGCAATGGGAAGGTATGAATTTGGGTGCAGGTGATAGTACGTACAAACCTTCTGCAACAGAGTTGGAGGATTCTATAGAAGCAGGAAAAGATACTGAAAAAGATAAAGTTTCGCTATTTGTAAACAAGTGATGTATACAAAATAAGAAGCAAAAACCTACATCTACTGGTGCAGAAAAAAGATTTACTGAGCAAGAAATAAAAAATTATTCAGAGTGATCTAAGTTTGAGAAAGCTTGTTTAGAAATAGTTTCTTCAAATCAATAATGACACCACAAGCAGTAGGTTCCGGAATAGCAGGAGCAGCATTATTAGGAGGCGGAGGAACTTTAGCTGCTTATGCAGCTGGAGCATTTGATAAGCCAACATTTGGTAGCTGATCTAAAAAGGATGATTCCACAAAAGACAAAACTTATATAGGGAATAATGAGGCAAAGATTAAAGCACTTTTAGGTAGCACATCTACATATAAAAATTCTTTGAAAGGAGTTTGAGACAATATGGAGGATATACCGAATACAACTCCTGCAAAACCAACAGGAGCGGCAAATACATTATTTGTTGAATCAATGGATGATAACAAAAAGAATAGTGTTTCTGCTTATGTAAGAAAATGGTGTGAGCACACATATAGACAGGAATTAAAAGAGGTTCCTAAACAAGAAAGCGATCTAAATAAAAATAAGTGAGATGCTTTTAAGGACGCTTGTTTTGAGTTAAAACAAGCAAGTAACGCTTAATTCATGTCAACTCAAGCAATAGGAGCAGCAGCTGCCGGAACAGCAATACTAGGAGGCGGAGGCGCAACAATTGCATATGCTGCAGGTGCATTTGATCCAACAACCTATTTTTATAAAGCAAATGAGGATTCAGAATTTAAAAATACTAAGGAATATATAGGAGATAAACCTGATCAGGTCAAGGCTTGATTGATTGACAACACTAAAGAAAAGACTTATAAGGGAAATTTAAAGACTAAATTGGAGAGCGGCATGGATTTGCGTGGTATTAGGGATAAGCCTTCAACAGAAAGAATAAATAAACTTTCAACTCCAAATACTTTAGCTCAAGAGGAAGCAAAAGATATTTATGATTACACTAAAGAATGATGCGAGTTTAAAAAGGGTTTAGCTTACGATAAAGAAAAAAATAATGATGATTTTGAGAATTTCAAAACAGTTTGCTTTGTAAATAAGATACCTAAAGCAACTCAGTAGTTATGACACCACAAGCAATAGGGGCTGGAGTAGCAGGTACAGCAGTAGTTGGCGGAGGAGGCGCGTTGGCAGCTTATGCTGCTGGAGCATTTAATGCTAAATGACAAGAAGCAAGTTTCGAAGATTATGCTAAATATAAAAATTTAAAGTATTTGGGCGAAACAGCAAATGAGATGACAATTCCCCCTGTTGCTTCAAAGATAAAAGAAACATTAGAAAATACTACTAATGGAAAGGGATATAGAGCAAAGTTTAATAGTCATTGAAATAATATGAGAGAACAAGATGCGAAAAAAGAAGGAAATATAAGTAGACCGATTGAAGATAAAGAAGAATTATTTCCTGTTGATAAATCAGGAAGCAAGGATCAAGAGGTAGCTAATTGGACAGCGGTGTGATGTAAATCTGTCGGAAAGAAGAAGGTTCCAGCTAAACAAACACAAGAAGGAAAGGAATTATGAAATCCAGATTTAGATAAGAATCCTGTATGAAAAGCGTTTAAAGATATTTGTTTAGAGGAGAAAATTGTAGTAACGTAATGTCAACTCAAGCAATAGGAGCAGCAGCAGCCGGAACAGCAATATTAGGAGGTGGAGGCGCAACAATTGCATATGCCGCAGGAGCATTTGATGGAAATAAATCATCTACTCCTAAAACTTATGTTGATTTTGATGACTATGTAAAAAATGGAGGCAAATATAAATATATAGGTCAAGGAGATAATGTTGTTGATGCAGATCCTACACAGGAAAAAATTAAAGGATTATTAAGCGGCTCTGAGAAAGAAACTTATAAGGAAAATTTAAAGGGGCAATGGGAAGGTATGAATTTGGGTTCAGAAGATAACACTTCTAGACCTTCTAAAAAGGAATTGGAGGATTCTATACAAGCAGGAAAAGATACTGAAAAAGATAAAGTTTCGTTATTTGTAAACAAGTGATGTATACAAAACAAGAAGCAAAAACCTACATCTACTGGTGCAGAAAAAAGATTTACTGAACAAGAAATGGAAAATTATTCAGAATGATTTAAGTTCGAGAAAGCTTGTTTAGAAACAGTTTCTTCAAATCAATAATGACACCACAAGCAATAGGAGCTGGAGTAGTAGGCACAGCAGTAGTTGGCGGAGGAGGCGCGTTAGCAGCTTATGCCGCTGGAGCATTTGGAGTTAAATATGAAAATTTTTTGGATTATGCCAAGAAGAATGATTATTCCTATTTGATAGGAGATGCGGAAGAAAAACTTAAACAGAAAATAACTAATAGCCCTGACGTTTCAAAAGAAGGTTACAAGAAAATCTTGAAAGATAATTTATCTCTTATTGATGGATCCGAAGATGCACTTGTTGAATCAGATATAACAGACGCTGGAGATAGTACTAAAGATAGCAATAAAAGCAAGCTTAATAAGGTTGTAGGAAAAGTTAAAGCATGATGTGAAGTTAAGAAACTTGAAAGTCCAAGAAAAGACAATGAAATAAATTGATCAGAAGTAGAAGGAAATACGGATTGACAAAATTTCAGAAGTTTGTGCTTAGAATCGCTAACAAATAACAGTTAGTTTATGTCAACTCAAGCAATAGGAGCTGCAGCTGCCGGAACAGCAATACTAGGAGGCGGCGGAGTAACAATTGCATATGCAGCTGGAGCATTTGATCCTAAAGTTAAAGAGAGTAAACAAGTACAGAGCACTTATAAGACATTAGCTGAGGAAGAACTAAAAGAGAGCAAAGAATATGTAGGAGGGAATAAAGAAAAGATTCAAACCCTTCTAACAACAGAATCTAAGAAAACTGCTTATCAAGCAGCTTTGAAGAATGTTTGAGAAAAGATGAGGAACACCGTTACAGATACTTCAGTTGGAACACAACCTATAGAAGCAGATATCTCTGATGGGAATAAAGCAAGTTCGGTTGCTGATTATGTAAATAAGTGGTGTCAGCATGTGTCTAATTTATCTTTATCGGCAGTTCCAACAACAACTCCTGATTTGGATAAATGAAATGCTTTCAAAGAAGTT
Organism: Candidatus Mycoplasma haematohominis; assembly: GCF_902712995.1. Lineage (GTDB taxonomy): Bacteria > Bacillota_I > Bacilli_A > Mycoplasmatales > Mycoplasmoidaceae > Eperythrozoon_B > Eperythrozoon_B haematohominis. The sequence goes on from NZ_CACTIB010000021.1 coordinate 75,852, forward strand.
TGTTTTGTAGAAAAAGCGGCCGCGCCAAATGTTGAAGCTTAACATTATGTCAACTCAAGCAATAGGAGCTGCAGCTGCCGGAACAGCAGTGATCGGAGGCGGAGGAACTTTAGTTGCCTATGCAGCTGGAGCTTTTGATCTAAAGGAAAAAGATTGACAACAAGCGACTTTTGAAGAATATGCTCAGTCTTTAGGTCTTAAATATGTTGGAGTAACTGGAAATACTTCTTTAGGGGAGTTGCCAGATAAGGAGAAAATAAAGAAAAAGATAGAGGATAATTCTAAAGGAGCGCAATATAGAGCAATTCTCAAAAAGCATTGAGGTAATATGGAAAATAAGGATGTTATAGAAGTCAATAAACCAACAAGACCAGAAGAGGAAGAAGGTGTATTATTTCCTTCGGATTCTACAACAAGAACTAAGGATAGTGAGGTTGCGGATTGAACTAAGTCATGGTGTAAAGCGGCAAAAGATATTAGCAACAAAATAAAAAGAGCAAAAGGAGAAGGCTGAGAGTGAAATACTGATTTGTTAAATAAAAACAATAAGTGAAAAGCGTTTGAGGAAGTGTGTTTTGAAACTAAAGAGGGTTAATTTATGTCAACCCAAGCAATAGGAGCTGCAGCAGCAGGAACAGCAATACTAGGAGGTGGCGGAGCAACGATTGCATATGCTGCAGGAGCATTTGATCCTAAAGTTAAAGATCAGCAGCAGACAAGACATAATTACAGGACTTTGGCTGAATCTATGGTAGGTAAACAATACATAGGGGATAAAAAAACTGAAATTCAAACACTTTGAGATAATACAACAAACAATTACAAAACAACTTTAAAGAGCGCTTATTGAGACAATATGGTGATAGAAGATGTTACTGATGCTCAAAAACCAACAAAAACAGATAAGGGTAAATTTGATGACGCAGCCAAAAAAGACGAAATTTTGACTTATGTATCCGTTTGATGTCAGGCAGTTGCTGTTAAAGAATTAAATGCAATTCCTGAAAATGTAACTGGGGGAGAAAATAAAGATCATAAAAGATGGGAAGCATTTAAATTTGCTTGTTTTAAAGCGAAAACTGGACAGTAATTTATGTCAACTCAAGCAGTAGGAGCTGCAGCTGCCGGAACAGCTGTAATTGGAGGAGGAGGAACATTAGCAGCCTATGCTGCAGGTGCATTTGATCCTAAAGTTAAAGAGAGCAAACAAGTACAAAACACTTATAAGACATTAGCAGAAGAGGAGTTAAATGCTAGTAAGGAATATATTGGAGGGAGTAAAGAAAAAATAACTCCACTTTTGTCTGGAAATACTGTCGACGAAACCTATCGAGATACTTTAAGTGGAGTTTGAAGCAAAATGGATGATACTGAATTGAAAACTAAACAAAATCCTGTTTCGAGACCAGATGAAAGTTATGTAAAAGATACAAGTAAATCTGATGATGTTTCAGATTATGCAAATAAGTGATGCGAGCATATATCTGAAAAACAATTAACAAAAATTCCTACTGATGGAAGCGACAAAAATACTTGAGATGCGTTTAAAAGTGCTTGCTTTAACACAAAAAAAATAAGTTAATTAATTTATGTCAACTCAAGCGATAGGCGTCGCTGTAGCAGGAACAGCAGTGATCGGAGGCGGAGGAACTTTAGCTGCTTATGCAGCTGGAGCTTTTGATTCTAAGTATGAAAGTTTTGAGGATTATGTTGATAAAGCTCTTAAAGATAAAAGTCAATATTTAGGGGATTTGTTGAATAAAGATAAAGTTAAGGCAAAATTAAGTGAATCCAATAATGCAACTTATAAGAAAGAGCTTGAGAAAGTAGTTGTGAAGGGAGGGGACAGTAGCGCAATAAAGAAAACAGATATAGACACAGCGTCTAATGATGATGATAAATCAACAAAAATAGCAGCAGAAGCTAAATCTTGATGTGATGATAAGAAAACTAAAAAACCTTCTAATAAAGGAACATGAACAAAAGCAACTATTGAAAAAGATCTAGATTGAGCCCCCTTTTCTGCTGTGTGTTTAGAACCTGTAACTCCTAAAGCTTAATAATTAAAGATAAATTCAGGAGATAATCACTGTTTAAAAGAAGTAATCAATTTTTGAGAAATAAATAAAAGTATCAAAATCAACTCTTAAAAGATAATTATCATGAGGAAAAACTTGTCAATAATTTATTATCTACAGTAGAAGATATAAAAAACTTAATTTATTTTTAAGAAGTTTTATTTATTGAAAGTGATTAACATTTCACGCAAATTTCGAGTTATAAGTTCGATTTAAATAACTAAAGCATAAGTATGGCATCACCAGCAGCAATAGGAGCCGGAGTTGGCGGAGGAGCAGTAGCGGTTGCAGGTACTAGTTATGCTGCATATACTCAGTTAAGACCTTATGATAATTTTCTTGATTATGCCAATAGAAATGGATTGGTTTATATAGGTGAAAATGATGATGAAATAACAACAAAAGTAAAGGCAGATTCAGGAGATGTAAATGGCAATGGATACAGAAAAAATGTAAAAGATGCTTTAGCTTCTGAAACTGGTAGCAATAAACCTACTGATGATGAAATAAATAAAGCGGGAAAAACGGGAGATGAAAATGATAAAGACGGCACTAAATTAACTAAAGTATTATCAGAGGTTAAGAATTGATGCAAAAAAACCAAACTCCTTAAACCTACTAGAACAGAATCACAAGATGTTGATTGGTCATCAATAAATACAAATGCCAATTGAGATAATTTCAAGAAACTTTGTTTAAAGAAATAGTAATTTAGTTATGTCAACTCAGGCAATAGGAGCTGCAGCAGCCGGAACAGCAATACTAGGAGGTGGAGGAACTTTAGCTGCTTATGCAGCAGGAGCTTTTGAAGGAGAAGTTAAATATGCAGATTTTGATGATTATGTGAAAAGAGGAGGAAGGTATAAATACATAGGTCAAGGAGATGATGTAACTGATAATGACCCTACTGAAGGGAAAATTAGAGAATTTTTAAAGGGATCAGATACATCAAACAAGGCAACATATAAGGGAAATTTAAAGTCACAGTTAACAAAAATGAATTTGAACCCGGAGGATAGTCAAACCCCTCGACCTTCTGAGCAAGAAATAGATGACTCAGGAAATACAGAAAAAGATACTGAAACTGGTAAAGTTGCAAAATTTGTAAGCAAGTGATGCATACAAAACAAAAATAAAAAACCTACGTCTGATAATGGAAAGACGAAGTTTGCTGAAAAAGAAATAAAAGCTCATGAAAATTGATCTAAATTTGAAGTGGCTTGTTTGAAAGCAGTTACTTAAACTAAATAATGACACCACAAGCAATAGGAGGTGGAGGAACTTTGGCTGCTTATGCTGCAGGGGCATTCGATAAACCAACTTATTATTCTCAAGCTGTTAAGGATAATGAGACTAAAGATAAAGAATATATAGGGGGAGATATAGAGAAGATAAAAACTGCTTTAGGTGAAACTACAGAACCTAAATATTCAGATACTTTAAAAGGTGTTTGAGATCAAATAACAAGCACAGAAGAGAGTGCAACTCTAAGTAAGCCAACAGAAACTAAAGATACATTGTTTTCAACTTCAATATCTGCCGATAATAAGGAAAAGATAGTCAGTTACACTCTTGCATGATGTGGAAAAACATCTAAAAAAGAACTAGCTACTGTTCCTGAGGGAAACAATAACAACTCCACATGAAACTCCTTTAAAAAAGCTTGTTTTCATAAATCAACCGCAAGCGCTTAATAAATAAACTTATGTCAATTCAAACAATAGGAGCCGCAGTAGCTGGAACAGCAGTAGTGGGAGGAGGCGGAGCTTTAGCAGCTTATGCAGCTGGAGCTTTTGAATCTTATGGAGATTTATATGAGTGAATGGTTAAAAAAAATAAATGGAATGACTATAAAGGAAAAGATATCATCGCGATAAAGAAGAAAATAAAGGAGAGCGAGGGTGTAAGTCAAGAGAATAGTTATAAAAAGTCCTTGAGCGAAAATTGAGATTTAATTAAAGCTGATGGAAATACAGATGATACTCTTAAAAGCGAGATAGATAAAGCAGGAAAACAAGATCAAGATAGTAATTACGAAAAACTTAATCAGATAGTGAATGTTGTTAATGTTTGATGCGAAAAGAAATTAAGAAGTGAAATTAAGTTGCCAAGGAATGAAAATAGGGATTTTGATGAAACTAAGTTAGCTACTCCAAACGATGATTCAGTAGCGAAAACTTGAAAAGCATTTAATGAAATTTGTATTTTTGCAATTAATTAATTAAATATGTCAACACAAGCAATAGGAGCCGCAGCTGCGGGTGCAGCGGTAATAGGTGGTGGCGGTACATTAGCTGCTTATGCTGCAGGAGCATTCGATGCCAAATGAGAAGGAGCTACTTTCGAGGAATATGCAAAGTCTTTAGGAAATCTGAAATATATAGGAGAAACAGGGAATTCGTTTTTAGCAACTCCTCCAGATAAGACCAAAATAACTACAAGAATGCAAGATAGTGGCAAAGGAACAGAATACAAGAATTCTATTAAGAGTAATTGGAATTATATGAAGAAGGATGATGTAAATTCCGAGCAGGATAAAGCTAAGAGGCCAGAAGACCAAGATTTATTTCCATCTGGAACTTGGAGTAAGGAAAATGAAATTGCTGATTGAATTTCTGTTTGATGTGGAGCTATTAGAAATAAAAAAGTAAAAGTGAAAAGAACAAAAGACAATAAAGTGGAGTGAAGAACAGAATTTTTTGAAACCAACAATTCTTGAAAGGCTTTTGAAGCTGTTTGTTTAGAAGCAAAAGACCCTATTTCGGCAGGATAATGTCAACTCAGGCTATAGGAGCTGTAGCAGTAGGAACAGCGGTAGTTGGAGGAGGAGGCACATTAGCTGCTTATGCAGCGGGAGCTTTTAATGGAGAGGCAAAATATGAAAGTTTTGAGGATTATGTTAATAAAGCGCTTAAAAATAAAAAACAATATTCGGCTGATTCTTTAACTAATGAAAAAATAAAGCAAAAATTGAGCACTAATACTTATAAAGAAGAACTTAAAAAGGTAGTTGTAAAGACAGGAGATAGCGATCCAATTACAGCAGAAGATGTAGGGAAAAATCCTCCAGATGATAATAAATTAACAAAAATGGTAGAAAAAGCAAAGGCTTGATGTACTTCAAAAAAACCTAAAAAATCCATTGATGGCGGGAAATGAACAAAAGTAACTATTGAGAAAGATGCAGATTGAGCTCCTTTTGAGGCTGTTTGTTTGGAACCTGTACCTTCAAGCTAGGTGTAATCAGAGTCTCAGTTGTTTGTTAAGTCTTTATAGGAAATAATTTTTAATAACTCAGCAAAGAAGAGTAGATTGAGCAAAACTTTAGGGAATAAATATTTACAAGTTAGTTTAGTTTGCAGATGTATTGTTAGAGTCTTAGAAGGTTTCATATTTAAAAAGAATGTCGACGAAAAGAATAATTGGAGCAGCTGCAAGTGCAACAGCAGTAGTATCTGGAAGTACGGCAATTGCTGTTGTTAATAGCAATAAATATGGTGATTTTTATTGATATTCTGTAGATGATAAAGAGAAAGGAGGAAAAGGTAGAAAGTATATAGGTAATGATTTGAGCGAGATAAAGAAATTATTAAAGGAATTAACAGACATAAAACAGTATAGATCAGCTCTAAAAGCTAATTTAAAAACAATGAAGAAAACTCATCTTACTAATTTGACTGGAGCAGATGTTGATGCATCAAAAGAGGACAGCAATTCTAAGTTAGATGCATTTGCTAACTACATAAATAAATGATGTGAAACTTTAGCTTTAAAAAGTGTTGAAAATTCTAAGAAATCTGAAGATGGAAAGTGAGATGAATCTAAATTTGCGGATAATGAAGGAACAGAATGGAAAGCATTCAATGATCAATGCACGATAGGCGAAGAACAATTGCCAGCATTAAATGCTTAAAGACTTTAGATAAAAGATAAACAAAAATTATTCAGAATTAAAAAAGAAGATTTAACAGTTAAATTGAGGCTCTAAATAAAAACATATAGAGCATTTTTAGAAATTAATTTCTTTAGAAAAAATAAAAAATTTATCAATAATTTATCGTCTACAATAAGAAATATACATAATTTAGTTGACTTTCAAGAAATTTTGTTTATTGAAAATTACTAATATGCCACGCGAATTTCGAGTTTAGTTTTACATTCTCAAGATTTAAGTAAGTTTGAATCAAATATGGCATCACCAGCAGCAATAGGAGCCGGAGTTGGCGGAGGAGCAGTAGCTGTAGCAGGAACTAGTTATGCTGCGTATACTCAGTTGAGACCCTATGATAATTTTTTGGATTATGCTCAGAGGAATGGAAAAGTTTACATAGGAGGAGGAGAAGCTAGGAATATTAAGTCAGCAATAAAAAGCAGCTCTGATGTTTCAAGTGATGGTTATAAGAAGGATTTGAAAGATAATTGGACAACAATAAAAGGGGATGATGCTAGCGCTTCTCAAGAAGGAGATATTGATGGAGCAGGAAAAACAGGAGATACAGACGAAGCTAAATTAAATAAATTAGCGACAGAAGTAAATACTTGATGCGAAAGCAAAAAAGAAAAAACACCTACTAAGACAGGGGATAGTATAGATTGATTAAAAGTAGGTCAAGATGCTAATTGAGTATTGTTTGAAAAGGTTTGTTTAGAGAAAAGTTAGGGAAGTAAGAATCTTATGTCAACTCAAGCAATAGGCGCTGCAGCGGCTGGAACAGTAGTAATAGGCGGAGGAGGAGCAACCATTGCTTATGCAGCAGGTGCATTTAATGGAGAGATTAAATATAAAAACTTTGGCGATTATGTAAGAAGAAGTGGGAAGTATAGATATATAGGTCAAGGGGCAACTGTTTCCGAAAATGATCCTACTGCGGAAAATATAAAAAAACTTTTGGAAAAGGAAAGCAGAGAAAACAAAGAAGATTATAGGAATAAATTAAAGGAACAAGAACCAGATATGAATTTGAATCCAACAGATGCAAGCACTCCAAAACCTTCTAAAGAAGATATAAATTCTGCAGGACAAACAGAAAAAACAAATGAAACCGACAAAGTATCTAAGTTTGTAAGCAAATGATGTATACAAAATAAGACAAATAAACCAACACCTAGTGACGGAAAAGAGGAATTTACTGAGGAAAAAATAAAACAACATGCAAATTGGTCTAAGTTTGAAGCAGTTTGTTTAGAGCTAGTTTCAACAACAAATAAATAATGACATCACAAGCAGTAGGAGCAGGAGTTGTTGGAACAGCAGTAGTCGGAGGAGGCGGAACACTAGCTGCCTATGCAGCAGGCGCTTTCGGTAAAGATACTTATTTAACTCAAGCTAAGTCAGATTCAGAAATTAAGGAAAAAAAGGATTATATAGGAAACAATAAAAGCACTATTGAAGAGCGTTTGGGCGATACTTCTACACCTAAATATTGAGACATTGTAAAGGGAAAGTGAGACAATATGCTAGACGATACAAACACTTTAGGGAAGCCGTCTGGTGGTTCCAGCGCGTTGTTCGGAGACAACGATAAAGCAACAAACAAACTTAAGATAGCTACGTTTGTAAATAAATGATGCGAAAGCATTTCTAAAAAAGAGTTGAAAATAATTCCTAATTCTGAAGGAAATGAAAAAAATACATGAGAAGCTTTTAAAGAAGTTTGTTTTGTAGCAAAAGCAGTTTCATCAACCGTTGTATCTTAATTTATGTCAACTCAAGCAATAGGCGTTGCAGCGGTTGGTACAGCGGTAATAGGGGCAGGGGGTTCAGCCATAGCTTATGCAGCTGGAGCTTTTAATGGAGAGACTAAATATAGAAACTTTGATGATTATGTAAACAGAAGTGGAAAGTATGAATATATTGGTAAACTAGGAGAAGATACTGAGAGTGGTTCTATAAAGGAAAAAGTAAAAAGTTTTTTGCAGGACAGTAGTAAAAAAACAGCGTATAAGGGTAAGTTGAAAGACAGTATAAATGAGATTAGTGAGTCAGAAGTAGATAGCAGTGTCAAACCAACTCAGGACGAAATAGATAAAACAATCGATAGTACAGACAGCACTGGTGCATTAGAAAAAACTTCTAAGTTTGTTCATAGTTGATGTAAGAAAAATAAAGATTTGAAACCTACACCAAAAGGCGGACAAGTTGATTTCAAAGAAGATGAGATTACAAGTCATGCAAGTTGAAATAGATTCAAAGTTCTTTGTTTAAATGAGATAGTTAAAGCGGGTAATGTCTAATCCCTTAGTAGCAGCAGCTGCAGGAACAGCGGTATTAGGCGGCGGAGGAGTAACCATTGCTTATGTTGCTGGCGCTTTTGAAATTAGATATGAAAATTTTGATAGCTATGTAAATAACGCACTTAAAGATACACACATATATGCAACACTCGATGATGCAAAATTAAAAACAAAATCTTCAGATACAAATACAACTTACGTAAAAGCTTTAAAAAAAATAGTTAGTACAACTGGATTAAGCGGAGTGGATAATACTTTACAAGAGAGTGATGTAGGTAATATTTCTACTGATAGTGGCAAATTAACAAAAATTACAACAAAGACAAAAGCTTGATGTACGGACAGAAAAAGTAAAAAACCAAAAGAAAAAGACACCTGATGAACAGAATCTGCAATTAAATCAGATGAAGATTGAGCTACTTTTCAAACTGTTTGTTTAGAAGAGAAACCAAAACAACAATAATGTCTACACAAGCTATAGGAGCTGCAGCAGCTGGAACAGCAGTATTAGGTGGAGGTGGAGTAACCATTGCTTATGCAGCAGGTGCATTTAATGGAGAATCTAAGTATGTTGACTTTAATGATTATGTAATTAATGGTGGCGAGTTTCAATATTTCGGAAGCACTGAAAACGAAACAGATGATAACTCTATTAGTTCAAAAGTAAAAGCACTTTTAAAAGACGCAACTAAGAAAACAAAATACAAGGAAAAGTTAAAAAACAACATAAAAGGAATTAGTGTTTCTGGCGAGAATAGCAATACTAAGCCAAATGATGATGAAATAGATAAATCAGGCGAAGACTCTGATTCAGATAGTAGTAAGTTAAATAAAACCGCTAAATTTGTCCATGATTGATGCAAAAAAAATAAAATCACAAAGCCTATTGCAGGAAATGAAAAAACTAAATTTACTAAGCAAGAAATAAAAGAGCATAAGGATTGATCTAAATTTGAAGCTCTTTGCCTGGAAATAAAAGGAAACAATTAATAAAAGATACTCTATGTCTACACAAGCAATAGGAGCTGCAGCTGCCGGAACAGCAGTATTAGGTGGAGGTGGAGTAACCATTGCTTATGCAGCTGGAGCTTTCTCTGCATCAAAAACACAAGAGGAAGAAAGAGATACTTATTTAACTCAAGCTAAAAAAGAATTACAAGCAACTAAAGATTACATTGGAAATGACAAAACCAGGATTCAAGGATTATTGTCATCTACTTCTGACACACCTGCCTATAAAACTACTTTAAGTGGGGTTTGGGGCAATATGAGTGAAACAGAATTGAAAACAAAAGATAGTTCTTTAGAAAAACCAGCAGATTCGGAAATTCAAGATAGCACCAAAGCAAGTTCAGTTGCTGATTATGTAAATAAATGATGTACTCATATATCTAATAAACAATTGGATATTGTTCCGACAACATCAGATGCTAATAGAAATACTTGAGATGCTTTCAAAGCTGCTTGTTTTGCAGATAAAACTCCACCAACAGCCCCAGGAGCTTAGTTTATGTCAACACAAGCAGTAGCTGGAGCAGCTGCCGGGGCGGCATTATTAGGAGGAGGCGGGACACTAGCAGCTTATGCAGCTGGAGCATTTAATTCAAAGGATAAAGATTGACAAGATACAACTTTTAAAGACTATGCAGCCCATTTGAACTTTAAATATATAGGAGAAACGGGCACTACAGCACCTGGAACTTTACCAACTAAAGAAAAAATAAAAACTAAGATAGATGGAGACTCTACAGGAATAGGATACAAGAAGTCTTTAAAAGATAATTGGGAAAATATGAAAGTAGGAGATGTTGACGAATCTTCAAAAAGTAAAAGGCCAAATGGAAACTTAGCAACTTTATTTCCCGCAGATAATAATTGAAGCGAGAAAGAGAAAATTTCTGAATGAACGGAAGAATGATGTAAGGCTGTTGCCAATAAAACAGTTAAAGCTAAACTAACAAAAAACAATAAAACAGAATGAAATACTGGTTTGTTTGAAGGTAATGTTTCTTGAAAAGCTTTTAAGGAGGTTTGTTTGGAAACAACGGTTAATTTAGGTTAATAAAAAGTCATTTATATTGGCGAACTCATAGATTTTTCAATTCAGTATCTTAAATCGTTAAAGCAGTTAAAAAATAGATTGAAGGCTCTAATATAGAGAAATTAAATGAGTTATTTGATATTGTTGTTTGCGAAAATAAATATTTCAAACCCATATCTAAGTTAAGAATAGAAAAATATTTTTTATTTAATTTTAGGGTCTTTTGTTTTGGGGAAAATTTAAAAATTGCATAATATATATAAGACAAAAATTTGCAAATAATTAATTGTCTACGGTAGATAATACATAAAGTTAAGTTAATTTCTCTGACATTTATCTTACGGCTTTTGATTATCATGCTCCGAAAATTTTTTAGTTAATTTTGATAGTTTATGTCAACACAAACAATAGTTGCCGTGGTGGCAGGAACAGCAATTGCAGGAGGAACTGGAGCAAGTGTCGCTTATGCTGCAGGGGCTTTTTCAAGTGCAAAAAATGAAGCTAGTGAAACTCCATCAACGCCCGGAACAGTGGATCCTTCAGGAAGTAATGGGTCTGCTCAGGGTACTGGTGTTGAGCAATCTGGTTCATCACATCAAGCTTCTGGAAGTACATCAGGGCAAGGAGCTCAAACAGAAGTAGCATCTGGTTCTTCAAATGTGACAGAAACAAGGAGTGATAATGGGCAACAAGTTTCTGTCCCTTCACAACCTGCAAATACTTCTCCTGGCGCAGTAACACCATCAGCATAAATATGGCATCCCCAGCAGCAATTGGAGCAGGAATAGGTGGAGGAGCAGTAGCTGTAGCAGGCACTAGCTATGCAGCTTACACTCAATTAAGACCTTATGATGATTTTTCAGATTATGCAAGAAGGAATTGGTTTAGTTTTATATACGAGACAGATGAAAAGATTAAAGAGAAGATAAGAAATGGCGGAGATGGTACTGCCGAGGGCTATAGAAAGTATTTAAAAGATGAGTTGGAATCTATAAAAGGAACTGGAGATGGAATGCTTACGGATGAAGATGTTACAAACGCCGGAAAAGATAATGACACAGGAGGAGCTAAATTAACTAAAGTAGTTGAGAAGGTTAAAGCTTGATGTACAACCGAAGAAAAGAAAAAGCCTCAAGGTGAGAATGGAAAAGTTGATTGATCAAAAATAGAAGCAGATGTTAATTGAAAGAAATACGAGAAATTATGTCTAGAACCGCCCAAGAAATAGTCTTATTATGTCTTCGAAATTAGCTTTATCAGCAGCTGCAGGAACTATGATTGTTGGCGGCGGAGCTGCTGTAACTTATGGAGTTAGCAATTCTTTTAATAAAAATTCTGGATCTAAAACTTCCAAACCTAATGAAGGTTCAACCTCTGATCAAAATCAGATAGGAACTACTCTAGAAGGATCTAGTTCTGGTTCCGGAATATCTCAGGATTCTGGTTCAAGATCAGGATCAAATCCTTCTAGTACGGTTTCTTCAGGGCAAGATGCACAACAAACAGTGAACGGGGACAATACAGGACAGCCCTCTTCAACAGGAAATCAAGGTTCAGGAGTTCCTTCTACACATGAAACAGGTGGTCAGACTACTTCTCAAGCAGGATCTTCTGGAGGATAAATTAATAATCTTATGTCAACACAAACAATAGCTGCTGCAGTAGCAGGAACAGCGGTAATAGGAGGTGGCGGAGCAACTATTGCTTACGCAGCAGGAGCTTTTGATGCTAAGTATAGTGATTTTGATGACTATGTTAAGAATGGAGGCAAGTATAGATATATAGGTAGTTCTGGAACAGATAGAAGTCTTACAGAGGACAAAATAAAAGCTCATTTGAAAGATACAAATAAAGGAGATAGTTACAGAACCGCATTGACAGGAAAAATAGACAATATGAATTTGACTGGAACAAGCAACCCTTCTAAACCAAACGCAAGTGAAATAGGACAAGCAGGAAAAGAGGCAAGTGGAACCACAACAAATCTAGATAAAGTTGCTAAGTTTGTAAATCAGTGATGTGAGGTAACTAAGGTTAAAAAACCTGCAAATGCACAAGCAGGAGATAAGTTTAGAGTTAGTGATCTTGAAGCTGTGAGTGAATGAAATGCATTTGTTTCAGTTTGTGTAGAGGAAATTAATTAGATATGTCTAATCCTTTAGCAGCCGCTATAGCGGGAACAGCAATAGCCGGAACTGGAGGAGCAGCTATTGCCTATGCTGCTGGAGCTTTTGGTGGAAAGAAAGAAAGTTCAACTGTTAATGAACCTGCAACTAGACAAAGTGAACAATCTGGAGTTAGTCAAGATTCAGGTAATTCAGGTGGAGGAACAGTAAATGCTGATCAACAACCTCAACCTTTAGCAGCTCAAGCTGGCAGTTCAGGCACTTCTTCTAGTACAGCTAAGACAAATGAAAATGGCGGAGATACTGCTGTAACAACAACTTCTGGAGATACAACCCAAGCTCAAACTCAGCCTCAATCCTTGCAGAACTAGATAAAAATTAAGTTTGTCCGTCTATAAGTTTTTAAAAAGGTTGTAGTTTGATGGTTTTTAATGAATATGAAGAAGAAAAGGCTACTTAATCAACAAATAAAAAATGGATCTAAATGCAGTTAGATTTGAATAAAGATTGTAGAGAATTTAAAGTTTTTTGTGTACAGGTAATTTTTCAATAAGGTTGATTTGTAGACAATTATTTGTATAGGGTAGACTTTATAGTAATTAGATCTAGAAAGTGGTTTCATTTTTTTAAGAAATTGTTTATTAGATAGATTAATTTATATTTGACAACATGGCGCCTGGAGAAATAGTAGCTTTAATTATTGGTTTAATAGCTTTTTCTCTTCCTGCATACAATGGTTGTATGTGGTTGATCAAGTATAAGAATAGATCTAGAGATAAGGAAAATGAAAATCCGGATTATAGAGAAGGTTCAAAAGCTAAAGAGCCTGGAGCTATTAACAAAGTGATGGTTTATTGATTTAGTGGAAGATGATTGACAAATATTAAATATAAGTGGTCACAATTAATGAGAAAAATTCGTAGGTATTAATGACAACTCAAGCAATAGGAGCAGCTGCCGTTGGCGCAGCAGTAATAGGGGGCGGCGGAACATTGGCTGCTTATGCAGTAGGAGCTTTTAGTGAAGTTAAGTATTTAGACTTTAATGATTATTTTGTTAAGGTTTTTGTCAAGGAATATCAGCTTATAAACTTAGATGATCATTCTGCTATAGAGGGGAAAATAAAAAATACTACAAGCGGTAACCTATACAAAAAACTGCTAGGAAATCATTGAGATAATATGCAAGAAGGAGGTTTTACTGTTACTGATCCTTCAACTAAGCCATCTAAAGAGGATGTGGAAGGAACTGGTAAAGAAGCTGCAGTGGCTAAATGAACTAAAGAGTGATGTAAAGCAAGAAAAGACAAAAAGTCAACAGCAGAAGATAAGAAATGGACTAAGTCTATAATAGATGCTGATAAGGAGTGACAAGCATTTTTTGCAGTTTGCTTGGAGAAAAAATCAAGTTAATAATTTGGAATATTAAATAAGCTATGGCATCACCGGCAGCAATAGGAGCAGGAGTTGGAGGGGGAGTAGTCGCTTTAGCTGGGACTAGTTATGCTGCTTATACACAATTAAGACCCTATGATGATTTTTTAGATTATGCCAATAGAAATTGGTTGGTTTATATAGGAGATACCGCTAATGGTTTCAAGAATAAGATATCTGCTGATACGGGAGATGGAACTCAAAATGGTTATAGGAAGATTTTGAGTGAGAAATTGAATTTAATTAGTGGAACTGATAATCAAATCAATGCAGATGATATTCAAAAAGCAGGCAAAGATGCAGATGATTCAGATAAAGCAAAATTAAACAAGGTGGCAAAAAAAGTAAGAGATTGGTGTGAGAGTAATAAGACAAAAGGATCTAAGTCTACTGATAATGTGAATTGAGCTTCAATAAAAGAAAACGCTGATTGACAAAATTTCGAGCGATTGTGTTTAGAGACTTCTAAATAGTCTTAATTTTTAAAGGATTATTTTCTCCCGGTTCAGTTACTTTTTTTAGTTTTTATATCGTTGTAATAAGGCCAACTTGCCGGAACTTTTTCATCTTTTCCTTCTTCAGAACAGGCAACCCAAGCATCTCTAAAATATCTGCCTTTTTTCTCTTCATCATCAACAGTTGTGTCAGATTTATTCAAAAACTTTACTACATGTTTTTCTCAATAGTTAATATCTGAAGTTCTAGACAAGACAAAACGAGATAGATTTCTGCATTCTTGATAGAAGTTTTCCATGTATTTTTGATCTTCTCCTTTATTTAATTCTTTGATTTTTGCTTTGGCGGTCTCTTTATCGCTAGTTTCTGTTTTTAGCAATGTGCTTGGAATCAATAATCCAAATCTGTAACTTTTATTTTCATTTCTTTTTGCGTACATTTCCGCAAACCTATCTTCTCATAATCCTTTTTCAGTCGCATCCAAATTTTTATAACTGTCAGATTTTGTAACTCTTAAACCTTTTTGATTTCCACTAGTTACAAAGATTTCAGCAAAAGAAAAACCTATTTTTTGTTGTAATTTATCGGCGGATTTATCATTAAATTTTTCGTTTTGAAAACTCTTTTTAGCTTGTATAGTTCCGACTGAACTTGTTGCTAATATAGCTCCGCCTCCTAATCCTAGTTTGGCGTATGAAGGTATTAGTTCCATGATTATTTTTTTGGTTGTACGCTTTTATTTATTTAAGCAGAGAGCAAAAAAGTTTTTAAGATTAGAGAAAAAAATTTGATTTAAGTGTGACTATTTTTGATGGACTAAGTACTTTTTATAAGTAATACTTTTGTTGTTTGGGAAGGCTAGAAATTTACTTGAATTATTTACTTTCTATTTTTTATTACTGTTTCAAACTGATTTTTCTGCCTGTATTTTTGATTGATACGGCCAATTAGGATTTATATTATTGTCTGTTTCTTCGGTAGAACAAGATACTCATGCATCTCTGAAATATTTAGCTTCTTTTTCATCTTGTTGAGTTGTCGTGTCCTGATCATTTAAAAACTTCTTAACTAATTTTCTTCAATGATTATTATGGTCTAATTTACCAAAAACAAATTGAGACAAGTTTCTACATTCTTGATAGAAGTTTTTCATGAAATCTTGTACTTCAGTGCTTGTATCTAGTTTTTCTATTGCTTCTTTTGCTTTGCTTTCTTCTTTAGTAGGATTTTTTAATATGGTCTCTGCAACTAATAAATTGAATCTGTAACTTTTCAATTTATCTCTATCTTTGTAAACTTTAGCGAATTTATCTCTTCATGTTTTTTTTGTTTCTTCCTCTAACTCCTCATAACTTGTTTTAGGTGTAGCATTTAATTTGTCTCCAAAGATTTCTTTAAATGTATAACTAGTTTGTCTTCATGAACTTACTTTGAATTCTTGATCAAATCCTTCTGATTGTAATTTACTTTTTACTTGGGTTGTTGTTACTGCACTAGATGAAATTACAACCGCTGCCCCCCCTCCTAATTTTGCTGCTGGTGGTACTAGTTGCATTTTCTGTTATTAGAGAAGAATTGAGTGGAAGAAACTAGATGTCACAACTGCTCCTAAACTTTATTGGGGTTTGAATTGTACTAATCAAGTTATAAAAACTTTATTGAGTTACAAATTGTTGAAAATTAGATCTTATGTGCAGATCTTTTTAAATAATTATCTTTCTGATTTCAAGTGCTTGATTATTTGTTTTTCTCGTTTGTTTTCAATCTTTTGTAGTTTCATTTTTTTATTTTCTCTATTTCTCCAACTCCTAGCTTGTATTCGTTGTTTAAAGTACTCTTTCTCCCTACACAGATTTCTTTATATAAATCTTTAGGAGTTGCGTATTCTAAATTTCAAGAAGAACCTTCTGGATCTTTGTATTGCCCTTTTTCGAACTTAATACATCAATTTACCATATCAGGTATTCATTTTTCTACAGCATAGATGGTTACTCCGCCTGAATGTCCAGCTCAGAAAGGCTGATCCATAGAATTTTGATTTTCTGTCGCTATAGGATTTTTTGTTATTGTTTTATCCTCCCCTCAAATTCTTTTTCAGTCGTCGCGAGGATGATTGTTTAATGCTCCTGGAATATTTCCGGGACCTGGATTTTCAGTGCTACTAGCAATAATTGCAACTGCTCCTTCTTTGCCATGTAATTTTGTTATGGAAACTACTTCACTGTTATCTGAATCTTCTGTTGGAGGTTTTTCTTTACTTCATTCCTCAAGATAGCTTTTAACTTCAGGGCTTAATGTATGTTCTTGATCTTGAGTTCCAAGAATCCCTCCCGTGGTTGCTGCTGTCACTGTAATAGTTGCAGCGCTTGCAGATACTTTCAATTTATTCATCGAAAATCAGTTCTATAAAAATATTAATAACTGAAAATTACTTATGTTTAAATTTATCTACAGAGATGTTTTTTGTGAAACATCAGGAAATTTATTTTTGACTTAATCGAAAAACAGAATCGCCAATTCTGAAAAGTTTGAATAAAGGGAAATCAGGAGTATTCGACTTCATAGAATGCGGACTTTTCTTAATTGATAACATTAGACTTTAGATCATCTTATGTCGGACAATGACCCAGTTTTATTTTCTAAAGTTAAATTAAATTCTCAACAACAAAAAGTTGTCGAATCCGGGCTAGGCTTTCGTTTAATAATTGCTGGAGCTGGTGCTGGAAAAACGAAAACTTTAGTTGAAACTGCTGCTTATTTAGTAGAAAAATGTGAGATAAAACCAGAGGAACTTTTAATACTCACGTTTACTAGATTAGCAATAAATGAATTTAAAGAACGTTTGCATGCAAAGTTTAATTTGTCTCCAGAGGATGTTGTTTCTAGAGAAATAACAGATTCAGTCGCCCCAACTATAAATACTTTTCATGGCTTTTGTTTGCAATTGTTGAAATGAATCAAATACAAACCAAACCCTGATTCTCATTTTGAAATCAGGATAATTAGTGATAGAAATTCAAAAGTTTTGTTAGTTTCTTCTTACTTTAGACTCTCTGGTTATTACAGAAATTTAATTTTTGGGCATCTTTGCAGTAGTCATAGAAAGGAACAGTCTTCAGAAGATGATGCGCATGAATATCTTAGCTTTAGACTTGCAGATGCTTTGTGGCATGATTTTGAAGAATTTAGGTTAGATGCTAGATCTAACGAGAATCATAGAATTTCGTCCGAAAAATATTTTTTTGATAATGATCCTAAAGAGAAAGAAGATAATGGCTCTATTAGATCTGCTTTTTTGCAATTGTGAACGTTTTATGAGGAAGAGCTTAAAAAGCTAAATTCCGTTGATTATTCATCTCTAGAGCATTTAGCAGATGAGCATGTTTTTAAAGTACCAGAACGTCTGGAAATTTTGAAAAATAAATTTAAAGTGATTATGCTGGATGAATTGCAAGATACCTCTGAGAAAGAATGGGAAATGTTAAACAAATTAAATCCAGTTGCTGGTTATTACGTTGGAGATCCGGATCAAAGGATTTATGAATTTAGAAATGCGGATCGTTATATTTTTGAGAAAGTTGCTCGTAAATGTAATTCAACACCCCACCAACTAACCATCAATTATAGATCTAGTCCAAATATCATTTCTGTTTCCAAAATATATGCTTCCAAGTTGAATGTATCTGAGGACGATAGATGATTACATAAGAACACAATACCAAATCCTGATTATTCTGGCTTTAATTTAAAAATTAAGGTTTTCAAAAAAGATAAAGATCAATTTTTGGAGTTGGTAGTCAATAAAGCTAATGAATATTTGGAAAGAAATAAGCAATTAGAAGGAGAAGAGCAAAAGAAATTAGCAATTCTAGTTAGGAGTAATTTTAGGTTGGAACAGGTTAGGAATACTCTGGGGGCATCTGGAATAGATTATGAATATGCAAACCCTTCTGATTTCTTCTCTAGAGAATGAATTGAATATGTTTTATGTTTTTTGAAGATTATTTTTTTAGATGAATTAAGTATTTTTACTTTATTTCCTTTGAAATGAATTCATACCTCATTACTTCCCTGATGCGGACAAAAGACTATAAAGGATGTGTTAGCAAAAATTAAATCTCAGCAAGAATCCCCTAAAAAAGTTATTGTTAGGATTTTTCAGGATAAAGAATATTTTTTTGAGGTTGTAAAAGATGTTTATGGTTTTAAGACTAAGAAAACAGATAAAAAAGATGCTTTTTCTAGGTTTATAGATTTAATAGTTCAATTTAAGAGATATGAAAATTGCAGATTAGATCAGCTTGACGAATTAATAAAAAGAATTTTGAGTGATACAGGATTATTAAGAGATAGATTTGTAGAGAATCAGAGTCTTATTAAGTCAGATATAGAGAAATTAATTAGGATGTTTTTAGGTTATTCTAATGGCAATGAAAATGTACCTGTCAGAGACTTGATTAATACTTTAGATAAATTTGAATATGTGTTTTATGAACATATAGATAAAAACAATTCCGGTATTTTTATTGGAACTATTCATTCATCTAAAGGACTTGAATTTGATGGAGTTTGTTTAGGTTTTGTAAATGAAAGTGAATTTCCATCTAGAAGAGCAAAGTATGAAGAAGACGAAAGAAGGTTAATTTATGTTGCAACCTCAAGAGCCAAAGAAGAATTAATAATTTCTTATGAATCTGCTTCGCCTTTTATATATGAATTGAGAGGGGCAGATGAAGTGGAATTTTTTGAATAGATGCAATAGTTTTTATTGGTTTCCGTTTATTAACAATTCTTTATAGTACTCATATCTTTTTTTAGCTAGCTCTATTTCTTTAGGCAATCCTTTTTCTAAGTCTTCATATAGAGCTCTTAGTGGTTCTAGTTGGTTAACTATTTTTTCTTGGATTTCTAGTGGAGGTAAAGGAATTTTTAGATTTTGAACATCTTTTTTCTTTATATGAGTTGCTACTCCAGAAGTTGCAAATTTTTTTATTTGTTTTCTTGTTTTTCAAGTGGAAAGGGCATAAGAGAGATACTTAGGATTTTGATTGTGTCTTACGATAAATAAATCAGTTCCTATTAGACATTTATTGCTGTTTACGTAAGCACAAACTGAACCTATCGACTCTGCGTTTAAAGCGCCATTAGTAATCAATAAATCTCTAGGAAAACATCATTTCTTGGATTTAATTAATTCTCCATCTACTGATGAAAAACATTTTTCTATGCAGTATTTATAGGTTGTTCCTATTTCATGACATAATACGCAAGCATCTTTTCCTGTGTTCAAATGTTTCTTTCCAATGTCTCCCCCGCTATCTATTTCTCCAATAAATTCGCCAAATTTTTTGAATTCTGATTTATCGATATCAGAAATTAATTTCTCTTTATAGTATTCAAATTGTTGTTTTCTGAGTTTGAGTTCGGTTTCTAATTCCCTAACTAATTCCCGAAACGCATCCAAGACTTCAACTATTTGTTCTTGTATTTCTAGAGGGGGTAGAGGGATTTTTATTTTTTTGATATCTTTTCTTCTTACATGTACAACAATTCCTGAAGTGGCTATTTTTTTAATTTGATTTCTTATTTTTTGAGTAGACCAGGCATATGACAAATATTTAGGATTTTGATTATGACTAAAACAAAAAATGTGTCTTTCAAATAAACATGGTTCATCTTGCCAATAAACAGAAGCAGATCCTATTTTTTCGATTGTATAACTAGATTCAGTTATTAATAAATCTCCTTTTTGGCAATATTTCTTCTCTATTAGTTCTTTTTTATCTGCAAAGGAGATTATTTTGTCTATGCACTCATCATATTTTTCATTTATTTCTGAGTAAGTTATACAAGGAAAACCATTTGCTTTTAATTGATCTTTAGATATTTTTATGCCTGTTTGAACATTTAAAGTTATTTCTCCTAAAGTCTTAGATTCCCAACCCCCCCTCTAATTAATTGATCTAATAGAAAAGTAATTGATTTCATGTATTAATTAGAGTCTAATGAATAGGTTTATTTAGTTCTTCACACCATTTTCTGCGCGATTTTTCATTATTTTCAATTTCTTTTAAATAGGGTTATTTTTTATTTATTTTTTCTTCAAAGTAGTATCGAAGCTTGCAATAATTGTTACCGCTTCATTACTGCTTGGGCTAAAGATGTATTCACATGATTTTAGAAGCCGCCCTTACAGCAAGGCTTGTTTTCTAATTCTCTCCAGTAATTAATAGATCTCTGTAATATTCATATCGCTTATTAGCTAATTCAATTTCTTTTGGTATTCCTTTTTCCAGATCTTCACATAGTTCTCTTAGATGATCTAAAGCATTAGCTATTTGTTCTTGTATTTCTAGGGGAGGCAAAGGGATTTTTAGTTTTTTAATGTTGGGTAAATTTATGTTTGTGATTGTTCCTGTGCTGGAATATTTCTCTTTTTGAAATTGAGCGTTTTGAGTCGATAAAGCATAAGCCAAATATTTTGGATTCTGTTTATGTTTTATTACTATAGTTTTGTCGCCAGCAATTCCTTTTTCAGATCCTAAATAAGCACAACAATCCCCTACTTTTCCATTTATTGTGCTAGCGCTAGCAATTAATAAGTCCCCTTGCTCAAAATATTTTGGGCTTTTTATTAATTTGGCATCAGTATAAGAAATGCATCTATTGAATCAAATTTTGAAAGTAGTGTATATTTCTCCGTAATGTATACAAGGATAATTTCCTTTATTTATTTGAAGTTTAGTTACTTCCTTTCCCAAGTATATTTCTTTAGCTATTTCTCCTAAAGTCTTGTATTCTCCCCATCCTTTTTCAATTACATCGGAGATGAGCTTGTTCAAATAATACCTATATTGTTTTTTTCTGAGCTTGAGTTCGACTTCTAACTCCCTCACTAACTCCCGAAGTACATCCAGGATTTCAGAGATTTGTTCTTGTATTTCTAAGGGAGGAAGAGGGATTTTTATTTTTTTAATACTGGAAGAATATAGATGAATGACCGCCTCTCCTGTTGCAAATTTTGTTTTTTGTTTTTTAGCTTCGTGAGTTGAAAGCGCATAAGATAAATACTTAGGATTCTGATTGTGTTTTAGAACTAGAATATCCGATCCGGCAATTGCTTTTGCTGAACCTAAATAAGCACAACAATCTCCTATTGTTCTCGCTATTTGACTAGATGTTACGAATAACAAATCTCCATGTTCAAAATATTTAGGATTTTTTATTAAAGATGGATTAATTTTGAAATTGCAACAATCGAATCAAATAGAAAAAGCATTTGATATGGATCCTGGAGTTGTACATGGATAATCTCCACTTCCTATTTGTGAATTAGTTACTCCATTTCCGCTATAAATTTCTGTCGCTATTTCGCCTAAAGACTTCCATTCTTTATCTCACTTTCCAACTTTGTTCTTGAATAAGATTTCTAGTGATTTCATGCATTAATTAGAGTTTAAATTAGGAGAAATATTTAAATTTGATTGTTGAATTTGTAATCAGAAATAAAAAACAAAAATTAAAAAAAGACACTGAATTAGTTTGTAGTTAACTCTTGCAATCAGTCTTTTATTTATTAGATAAGGGAAGACTATATGCTATAAATCTACTGAATTATAGAAGAGAGATGTTTTTCAAATCAAAGAGAAAGGAAATAATAAGGTCGATTCTTTCTCTTTTAACTAAAGAAGAAATCGAGAGTTTAACTTGACGTTACGACAATATTGTTCTTACTTTCGAAGATTTATTGAATGGCTTTTTCAATAATTTGATTCCTGTTCATAGTCTGAAAAAATCAAGAGAAATAATAGAAAATGAAGTTTTATTTTTCAGAACTTACAATTCAGTTTCTAAAAGCGATCACATAACTAAAGGGAATAAATTTATAGAAGATTTGAAAAAGGCTCTATTCAGAAAAAGTTTGGATCAGAAGTTCTTAGAGTTTTTAAATAGAGGGTGACATAAAAAGATAAATGAAATAACAAGAAAACTGGATGAAACAAATTCAACTTATACGAAGGAATAACCTTTATAGATATTTTTGAAATACGAATAAAAATATTGGAAGTATAAAGGTAGACAATATAAAGATTCCTCTTCTAATAAAAATAGTTCTTTTGGGCACGAAAAGATTTCCGAACAGAAAAATAGATATATCTTTTTCCCAGTAATCTAAGTTTCTGTCTAGAAAATATTTTTTATGGGTAAAGATTATTTTTGTCACTTCGCATAGAGTTTGATTTATAGGAAAAACAGGATAAAGAGAGCCGAATGCTTGAATTAGTTGTTCTTCAAAACTTACTTTTTTGCCATCTTTGGTTGTTCTTGCAAGTAAATTTAGTGTTTCTTCTGAGAAGATTCCTACTATTGCTTTTATTGTCTTTTCGGTCTTTTTGTGCACAAATTAGATAGAAAAGATTTGAGGCAGCGTGAAAATTAAAGGTTCTATGTTTTGGTTGTTTTAGATGAATGTAAAAGTAATTTAATTAATTAAAAAATGAATTATTTATGTATTTTGAGTTCGGGTTATTCTCTGTAAGAGAAATTTATTTTTTGTTCCCAATAATTAATAATTCTTTGTAGTACTCATATCTCTTATTAGCTAATTCGATTTCTTTTGGGATTCCTTTTTCTAGATCTTCGCATAGTTCTCTTAGATGATCTAAAGCATTAGCTATTTGTTCTTGTATTTCTAGGGGAGGAAGAGGGATTTTGATTCTTTTTAATCCATTAGTTGCTAAGTTAGTTAAAGTTCCTTTTTTTGCATGTTTTTGTTTTTGTTGTTTAGCGTTGTTTGTGGATAAAGCATATGCGAGATATTTAGGATTTTGTTCGTGTTTCAACACAAACATCGCTGCTCCTGCAATTATTTTTTCATTTCCCAAATAAGTACAAGCTTTGCCTATATTTTCAGACATATTACTTGCAGCGGTTATTAATAAATCTCCGTATGAGCAATATTTAAGATTTTTTATTAATTTTTCGTCAGTGTACGAAATACATTTTTTAAATCAAATTCCGTAGTCGGTATATATTTCTGTGTACTGTATGCATGGGCAATTTCCAGTACCGATTTGACTGTTATCAACTTCATTACCTCTGTAGATATCTGTTGCAATTTCTCCTAAAGTTTTTCATTCGACCCATCTTTTTTCAATTACATTTGAAATAATGCTGTTTAAATAGTATTCGTACTGTTTTTTTCTGAGTTTCAGTTCAGCTTTTAATCCATTGATTAATTTTCTAACTAACTCTCTAAATGCATCCAAGACTTCAACTATTTGTTCCTGTATTTCTAAAGGAGGTAGAGGTATTTTTATTTTTTGTAAATCGTTTTTTCTTATATGTAATGCTATTCCTTTTTTGTAGTACTTTTGTTTTTGAAATAGGATTTGTCTAGTTGTCAAACAATAAGCTAAATATTTTGTATTTTGGCAGTGTTTTATGCAAAAGACATGAATTCCTAGCAAACATGGATTTTTCCCGAGATAAGCTGCAGCAGTTGCCAATTTATCTAATGTATGGCTAACCTCTGTAATTAAAAGATCTCCTTCATTGCAGTATTTCTTTATTTTTATTTTTGAATCATCTGTGAAGGAAATAGTTTGTTTTATGCATTCATCATATATTTCATTTATTTCTGGATAAGTTATGCAAGGAAATTTTCCTGTTCCTAATTTTTCTTTAGGTATTCCTGCTCCACTGTATATTTCAGTAGAAATTTCTCCTAGAGTTTTTCTGTCTCAACCCCCCCCTTAGTTAATTTATTCAGCAGGGATGTAATTGACTCCATGTATTAATTAGAGTCTAATGAATAGAACCTATTTATTATTTCTAAATTGGTTTGTCGCGTTCTTCATATCACCCTCCTCCTCATTTCTCATTGTTTTCAATTTCGTTTCAATAAGGTCAATTTTTATCTATTTTTCCAACCATTGCGCTTCCATTTTCTGAGCAACTAACCCATGCATCTCTGAAGAATCTTTTTAATTTTTCTTCTAACTGTGTGTCAGAATTGCTTATGAAATTAAGAGCGGCAGTTTCATAATAATTTGAATCAGATTTCTTTCCTTTCACGAACCTAGATACTTTTCAACAAATGCCATAGAATTTCTTTAATTTATCTTTTACTTTCTCATTTTCTTTTAACTGCTCTACTTCCTTTTCTGCTTTTTCTTTCCTAATTCCTACTGCGTCAATTTTGTGTTCTTTGGCTTCTGGAAATAAATCTTCAGGAAACAAAGAGTAGAAACTAGCACTTCTTAGTTTGCTTTTGTAGGCGTAAGTTCCTGCAAATCTTTTTCGTCATTCTTTTTTCGCTTCTTTTCCTAGTAGTTCATAATTGGAAGCATCAGTGCTAATTAGATTTGTTGCAAGGATATTTTTTAGACTGTAACCTATTTTGTTTCATCCATAATCATGGGATTCAGAAGTAAATGTTTTTTCTGTTGAAGCGCTCTTAATTCCGTAAGTAATCGCAGAGCTCGCAATAATTGTTGCCGCTCCTACTCCTGCTTGGGTTGAAGTTATGCTCATAAGATCTCTAAGTAAAAGTTCTAGCACTCGTCTTTATAACTCTGGGATTAACTAATTTTTTCCAATAATTAATAAATCTCTGTAATATTCATATCGCTTATTAGCTAATTCGATTTCTTTTGGGATTCCTGTCTCCAAATCTTCGCATAGCCCTCTTAGTTGATCTAAAGCATTAGCTATTTGTTCCTGGATTTCTAGAGGAGGAAGGGGGATTTTTAGTTTTTTAATTGCTGTAGAAGTTAGATCAAAAACTTTTACTCCTTGTGTTAGCTGAATTTTTTGTTTTTTGATTTCTTTCGTAGATAGAGCGTAAGCCAAATATTTTGGATTTTGGTTGTGCTTAAAGATAGCTGTATGACCTCCAACAATTGCTTTTTCTTTACTTAAATAAGCGCAAGTTTTACCAATATCCTTTAAGTTTTCACTGGTGATAGCCATGATTAAATCTCCGTATTCACAATATTTAGGGCTTTTTATTAGCTTCTCGTCTATCAGTGAGGAACACTTGTTAAATCAAATGTTATGTTTTGTATGTATTTCTCCATAAAGAATGCAAGGACATTTTCCACTGCCTACCTGAGATTTAGTAATTCCATTACCTCTATAAATTTCTATTGCTATTTCTCCTAAAGTCTTATATTCTCCTCATCCTTTCTCAATTACATCGGAAATGAGCTTGTTCAGATAATACCTATATTGTTTTTTTTCTGAGCCTGAGTTCGATTTCTAACTCCCTCACTAACTCCCGAAACGAATCCAGAATTTCGGAAATTTGTTCTTGTATTTTTAGAGGAGGAAGAGGAATTTTTATTTTTTTAAGTCCGTTTGTTGAAATACTTACTATTGCTCCTTCTTTTGCGTATTTTTGTTTTTGTAGCTTTGCATTGTGTGTTGATAAAGCGTATGATAGATATTTTGGATTTTGATTATGCGTAAGCAAAAACATGTTTCCACCTGCTATTGCCTTTTCTTTTCCTAAATAAGCACAGCAATCTCCAATACATCTAATAACTTGGCTAGCTGCAACTATTAAGAGATCTCCACATTCAAAATATTTAGGGTTTTTTATTAAAGATGGATTAACTGTGAAGTTGCATTTGTCAAATCAAACCGAAAATGCATTAGATATCGAACCATAAGTGGTACAAGGATAACTTCCAGTACCAATTTGACTGTTATCTACTTCATTTCCTTTATAGATATCGGTAGCAATTTCTCCAAGAGATTTTCATTCCCAACCCCCCCCTTAGTTAATTGATTTGTTAGGGTTGTAATTGACTCCATGTATTAATTAGAAGTCTAATGAATAGAACTTATTTAGTAGTCTTAGTTAAAAAATAAGATTTTTTCTAAGGGGGATTGTCTAATTCTTCGTATCATTTTCTGCCCTACTTTTCATTACTTTCTACTTCTTTTCCATAAGGTTATTTTTTTATCTATTCGTCTTTCAAAGTAGTAGTGGAGCTTGCAATAATTGTTACCGTTCCCTAACGGCTTGAACTAAAGATGTGTTCATGTAATTTTAGAATCTATTCTTACAGAAAGGGCTGTTCTCTAATTCTCTCCAGTAATTAATAGATCTCTGTAATATTCATATCGCTTATTAGCTAATTCGATTTCTTTTGGTATTCCTTTTTCTAGATCTTCACATAGTTCTCTTAGATGATCTAAAGCATTAGCTATTTGTTCTTGGATTTCTAGAGGCGGAAGTGGGATTTTTAGTTTTTTTATTGCCTTGGTTGATATGTGCGAAACGGTTCCTTCGGTTGAGTATTTTATTTTTTGATTTAGTGCATGATTTGTAGATAGAGCATAAGATATGTATTTAGAATTTTGGGAATGTTTAAGAACAACGATATCGCTGCCCACAATTATTTTTTCTTTCCCTAGATAAGTACAGGATTTAGATATATTTTCTGCCATCACACTAGAGATGGCAAACAATAAATCCCCATGTTCACAATATTTAGGATTTTTGATTAATTGTTTTTCTACGGAAGAAATGCATTTATCGAATCAAATTTCGTAATTTGTATATATTTCGCTGTAATGAATGCATGGATATTGATTTGTTTTTATTTCTTCTTTTTTAATTCCATTACCTCTGTAAATATCTATCGCTATTTCCCCTAAAGTCTTATATTCTCCCCATCCTTTTTCAATTACATCCGATATGAGCTTGTTCAAATAATACCTATATTGTTTTTTTCTGAGCTTGAGTTCGTTTTCTAACTCCCTCTCTAACTCCCTCTCTAACTCCCGAAACGAATCCAGAATTTCGGAAATTTGTTCTTGGATTTCTAAAGGAGGAAGAGGGATTTTTAGTTTTTTTATGCTTGCAATAGTTATTCCCGTAACGGTACCTGTTACGGCGAATTTCTCTTTTTGATTTATAGATTTAGTTGTTGCAAGAGCATAGGATAAGTATTTTCCGTTTTGATTATGGCGGATTAAAGTTATGTTCTTTCCAATAATTATTTTTTCTTGGCTTAAATAAGCACAGCACTTTCCAATTCCCGTTTTTGCTGTACTAGCATTTGCAATTAGTAAATCTCCATAATTGCCATATTTAACTCCTTTTATTAATTTTTCGTCTGTTTTGGAAATGCATTCATCGAATCAAATTTCAAATTTAGTATATATCTCGCCATAATGAACGCAAGGATAATTTCCTTGCCCTATTTGAGACTTAATGGCTCCGACCCCTATACAAATTTCTGTTGTAATTTCCCCTAAAGTCTTATATTCCCCTCATCCTTTCTCAATTACATCGGAAATGAGCTTGTTCAAATAATACTCATATTGTTTTTTTCTGAGCTTGAGTTCGGTTTCTAATTCCCTCACTAATTCCCTCACTAATTCCCGAAGTATATCAAGGATTTCAGAGATTTGTTCCTGGATTTCTAAGGGAGGAAGTGGGATTTTTAGTTTTTTAAGTTGTTCTATGGGAAGACCTTTTACTGCTCCGCCACGAACAATGTTATGTATTTCTTTTTGAAAACACAGAAGAGAATAGTAAAGATATTTAGGGTTTACTTCAGATTTAGTTTGTAATTTACAAACAGTTGAACTTAAATAAAAGTCTTGTTCGTGATTATTAAAAGCTATTTTTCCTGAACTAGCTCCAGAAGTTGTGATGCAAACTTCTCCGGGCTTTAAAAGAAATTTATTTAGATCTCTTGAATAGTCTTCTTTTGAAAAATAAACTAGTTTTTCCGTATCTATTTTTCCTTTTTGTACGTTTAGAACCTTTATTATCGGCAATCCTGATTTTTTATATTTTTTTTCGTCGAAACTGAAGCCTCTTTGAATATCTATAACATCTGCAAGTGATTTTCATTTTCAACCCCCCCCTTAGTTAATTGATTTAGTAGAGTTGTAATTGACTCCATGTATTAATTAGAGTCTAAATAAGAAAATTTATGTTGACGAGTATTAGTTTTATTTGAATTTATTCGTTGAAAATATTCATTGCACAATTGTTCCAATTGACGATATTATTCCTGCAATTAAACCGAATAAGTTTAAAAATTTAAGAAATTTTGCAAAAAATAAATTTTTCGAATCCGAGAACAAGATTCTAAATTTCGAAATAAATTTTTTGATTTTATTTTTTTCTAAAAGATAAATTTCTTTCGTCTTTACATTTAGCGCAATAACTCTTGTTTTTCTTAAATTAAATTTAGGTTCTAATTTTCCAAATTTTTTTAGGAATTCTTGCCAAGGAGTAGTTTTCTTTAATTTAGATTTAAATTTTTCTAATTCTTTTTTAGTAAAGACACTTATGATCACTTTAATAGCCCTTTTAGTCTTTCTCTTTCCTGCTTTTCTTTTCAATCTAAATATCTTTCAGATCAGCTTTTTTTAAAGAGTAATATGCTTAGATTTTCAATAAGAACAACGTCTTTGTATTCAAGAGAAGAGTGTCTGAATTTTTTTAACTCTTTTCTTACAATTTCTTCGGTTCTTTTTAAGCCATAGATAGGAATTAAGTCTTCGAACATTCCTGATAATCTCTTCTCAAAATTAAGTATTTTTCCATCAGCGCATTCTCTTGATAGAGAATCTATTTCTTCTGGAGTAAGGAGGGAGAATATTAGTTTTATTATTTTCCTTTTTCTGATCAAATTTAGGAACATGTTTATTTTTTTAAGGGATAATAATATTTTTAACTTACATTGATTAGTAGTTCTTTATAGCACTTATATCTTTTCTTAGCTAACTCTATTTCTTTAGGTAATCCTTTTTCTAAGTTTTCATATAGTTCTCTTAGTGGTTCTAGTTGGTTAACTATTTTTTCTTGGATTTCTAGGGGAGGTAAAGGAATTTTTAGATTTTGAACATCTTTTTTCTTTATGTGAGTTGCTACTCCAGAAGTTGCAAATTTTTTTATTTGTTTCCTTATTTTTCAAGTGGAAAGGGCATAAGAGAGATACTTAGGATTTTGATTGTGTCTTACGATAAATAAATCAGTTCCTATTAGACATTTATTGCTGTTTACGTAAGCACAAACTGAACCTATTGACTCTGCGTTTAAAGCGCCATTAGTAATCAACAAATCTCCAGGAAAACATCATTTCTTGGATTTAATTAATGTTCTATCTACTGATGAAAAACATTTTTCTATGCAGTATTTATAGGTTGTTCCTATTTCATGACATAATACGCAAGCATCTTTTCCTGTGTTCAAATGTTTCTTTCCAATGTCTCCCCCGCTATCTATTTCTACAGTCCTATTTCTCCTGCGATAACTAAGACAAGTGACTATTATGAGCAGACAAGAATGGCTGCAGGATGGAAAGCTTTAGATGTTAAGGTTGTGCATGATATGAGCAATTTCCATGAATTTGTTCATAGTGTTTATTCCAAGATTGATTCCTATAAGGATAAAAGTGGATTGAATATTACTGATTCTTGAGCAACCGGTCAAGCAGCTATTGGAATTTTGACAGATCCTAAAAAGAAACAAGAGATAATGGATAACCTCGTTTCTTTTGGGGTTCATATCATAAATCAGTCATTTGATCCTAATTATTTCAAAGATAAATCAACTCCAGAGAATCAAAGACCATGGCCAGTCTTTTTTAAAACTTTATTGCAACAACCTTTCAAAATAGACAGTACTCAAGTTTTTGCAGGATACAGTAGAGCTATATTTGATGTAGATGAATTTGTTTTAAAGAATACTAAAGAACAACAGTCAAAATCAGGGGTAACAAGTAATGTTTACAAGATTTCAAAAGATTGACAAGATAAGGAAGTAAACGAAAATAAAATTACCACAATTAAAGAATGAGATTATCCAGCTAAATATAAGAGCGAAAGTATAAAAAACATAGTTCAGAATTATGAAAACACCTATTCAAGTAACTTCCCTAAATCACCTATGATCTTTGATTTCCCTTCAAATGAAAAATGAAATCTATTCTTGCAACAGGAAGGGGCAACCTCTACAGGGTTTATGAGGTATAGGGATAATTTGAAAAATATTATGTTGGAGGCTTTACATAATAAGCATATTCCTGGATCTAATCCTCCAACTGCCTTAAAACACTTTCCAGATCAGAAATTTATTAATTGAAATAGGGTAAAAATTAGCGCCACTCCTATAGATTTGGAAAAGGCATTGAAATCAGTTTTGGCTTTAACTAATCAGTGAAGTATGATATTTAATGCTTATGCTAAGGTAAAACTCCACTCTAGGTTAGGTGAGATGATACAAAGAGATCCAATGCTTATTACTGTGAATATGATGATGGAGGATGGTACTTTTAGATTTA
>NZ_CACTIB010000022.1 GCF_902712995.1 Candidatus Mycoplasma haematohominis
TACAACTATAGCTAATTCAGTAAATAAAGATTCTTATGCTGCTGGAACTATAGGAGGAGATAACAAAGATAAGTTTGTAGATCCTTTACTAGCAGATAATGAAGGTTGATGAAAAGGTGTGTTTGAGACTTTGAAGCAAGACAAAGGGTTACTAAACAATGATTTAAGTGTTGAATTTAACGCTGTAACTGAAGGATTTCATAAAACTTCAGATACAAACAATGGCGCCACATATCTAAATAAGGTATGTGATACAGCTATTAAGAAAAAACCAGAAGAAGCAGTTAATTCCAAATACTTAAAAAATATTTGAAAGTATTGCTCTATAAATCCAAATTTTGCTGATGGTAAAGGAGGAGAGCCAGAGGTTTCAAAAACCCAAAGAGATAAAAATGATGGATCAATAACTAATGATAAATTGGGGGGAATAGACAAAAATAAGGGTTTGTTAGTAGCAGATCATGAAGATAATACAACTTGGTGAAATTGAACTTATGAGAATAAGTTGAAACCAGCTAAAGCGAAGGCCACTGCGAGCAGCGATTTAGATTCTGCTTTTAATGCTGTAACAGGGGGTTATGGAAACAATTCAACTACTGATTTAAACAAAGTGTGCGAAACACATTACAAAAAAACTGCTTCTAGTGATTTCTCAGATTCAACAGACGGCGAAGGGAAAAACAAAAGAAAGAAAAATGTAGAACAGTTCTGCACTAAAGGAGGTAATGTAACTTTATCTCTTAGTTAGTTATGTCAGCAATAAAAGTAGCAGCTGCAGCTGCCTTTGGTACTGCAATATTAGGTGGTGGAGGTTATTTGATTTGAGATAGTTTTTCTAATTTAGATGTTCAGTATTTAAATATAGATGGTTATGGGGATAATACGTTTGGTAAGAAACATGCAATATATCTTATAGATCCTTATCATCATAGAAATAAATCTGTATGAGAAAAATCATTTGATAAATGAAGAGAAGAGCATAAAAAGACATCTCCAGCAACGACATTCAGTACAGAATTTGGAACTGGAAAGTTCGATAAAGGGTATATTCCTGAGAAAGAAAACAATAGTAAAGCTTTGAATGTTGCTTGCGAAGAAGCTTTTAAGTTAGCGGATAATAATTTAACTGATCAAAAAAGAAAAGACGTTTGAATCTATTGTTCCGTCTTTGGTTCTGAGCCTAAGTTAGTTTCTGATAACTCTAAGCAAACAACATATAAAGATAAAAACGGAGGAAAGCAAGATTTTCAGGGTAAGTTAGTTGAAGTTAAAGAAGGAAATAACTACATAAATGCTGAATTTTGAAAAAGAAGAGATGAGGAATTTTTTTACTCTATAAAGCTAGAGAAAGCTTCAGGAAAGAAGTCTTCTGATGGTTCTATATTTAGAGTTTTATACGATAAGAAAAATCAACAACGTGGGGATAGTGATACTGTTAAACATACTTGTGAAAAAGCTTATAACAAGGCGATTACGGGCGGAGATGCAAGTATTAAATTTACAGATGAAGATATAAAGAGATTCTGTTA
>NZ_CACTIB010000023.1 GCF_902712995.1 Candidatus Mycoplasma haematohominis
TTTTAAAAAAGACGGGGAAGAGACGCACGCATTAGTTTCTGCTTGGTGTGTATCTATTGCTGATAAGGATTTAAAGGCCATTCCTAGTGATAGTCTGGAAACTGAAGAAAAGAAAACTTGAAATGCCTTTAATGCTGTTTGCTTTAAATAAAAGACAGATTAATTTAGAGATATGACTATTCAACCGCAAACAGTTGTAGGCGGGGTTGCTGCAGTATCTTTGGTAACTGCAGGAGGTTTTGCAACTTGGCATTATTTATTGAACAAGCCTTACGGTGATTACTATCTGTATGCAATTAGCATCGGAAGAGAGTATTTGAGCGATTTTAGGGAAAATATTAAGGCAATGTTTGTAGAAAATAGCGACTTTAGACAATACTTAGGGGCAAATTTTGATGAAATGAAGAAAGTGAGTGGGGTTTATTATGGAGATTTGTCAGCAACAGACGTACAGAAAGATTCTTCTCAAACTTTTAAATTGGATGAATTTACGGACTATGTTTATAGATGATGTGAGTATATAGCAAGAGAGAAAGTTGAGGGAGCAAAAAAATCAGATGGAACTTGAGATACAAGTAAGTTTTCAGATTCAGGCTCAAGTAAATGAAAAGCTTTCAAAGAACAGTGTACAGATAAGAAAAGGCAAGATTAGAACGTAAACCTCCTTTGATTTTTATAAGAGAGAGTTAGTTAACTTATGAAAAAGAAGTTAGCTGCAGGAACTATTGTGGTTGGTGTAGGTAGTTTATTTTCTGTCTACGCAGCAGGCGCTTTCGGAAGTAATACTTATTTGAGCTTAGGCAGCAAATTAGAGGATCATTTATATGTTGGTGGTGATGTTGAGAAGATAAAGAGTTTATTGGCTCCCGCTAATGACAACTCTTATAAAACTACTTTGAAGGATACCCATTGGGAGAATATGAAAAGTGAGCATTTGGTTGTTAGTTCTGGTATTTCAAAAGAGGGAGATCCAACTACAAACGGAAAAGAGGAAGAGGTTTCTAAATTTATTTCTGCATGATGCACTTCTATTTCTAAAAGGAAGTTAGATGCTGTTCCGGCTGAATCTGGCAGTGAAGAAAAGAAGGTATGGGATGCATTCGTTCTTGCTTGCTTTCTAATTAGAGATCTTGAACAATAGAGATTGTCTTTTTAAGATGTTCTTCCAATTCTCTATGAGTTTAAAAATCTACTCCTGGTAGTTTGGAAATAATCTAGAAAAACAAAATTTAGCATCACTCTTAATAGTTCTTCACTCTTACAATTGCTGCTTTAATTTCACTAAGATATGTCAACCCAAACAATAGGAGCTGCAGCAGCAGGAACAGCAGTAGTTGGAGGCGGCGGTGCATTAGCAGCTTACGCAGCTGGAGCTTTTAGTTCCAAAGTTGAAGAAAAGGAACAAGAAAGAAGAAAAGGCACTTACAGAACTTTAGTTGAACAAGATAAATCTATGCAAGATAAGGAATATATAGGAGATAAAGAGGAAGAGATTGAGACGCTTTTAAAAAATGATACATCTTACAAGAATACTTTGAGAGACACTTATTGAGAAAGTATGGACAAAAAAGATATTTTCAAAAGTCTATCTTTGGTAAAGACAGATAAAAGTCAACTTGATCTTACAAATAGAAAAAGCGAAGCTGCGAAATTTGTGTCTGCTTGATGTCAAGCAACTTCTGAAAAAGAATTAAGTCAAATCCCTTCAGAAGGAACAACTGATCATAAAAAATGAGAAGCATTTAAATTCGCTTGCTTCAAAAAAAATCAAGCGTAGTTGCTTATTTAGTTTATGTCAACACAAGCGATAGGCGCCGCTGTGGCTGGAACTGCATTATTGGGCGGGGGCGGTACTCTTGCTGCTTATGCTGCAGGCGCTTTTAACACTAAATGAGAAGATACTACTTTTGAAGAATATGCACAGTCTTTAGGGAAACTTAAATATTTAGGAGAAGGTAACACAAATTTGAAAACACCTCCTACGAAAACTAATGTGGAAACTAGAATCGGCGATTCTGCTAATGGAGCAAAATATAAAGAATCTTTAAAAAGAAATTGAGATCAAATGAAAAAGGAAGACGTTGCAGAAGAAGAAAAGAATAAGAGACCACGAGATTCAAAAGATGTGTTATTTCCTGCTATCGCTCAATCGTTAGATAAAAAAAGCGAAATTGCTCAATGAACGGAGACTTGATGTGGCGCTATTGGAAAAAAAAGAGTAAAAGCAAAGGTTAAAGTAGGTGATGAGACAAAATGAAACAAAGAATTTTTTGATGGAAGTGATTCTTGAAAAGCATTTACAGCTGTTTGCTTAGAAGCAACGACTTCTTAATCTATGTCAACTCAAGTATTAGGCGCTGCTGCAGCCGGAACAGCGGTAATAGGGGGCGGAGGAGCTACTATTGCTTACGCAGCTGGAGCTTTTGATCCTAAAGTTAAAGAGAGTAAACAAGAAGTAAGTACTTATAAAACATTAGCTGAGAAAGAATTTGAGACAAGCAAGGAATATGTAGGGGGTGATGAGAGTGCAATTAAGACACTTTTAGAAAAAGCAGGCGACACTTCTTACAAGACAACTTTGAAGAATACTCATTGAGAAAAAATGGAAGAAAAGGATATTCTCGAAGATGATAAGCCTACAAAAACTAAAGATAATGAGTTTGATAACAATGGTAAGAATGATGAAATTTCAAAATATGTATCTGCTTGATGTCAAGCAGTTTCTGAGAAAG
Organism: Candidatus Mycoplasma haematohominis; assembly: GCF_902712995.1. Lineage (GTDB taxonomy): Bacteria > Bacillota_I > Bacilli_A > Mycoplasmatales > Mycoplasmoidaceae > Eperythrozoon_B > Eperythrozoon_B haematohominis. Next base: position 2,733 of record NZ_CACTIB010000023.1, read on the forward strand.
AGTTGAGTTCAATTCCTAAAAACGGAGAGACAAATAATAATCGATGAGAGGCATTTAAATTTGCTTGTTTCAAACAAAAACCGTAGGGTAATTCATGTCAACTCAAGCAATAGGAGCTGCAGCAGCCGGAACAGCAGTAGTAGGTGGCGGGGGAGCATTGGCTGCTTATGCCGCTGGAGCTTTTAACGGAGAAACTAAGTATGAAAGTTTTGATGATTATTTTCAAAAAACATTAAGCAAAACTCATAAATATGTAAGTGAAACTGATTATCAACCGATAGAGACAAAAATCGGAGAATCTGCTGGTTCAAATACATACAAAACATCTTTAACAACTCATTGATCAAAAATGGGTTCTAACGATGTTCCTGCAGATGGAGAACCTACGCAAAAACCTGAAACAATAGATACAAGTTGATCTAATAAGACGGATGTAGCAAAATGAACTTTTAAATGGTGTAATTCTAGAAAGACTAAAAAACCATCTGGAGATGAGAAAATGTGGATTAGAGAAGAAATAGAAAGAAATTTGGAATGGCAGACATTTAAATCCGTTTGTTTAGAAGAGAGGCCAAAACAACAATAATG
>NZ_CACTIB010000024.1 GCF_902712995.1 Candidatus Mycoplasma haematohominis
TAACAATACTAAGCCAAATGATGATGAAATAGATAAATCAGGCGAAGACTCTGACTTAGATAGTAGTAAGTTAAATAAAACCGCTAAATTTGTCCATGATTGATGCAAACAAAATAAAACCACAAAACCTATTTCAGGAAATGAAAAAACTAAATTTAATAAGCAAGAAATAAAAGAGCATAAGGATTGATCTAAATTTGAAGCTCTTTGCTTGGAGATAAAAGCAAATAATTAAAAAAACTTTATGTCTACACAAGCTATAGGAGCTGCAGCAGCTGGAACAGCAGTAATAGGAGGCGGAGGAGCAACTATTGCTTATGCAGCAGGAGCTTTTCCTACATCAAAAACACAAGAGGAAGAAAGAAGTACTTATTTAACTCA
>NZ_CACTIB010000025.1 GCF_902712995.1 Candidatus Mycoplasma haematohominis
ATCAAACTAATTTAAGTAGGGTTTGGGGCAATATGAGCGAAACAGAATTGAAATCACAAGGTGGTTCTGTGTCAAAACCTAGCGATGCAGACGTTAAAGATAATACTAAAGCAAGTTCTGTCGCTGATTATGTAAATAAATGATATACTCATATATCTAGCAAACAATTAGATGTTGTTCCGAAAGAAACAACGGATACAAATAAAAATACTTGGGATGCTTTCAAAGATGCTTGTTTTGTAGATAAAGCTCCAGCAACAACCTCAGGAGCTTAGTTTATGTCAACTCAAGCAATAGGAGCTGCAGCGGCTGGAACAGCATTACTAGGTGGAGGAGGAACTCTAGCTGCTTATGCAGCTGGAGCATTTAATCCAAAGGATAAAGATTGGCAAGATGCGACTTTTAAAGACTATGCAGCTCATTTGAACCTTAAATATATAGGAGAGACAGGTGCTACAGCGCCTGGAACTTTACCAACTAAAGAAAAAATAAAAACTAAGTTAGATGGAGACTTTGAAGGAACAGGATATAAGAAATTTCTAAAAGAT
>NZ_CACTIB010000026.1 GCF_902712995.1 Candidatus Mycoplasma haematohominis
GTGTTGAGAAAGTTACTTTGGGCTTTGGAAGTGAAGCAACTTCTCTGAATAAGGTTTGTGATGTTGCGTTTAATCAACAAAGAACAAATTGAAGCGTAAAACTAAATTATGAAGACAATGTTTGAGTATATTGTTCAATAGTTGGAGCTAAATATACGTTTGTCTTTAATGAGTACGATAATAAGTTTGGTTCTAAACCTGAACACAAAAATAAAATTCTTTCTGTAAAGAGTGGTGATAATGAAGCATTTTGAGAAGAAAGAAATGAACAGTTTTTTGGAGAGGCAGGAAAAGATGGTTTAGGAGTCAAGGCTTCTGAAGATTCAGAGTTTGCAAAGCTTTATGAAAAGAAAAACAGTAGAGGCGTAGACGACACTATAAAGAAAAAATGTGAAGTTGCTTATAGTTTTGCTATATCAGAAACATCTGGAACTCCTAAAGTAAAAGATGAAGACATTAAAAGATTCTGTTACTTAATTCCGGAGTAGATTTATGACAACGCAAGTAGCTGGAGGCATAGCAGCGGGAATTGTTTTGGTGGGAGGGACAGGAGTAGGGGTGTACATGCTTGCTACTCGTACTAGCGATCCTATCACCTTAAAGCAAGCATTAGTTGGAATAACCGATAAGGGTGACTATGAAAATAATGCTAAATTAGCTGGATATGGAACAAATAAAGATGTTTTGGTGGCAGATGTACCGGAAAATCAAAGTTGGTGAAACGCTAGGCACAAAGAGAAATTGGAAAAAATAAAAGGACAAGACAATAATAGAGCTTTGTCTTCACATTTTAGGTCTGTAGATAAGGGTTATGGCGTTGGTGAGACTGATACCACTACTGCCTTAAATAAAGTTTGCGATACTGCTTATAAATTAGACAAAGATGGGTTTAAAGGCACTGAAGATACAGATACAAAATTTCAGTATAGAAAAGATGTGGAAAAATTTTGTACTGTAAAGGGAACAGAAACTTTACAAGTTGAGTAGTGGATTCAATTAAAGTAGCTATTGCCGGAGGCGGAGTTGCTTTGGCAATAGGAGGAGGAATAGGGATTTCTATGATTTCTTCTAGCCCATGAACTTTGGAACAAGCACTGGAGAGCGATAAGATAACTTCTCAGAAAGAGAGTTATGTAGGAGAAAATAAGTTGTTTAATGTTGGAAACAATAAGAGGGTGTTAGTTGCAAATGTGCAGGAAAATGAGAGTTGATGGAATGCGAGGTATAAGGAGAAGTTAGAAAATTTGGAAGGTCAAGCAATAAATAGAGCCTCTTCTTCTGAATTTCGAGCTGTGAATAAGGGTTATAGCTCTGACGAAGGAGATGTGCTTGCTGCTTTGAATAAAGTTTGTGATACCTCTTACAAGAAGGAAAAAACGGAGTTCAATGGAGCAGGAGATAGCAGTAATAGAGCAAAATATCGAGAGGATATAGGAAAGTTTTGTACACTAAAAGGAACAGAAGTTTTACAAATTGAGTAGATTGGGTTCAATCAAAGCAGAAGTTTTTGCAGGCTAAGTAAAGAATTTCTATGATTTTTGTCTAGTGTGTTTTGAGATAGTAAAATGAAAGAGGAAAAAACAACCTGATTCTAAAAGAGTTAAGAAGAGTTTACTAGTTTGTAGTGACCAATCTTTCGATAGCGGGAATTGCTGTTTTGGCAATAGGGGCAGTAGCGATAGGCGTTTACCAAGGAACTAAAGAAGATAAAGAGGCAATCGCGTTAAAAAGAATAGAAAGAAAAAGCGCATTGAATAGAAGATACACTTATC
>NZ_CACTIB010000027.1 GCF_902712995.1 Candidatus Mycoplasma haematohominis
GTTGTAGCTGCAGTAGGTGGTGGTTTAGGTATTAAGTTCGCTTTAGATGGAAGAGTAGTTACTCTGGCTTGAAATGGTATTCATTTTTTAGATGAAACAAAAGTTGGCGGAAAATTTGCTTCTTTATTAGCTTCAGTTGATAGGGGTGTTAATGCGTCTTTCTGATCTGAAAGAGTACATAGTTTAGCTTCTAGAAATGAAGAGTTGCAGATAAAAACTGATGGTTTTTTCAAAGATGCAAAAACTGAATTTGACGCTTACAAGAAGGAATTAAAAAATACCTCATCCACTCAACAAACCAAAGATGAGAAGGCGAAAGCAGCTGTTGATAAGATAAAGGAAAAATGTAAGGCTAAGTATGGAGATGTCGCTCCCGCAAGCAATATTTCCAATGATGACAAACCAAAGTGAAAAGAGTTCTGAGAGTTTTGCTCTGTAGAAGGAAAAGACAAAACAGACACTATGGTTAGTCAACCTTCTTAGATAATGAATCCAACTAAAGCAGCTGTAGCAAGCGGAGTTGTTGTATTAACTGTTGGAACTGGCTACGGAGTAAGCACTTTATTTAACAACGATATGCCTGAGTATTTTTCTTTAAAAACAGAAGATACTAGCAAGTATGTTTCGGATTACAAAGATTATTTTGTAGATAATTCCAATTCAGAGAATAGTAATTGGTGAAAGTGAGTTTACAAGAATAGGTATTCCGGGAAGGCTCCAACAACTGGGAAATTTGTTGACCTTGATAGCGGGGATGCTGAAGAGAAATCTATCAAGAAGGTTTGCGGTGATTTTTATGCAGAAGAGACAGCTAATGTTAAAACGACTGCTACTTTGACAGATGTAAATAAATATCTAGAAGCAGATGTGTGAATGTATTGTTCTGTTTTGGAGAAAAAAACTAAGACTATCTCAGAAGCCGGAAAAGGGTCAAGTTACAACACCGACAACACTTATGGAAAAGATAAAGCTTCCAATCTATCAGACATAGATCATGAAGATAATTCGTATTTTTGAAATTTAAAAAATGAAGAATTTTTCGGTAGAAGCAAAAGGAGAGAAGCAACTTCTATTGAATTAGCAACAGGCTCAATATTCAAGGCACTTTATGAGAAATTCAAAAATAAGCAAGGATTTAATCCATTTGTAGACACTGTAAAAAATACTTGCAAGGAGGCTCACTCAAAAAATAGTAGCGTAGGTGACGAAGCTCCTTCTAGTGAAGTATTTA
>NZ_CACTIB010000028.1 GCF_902712995.1 Candidatus Mycoplasma haematohominis
GGAGGAACTGGAGCAAGTGTCGCTTATGCTGCAGGGGCTTTTTCAAGTGCAAAAAATGAAGCTAGTGAAACTCCATCAACGCCCGGAACAGTGGATCCTTCAGGAAGTAATGGGTCTGCTCAGGGTATTGGTGTTGAGCAATCTGGTTCATCACATCAATCTTCTGGAAGTACATCAGGGCAAGGAGCTCAAACAGAAGTAGCAGCTGGTTCTTCAAATGTGACAGAAACAAGGAGTGATAATGGGCAACAAGTTTCTGTCCCTTCACAACCTGCAAATACTTCTCCTGGCGCAGCAACACCATCAGCATAAATATGGCATCCCCAGCAGCAATTGGAGCAGGAATAGGTGGAGGAGCAGTAGCTGTAGCAGGTACTAGCTATGCAGCTTACACTCAATTAAGACCTTATGATGATTTTTCAGATTATGCAAGAAGGAATTGATTTAGTTTTGTATATGAGACAGATGACAAGATTAAAGAGAAGATAAGAAATGGCGGAGATGGTACTGTTGATGGTTATAGAAAGGATTTAAAAGATGAATGAAATCTTATAAAGGGAACTCAAAGCGATGCACCTACAGCGGATGATGTTGGAAAAGCTGGTACATCCGAAGATACAGGATTAGAACCAACTAAATTAACTAAAGTAGTTGATAAGGTTAAAGCTTGATGCAAAACCGAGGAAAAGAAAAAGCCTCAAGGGTCGGATGGAAAAGTTGATTGATCAAAAATAGACTCTGATGCTGGTTGACAGAAATATAAGAAGTTATGTCTAGAATAGCCCAAGAAATAGTCTTATTATGCCTTCGAAATTAGCTTTATCAGCAGCTGCAGGAACTGCTATTGTTGGCGGCGGAGCTGCTGTAACTTATGGAGTTAGCAATTCTTTTAATAAAAATTTTGAATCTAAAACTTCTAAACCTAATGAAGTATCAACTTCTGATCAAAATAAGAGAGGAACTATTCTAGAAGGATCTAGTTCTGGTTCAAGATCAGGATCAAATCCTTCTGGTACGGTTTCTTCAGGACAAGATGCACAACAAACAGTGAACGGGGACAATACAGGACAGCCCCCTTCAACAGGAAATCAAGGTTCAGGAGTTCCTTCTACACATGAAACAGGTAGTCAGACTACTCCTCAAGCAGGATCTTCTGGAGGATAAATCAATAATCGTATGTCAACTCAAGCAATAGGGGCTGCAGTAGCAGGAACAGTGGTAATAGGAGGTGGCGGAGCAACTATTGCTTATGCTGCAGGAGCTTTTGATGCTAAATATAGTGATTTTGATGACTATATTAATAATGGAGGCAAGTATAGATATATAGGTAGTTCTGGAACAGATAGAAGTCTTACAGAGGACAAAATAAAAGCTCATTTGAAAGATGCAAGTAAAGGAGAAAATTACAGAGAAGCATTGAAAGGCAAAATAGGTAATATGAATTTATCTGATCAAAACAACCCTCCAAGACCAGATGCCAATGAAATAGGACAAGCAGGAAAAGAAACTGGAGATACAACAACAAATCTAGATAAAGTTGCTAAGTTTGTAAATCAGTGATGTGAGGTAACTAAGGCTAAAAAACCTGCAAATGCACAAGCAGGAGATAAGTTTAGAGTTAGTGATCTGGAAGCTGTGAGTGAATGAAATGCATTTGTTTCAGTTTGTGTAGAGGAAATTAATTAGATATGTCTAATCCTTTAGCAGCCGCTATAGCGGGAACAGCAATAGCCGGAACTGGAGGAGCAGCTATTGC
>NZ_CACTIB010000029.1 GCF_902712995.1 Candidatus Mycoplasma haematohominis
AAGCCAAGATATATGACTCTCAAATTTACCAATGAAAATATTTAATTGCTAAATCAGTATGTGTTGAAGTTAAGGTTCAAGCAGTTTTAGGAAAATATAAGAATTTAAAAGAAGCAATAGCAAACAAAGATAATACAGACTAATTTGAAATTTGGAGTTGGCTTTTCCTCTAAGACAGGAGCCGCATTAGCTACGGGTGGTATTTTAGGAGGCGGAGGAGCTGTTATTTATAACAAAACAACTCCTAAAAATATTCAGGAAGCTCTTGAGTGAAAAGGGTTTTTATTTATTGAAACAATTGAAGATGAGAGTCAAAAACAAAATTCATATAGAGCAGTATATTTAGACAATACAGGAGATATAAGTTCTATTAATTCAGGAATAACAGGAGAAACAGATTGACAGAAAATAAAGACATGATGCCAAACAGAATTAAAGAAGCCTTATGTATCAGAAGATTTTGAAAATAAAGAAAAAATAATTAAATATTGCGAAGATAAGACTCCTAGAACTGTAGAAGCGCATTTAAAGAAAATAAAGCCGCAGGCTTCATGAATTAAGAATAAAGAAACTAATTCGCAAGATGAACCTTATAAGACTATCTTTGCTGTTTATAGATATAGTGATGATTTTTTAAGTGCTATTAATTCTGTTAAGGGAGAAACAGATACTGAATATAAGACCACAACTGAAGCAAGTACAGGATATACAAGATTAAAAACTTGATGTACTTTTAATTTATCTAATTCTGTTAAGGAAATAAAGGATCTTCAACAGTTATATAATCACTTGACTTGATGATGTCAAGAGCTTAATTATTCAACAGTTGAGAACAAAATAAAAAACGATTTGCTTGGTTGGGAAGGTGAAGATTTGACAATTGATGATACCGAGGCTGACAAAGATGGAAGCAATTGAGGCAAAATCAAAGGTTATTGGCAACAAACACCTTTAGTTTTTAAAACTATCAAACCCGATCAAAATGTTGGAACTTCTCTTAAGGGTTCAGATTACAAAAAATGATGTAAAGAAAATTTAAGTAAGAATCTTTCTGAGACTGGTATTTATCAGGAGAAACACTTAGTTGCTAAAGTTGTTTGTGTGAAAGAAAAAGTGCAGAAGCATTTATTTCAGGTAAGTTTGGTTGAAGCAATAGAGAAATCTAAAACAGAAAGCGCTCCGGTCGCATAAACATTTTGAATCTAAGCTTTGCTCCCAAAGCAGTGGGAGCTGTATCATCTGTCGCTGCACTTGTATGTGGATCAACCTTTCTTTATTATGAATCTTTACCCAAGGACTGAAAAGCGGCTCTATCTAGAGAGGGGATAGTTTTGTTGTCATCAGATAGCGAGAATGCCTATAAAGCTATATATTTAGAGAATAAAGATTTTCTAAATGTTGATTTAGGTATTGATATTTCTAATAAAGAGGAAACAGAAGCAATTAAAGAAATACAGAAGTGATGTGATGCAGAGTTGAACCAGGAATATAAGCCAGAAATTGTTTTAGATAGAGAAAAAGTAATTAAGTATTG
>NZ_CACTIB010000030.1 GCF_902712995.1 Candidatus Mycoplasma haematohominis
TTTTATGTATTTCTTTGAGCTTAGGTTCAGAGAGAGCTAGTTGTTCAACGTAAAAATATATCAAATCTTCCACGTTGTGGATATTCTCGAATTCTGGAACTCCTATTTCTTTTAGTAACTTAATTTGAGATTCAAGTCTTTTTAGTAATTTAGCGCCAATTTTTATTGTCACCTCTTTTTCGGCACCTGTTTTTTTATTTTCTTTATCTGACATGTGGGAGGTCTTTATTTTTAATTCTAAGAAAGTTAATATTTCGGAATGACATGCAAATGCAGGTGAAATATAACCTGCTTTGCTTCTTTTCCTTGATTAGAAATGTAATTGAATCCTTTTATATCAGGATACATTTCTTTGAGTTGTTTAGCTACTTGTTTAGCTAGAACGATTACATCCTTTAGATAATCGTCATCTGTGACTGATAGATTAGCAAAGTGCTTTTTAGGAATTACTAGTGTGTGTCCCTTAGTTATTGGTTTAATGTCTAGTATTGCAAATGCTTTTTCTGATTCGGCTACAAAGTTATTGGGCGTTTCAGCAGCTATCTTACAGAATATGCAATCCTCTGGCATAATCGATTATTTTTTTATGAATTGATCCTTACCTGATTCTACCCATTTATGATCATAAGGCGCAATCCTATCTGTACTTGAACCCAAATCTTTTACGGCTAAATCTTGTACTTCTGAGATAAGTGCTGTGTTTAATACTCAGGCTCAGAAGACATCTCTGCTTAGTTTTGAATTTCCGAATTTTTTAAATTCTTCTGTGCTTGATAAGTTTTGTTGGTTGATTTGGAATAGTTTGAATTTTTCTTTTTTGTCTGATGTTTTTACTTCTTCTTTATTTTTGAAATATTTTTCTTGTCCGAATTTTTCTTCGCAATCATCTCCGGAGGATTTTTTTTCGTGTTTTCCGCCAGTAGAGTTGTAGTTATTTGCTGGATCTACTAAGAATGTTTTTTTGTAATTATCTTTTGAGATTTTGTCGCTGGTTATGTTGGTTTTTACGTTGTTTAAGACAGCAGATAATAGATTTTTCTTTTCTTGAAGGGTTAAAGTTCGGATTTCTGAAGTCTTTGTACTTCCACTTGTACTTTCAATGTAAATCTGATCTTTTTCTAAGGCTTCAACTCAGTCATTAGTAGCACTCTTAGTAGCAGACTTTATTGCTTGAACTACTTTTTTAAATTCAGCGTCTGTTGTTATTTTGTCTAATACATATTTGTTCATTTGATCAGCAGAATCTCCGTATCTGTATAAAGAGTTCGCATTTAAAGAATCTCTATCTTCTTTACTTAGTCCTAAACTGCTTTTAGAACTGTAAAGACCTCTATATATAAATCCATCACTTACTTTTGATTTGCTGTCTTTGAATGTAACTGAACTTAAGTATTTATTTATGTTGGAAACTTCATTTTTAAATTCTTTAGATTCATCAATATTTTTTAAGAAAGGATTAGAGAATGAGTTTTCTGGTAGGTTTACTTGATGTTTATCTATTTCTATATTTGAGAATAGGATGTATGAATCTACATCATATGAGATTTGGGAAGAAACATAGTTTCTAAATCCTTTAAAGCCGTCTTTAATTAGGTAGGTTAGAGAAGTTAAGAATTTGTAGTGTCTACTTCTGAAATTGTCTACTCCAAAAACAAATTTCTCTTCAAAGGATTGTTTTGCCAGTTTGTGTAGTTTTTTTCTTAATGCATCTTTTCTTGCAGAATCTTCATTACCAGTTAACAGCTGCTGCTGTGCCTGTATAGATTAAGGACTTTCTAAACCCTATTCTTGACATATCCGCATAATTTTACAAATTCAGTAAAATCCCTCTATTTATGCGGTATTTATCTATTTAGAATCAGGTTTTTTATCTTCTAAGTTATTTAAAGCTGAACCGAGTTTTGAAGTATTGAAGATTAAGTTATTTGCATTAATAAAAGCTTGAGGATTTTCGTTTCATTTATCAATACTGATTTGCGTTTGATTTATTAATCTTGCTAGCAATTCAGCTAGTTCTTCATCTGTCATAGTTCCACTAGGATTACTTCCTTGAGAATTATTAGTTCCTGTTTGATCAGGATTTCCTTGTTCATCTGCTCCATTTTTAGCCCCTTCTTGTTCTGGTTCACTTGCTTTTGCTTCTTCAGGTGAATCTTGTTTTTCATCTTTTTGGTCGGATTGACCTTCTGATTCTTGTTGTTTTTTATCTCCTTCTGCTTGATTAGATTTATCAGCAGCATCTTTTCCTGAATCTTGATCTTGTTTTTCTACAGATTCTCCCGCCCCTTCTCTTTTTTCATCATTACCTCCTCCACCGGCATCACCACCTCCGATTGTTGCTTCTCCAGTTCCTTCTCCCTGACCATCACTTATAAAGACTTTGTCTTCCTCTTTTATTTCTGGAATAGGTTTAATTTCTATATTTTCCTCAAAGGGTTGAGGAGTTTTAGGGGCATTAGTTAGATACAAAGTTGTTATAAAGGGACTGCTTATTCCAACTATTACTAATAACAATTTACTTATTCTTGAAAGCATTGTTGATGACTAATCAGAAGTTGGTTTGGCTGATTTTTTATCTAATAACTTAAGAGCATTATTTAGCATTTCAACTTCATTCATCATTTCGAAGTTGTTTTCAAAGCTTTTCAGATTGCTTGTTCATTCTGGAATATGAGCGTTCATTTTTTTAATAAGAGAAGCAATCAGCTTCTCTAATTCTTCTTCACTCATTTCTGAGTTATTTCCAGATCTGGAATCTCCTACAGATTGAGGTCGATCATTATCGCCCCCTTGATCTTGATTGTTTTCTTGTCCTTGAGCATTTGAATCTTGATCTTTTTTTCCACCATCTTGACCATCTTTAGTTTTTTCATCTTTTCCGTCTCCATTTTCATCCTGTTTCTTTTCTTTTTCCTCTCCTCCTTCTGTAGATTTACCTTTATCTTGTCCGCTTGAGCTGTCTGCATTTCCTTTATCTCCGGCTTGATTAGTATCTCCTTGATTTTCTCCAGCTGAAGGAGTGCCATCTTTACTTTCTGTTCCTCCTGCTCCGCCAGGTGAACCACTTCCGTCAACTGCTTCGCCAGACTCTCCAGTTCCATTACTTAGAGGTATGTGATCTTCTTCAGGTACTTGTATTAGAGGCAGTAATGAAATCTCTTCTTCTCTTTCTTTTTGTTTAGGTGTATTCGTTAAATATATTGTGGTTATTATGGGAGCAACGCTTAGTATTCCCATCAGGAATTTACTGATGTGTCCGAACATGTGTAGAAAAAGAAAAGAGTTG
>NZ_CACTIB010000031.1 GCF_902712995.1 Candidatus Mycoplasma haematohominis
GGATATTTAGTACCTTTACTATTGGGTAACCTGAACTTGTGTATTTTTTATCGTCAAAACTAAAGCCTCTGATGAATTGAACGACTTCATCCAGTCTTTTCCATATTCAACCCCCCCCTTATACACCCTTCTTTTGATTTCGATTTTTTTTGGGCTCAAAAATTAGGAAGTTTGGGTTGGAAATAGAGTTTTTTAAGTTTTAGTACATAAAAAATGCAGTTGAAACCATAAAACAACAAACACGCCCTATTTATTATTGGTTTGAAAAATTAACTTTATATAGAGGTGTAAATTTAAAATTTCGTAGTAAGTGTTTTTTTATATATTTTTATTAAAAATTTGCTAAAAAGCTTTCAAATTGGTCAACAGAGAAGGATTTTTAACTTTGTATTTTTTATAAAAATTTGAATAATCGGATCATTTTCATTTTGTCTTTTTGCTAAATAGATTTTCTTATTTCACTAATAAACATAAAATTCCTCGAAATTTTTTCAAATTTGAAAGCATCTTTTCTTCCTAAAGCAGGAAGTGCATTAGCAGCTGGCGGCGTTTTTGGAGGCGGAGGGGCTGTTATTTACAGTAATTCTATTCCTAGAACTTGACAGGAAGCATTACAGTGAGAAGGGCATTTTTTTATTTTGTCTATAGAGGAAGAAGTTAAACAAGAAAAGGCTTACAAAGCTGTTTATTTGGATAATAAATCCAATATCAAAAATGATATTTCTGAAATTACTGATTCGGAAGATGAGTCTACAGCTTTTAAAAAAATAAAAAAATGATGTGAAACTAAATTAAATGAAAAATTCGTAAGAAATGATCAAAACACTTTAGAAAAGATACTCAAATATTGTGAAGATAAGAGGCCAATTACAGTTGAAGGGGCTCTTAAAAGAATATTGGATAGTCAAGAAAAATGGCTTAAAGATGAAACAAATGCAGATGAAGATTACAAAGTTATTTTTGCTATTTATAGATATAGTCCAGTTTTTCTAAAGGAAATTAATGGTTCAGAGACAAATAAATACAACCAATCAACATCAGTAGATGAAGGCAAAGATGGATTAAAAAAATGATGCTCTGAAAATCTTTCTAAAAAAACTAAAGAAGTAACTGATCCTAATCTTTACAGTTATGTTTCTTGATGATGTAAACTTTTAGGATACAAAACAGTAAAAGAAAAATTAAGTAAGAGTTTTCCTGGTTGAGAGGAAGAACTAGACAGTTCTGGAACAGATCAAGGACAACCATGAGCTTTAATAAAGGGATATTGGCAGATGACTCGTGAAGTTTTTTCTGTTGTGGATCCTTCTAAGTCGAGTAAGTCAGATGGAAAAAACATACAGCCTACTCAGTATATGAATTGATGCAAAGATAAATTAAATAAAAAACTTTACGAAAATGATGTTTACCAAAGAGATTACTTAATAGTTAAATCTGTCTGTGTAAAGCAAACTATACAGGTTAAGTTAGGTTCTGAACAGTCTCTTCAAAAAGCAATAGAGGCAAGTAAGAAAAATTAGTTATGAGTTTTAAATTTATGCCCAAACTGGGAACTGCTTTGGTTGCTGGTGGTTCATTAGGCGCTGGAGGAACATTAGCTTATAACAATACAATTCCAAAAAATATTCAGGAAGCTTTAGAAAGAGAAGGAGTTCCTTTTATTAAATCGATTTCTGATGTAGATGCAAAGAATAGAGCTTACAAAGCTGTTTATTTAGATAATAAAAGTAGTATTGAAACAGATATTTCAGAAGCAAAAACATCAGCAGATGTTGCATATTCCAAAATATCTGAATGATGTAATGGCCAGTTAAATTCCGCTTATTCTAGATCTGTTCTAAAAGCAAATCAAGAAAAAATAATTAAATATTGTTCAGATCAAGTACCAAGAACTGTTGAAGGGAGGCTTCAAAGAATTAAGGATCAAAAGTGAATCAAAGATGAGGCGGATAAGAAAGATGAAGCATATAAAGCTATCTTTGCTATTTATAGGTATGACAAAACTTTTTTAGCGCAGATCAATTCTGTAAAGGGAAGTGAATCAGCTAACGATGTTAATACAGATGCTGAAAAAGGATATGAAACTTTGAAAACTTGATGCGAAACAAATTTTGTGTCTGAAGTTAAGTTAGTTGAAGATGAAAATCTATACAGTTATGTTTTCTGATGATGCAAGAAATTAGATTATGAGACAACGGTTGAAGAAAAAATTCAGCATGATTATCCTGGATGAGAAAAAGAGTCTGAAACTTCTGGAACAAATTCAGGAGATCCTTGAGATTCAATAAAAGGTTTGTGGCAACATACTTATGACGTTTTTTCAGTTGTAAATCCTTCCTACACTAGCAAAAATAATGGAACTGATATAGGAGCTACACAATATTTGAATTGATGTAGAGGAATTCTTGCCAAGAAAATTTTTGACAAAGGCGTCTATCAAAAAGAATATTTAGTAGCTAAATCTGTTTGTTTAAAGCGAGAAATACAGTACAAACTAGGAGAGAAAAAATCTTTGAAGGAGGGAATAGAAGCTTATAAAGCTAATGGTAAATAAGTATGGGTCTTAAATTTGCGCCCAAACTAGGAACCGCTTTAGTTGCTGGCGGTTCATTAGGCGCCGGAGGAACTTTAGCTTATAACAACACAGTTCCTAAGAACATACAAGATGCTTTGGAAAGAGAAGGTATTCCTTTTATTAGATCTATCTCTGATGAAGGCGCAAAGAATAGGGCTTACAAAGCTGTTTATGTAGACAATAAAGGTGACATAAAAACAACTATTAATGAGATAAATGGACAGTCAACAAAAGAAAATTCTTTTTCGCAAATATCTACTTGATGCGACGGCCAATTAGATTCTTCTTATTCCTGATCTTACTTAAAAAACAATAAGGAAAAAATAATCAAATATTGCGCGGATCAGGTTCCAAGGACTGTTGAGGGAAGATTGCAGAGAATTCAGGATCAAAAATGAATTAAGGACGAAACAAGTGGAGCTGATGAAGCTTACAAAACTATTTTTGCTGTTTATAGATATGATCAAACGTTTTTAGCACAGATAAATAAAGATCAATCAAAAAGTTATTCGTCTTCTACGACATCACAAGAAGGTTTTTCATTATTAAAAACTTGATGCGAAAAACAGTTACTTTCGGAAGTAGAAATTGTTAAAGACGATAATTTGTACAGCTATGTTTTTTGGTGATGTAAACCTATTGGCTATAAAACAACCGTTAAAGAAAAAATAAAGCATGATTATACAAATTGAATTCAAGCCGGAGAGCAAGATTGAGAGACTATAAAAGGTTTATGACAGCACACAAAAGATGTTTTTTCGTTGGTTGATTCCAATGCTTTTAATTCAGCTGATGGCACAACAATACAAAAAGATAAATACAAGGAATGATGCGGAGCAACATTAAAGAAAAATCTTTATGACGATGGAATTTATAAAAAAGATTATTTAGTGGCTAAATCAGTTTGTGTTGAAGCAAAAGTTCAAAAGATTTTAGGGATACACAAAAACGTTAGAGATGCGATAGCTAATAAAGATAGTTCAAGCTAAAAGGGAAAATAATTTGGCTATTTATAAATTAAGTTCGTAAATCAATTCAATATTTGATTATTGGCATTTAGTTAACCCTTTTCAAGTGAAATGTTTATTAGTTAAATAAATTTTTTAAAAATTTTCAAATACTAACTATTAAGTTAGGTGAACTATGGCTATCAAATTTATACCTAAATTCGGCACTTCTCTCATTGCTGGAGGAGGTTTAGGAGTTAGCGGATTCGTTGCCTATAACAATACTGTCCCTAAAAATATTCAGGAAGCTTTAGAAAGAGAGGGAATTCCTTTTATTAAATCTATTTCTGATGAAAATGCAAGGAATAGAGCATACAAAGCTGTTTATATAGACAATGAAAAAACTATTAAATCAGATATTTCAAACGTAACAACATCAGCAGACGAGGCATATTCCAAAATAGAAAAATGATGTAATGACAAACTAAGTCAAAAATATTCCGGTTCCGCCTTAAATAAAGATAGAGAAAAAATAATTAATTACTGTTCTGATCAGGTACCAAGAACTGTTGAAGGCAGATTAAGAAGAATAGAGGATCAAAAGTGAATTAAAGATGAGACAAATGGGAAAGATGAAGCTTACAAAGCGATTTTTGCTATTTATAGATATGATCAAAAATTTTTAGATCTTATAAATGGAGATGAAAATACTAAGCATACTCAAGCTACAGAAGCCGAAACAGGTTACACAAGATTGCAAACTTGGTGCGAAAAAAATCTCAAATCTGAAGTTGCGTTAGTTGCAGATGAGAATCTATACAGTTATGTTTTCTGATGATGTAAGAAATTGGATTATGAAACAACTGTCGAGGAAAAAATTAAGCATGATTATTCTGGATGGAAAAAAGCATCTAGCGAATGGACAAGCATAAAGGGAATTTGACAACATACTTCTGAAGTTTTTTCTGTAGTAGATACTTCTAAGAGCAGTTCACCAGACGGCAAAGATATAAGTGATGATAAATATAAAAACTGATGCGATGCTACTCTTAAGAAAAATATTTATGACAAAGACGTCTACCAAAAAGAATACTTAATAGCCAAATCTGTTTGTGCAGATAAAGAAATACAGTACAAATTAGGAGAGAAAAAGTCTTTGAAGGAGGCAATAGAAGCTGTCAAAGCTAAATAATTATGGGCATAAAGTTCATGCCCAAATTGGGAAGCTCTTTAATAGCAGGAGGTATTTTAGGAACAGGAGGATTTGCAGCTTACAACAATACAGTTCCTAAGAATATACAAGCAGCTTTAGAAAGGGAAGGAATTCCTTTTATTGATTCAATATCAGATACAAATGAGAAAAATAGAGCTTATAAAGCGGTTTATATAGATAATAAAAGCAATATTAAGGAAGATATTGCAGCTATCAAACAAGATACAGAAGATGCGGCATATTCAGAAATAGATACATGATGTAATCAACAGTTAAATGCCCCTTATTCTTGATCTACTTTAGAAAAAAATAGAGAAAAAATAATTAATTATTGTTCAGACCAAAGACCCAAAACAGTAGAAGGGAGGCTGAAAAGAATTACAGAAGGAATATGAATCAGGGATCAAAAACAAAACAAGGAAGAAGCTTATAAAGTTATTTTTGCTATTTATAGGTATGATGATGATTTTTTAAAGCAGATAAATAGCGTTAAAGGCAATGGAAATGATTATGACCATTCTGAAGATGCAAATACTGGTTATGAAAGACTTCAGAAATGATGCGAAGAAAAATTATCTTCTAAAGTGTCTTTAGTAGAGGACGAGAATTTATACAACTATGTTTTCTGATGATGTAAGAAATTAGACCATGGAGCAACAGTTAGAGACAAAATTAAACATGATTATCCGGGTTGGAATGAAGAGAACAAAGATTGAACAAAGGTTAAGGGATATTGGCAGATGACAAGACAAGTTTATGTTTGAATAGATGAAAATTCAAAAAAGAGTATAAATGGCTCTAATATAGATAGCATCAAATATCAAACTTGATGCGAAAACACTTTAAAAGCCAAGATATATGACTCTCAAATTTACCAATGAAAATATTTAATTGCTAAATCAGTATGTGTTGAAGTTAAGGTTCAAGCAGTTTTAGGAAAATATAAGAATTTAAAAGAAGCAATAGCAAACAAGGATAATACAGACTAATTTGAAATTTGGAGTTGGCTTTTCCTCTAAGACAGGAGCCGCATTAGCTACGGGTGGTATCTTAGGGGGCGGAGGAGCTGTTATTTATAACAAAACAACTCCTAAAAATATTCAAGAAGCTCTTGAGTGAAAAGGGTTTTTATTTATTGAAACAATTGAAGATGAGAGTCAAAAACAAAATTCATATAGAGCAGTATATTTAGACAATACAGGAGATATAAGTTCTATTAATTCCGGAATAACAGGAGAAACAGATTGACAGAAAATACAGACATGATGCCAAACAGAATTAAAGAAGCCTTATGTATCAGAAGATTTTGAAAATAAAGAAAAAATAATTAAATATTGCGAAGATAAGACTCCTAGAACTGTAGAAGCTCATTTAAAGAAAATAAAGCCACAGGCTTCATGAATTAAGAATAAAGAAACTAATTCGCAAGATGAACCTTATAAGATCATCTTTGCTGTTTATAGATATAGTGATGATTTTTTAAGTGCTATTAATTCTGTCAAGGAAGAATCAGAACAGGACTATTCAAATACCCAAGATGTAAGTACAGGATATACAAGATTAAAAACTTGATGTACTGTTAATTTATCTAAATCTGTTAAGGAAATAGAGGATCTTCAAAAGCTATATAACCACTTAACTTGATGATGTCAAGGACTTAATTATTCAACAGTCCAAGAAAAAATAAAAGGTGACTTACCTGGTTGAGAATCAGAAGATGTAGATGCATCTAATGCGGATGAAGAAAACAGTAATTGAAGCAAAATCAAAGGCTATTGGCAACAAACACCTTTAGTTTTTAAGACTATAAAGTCTGAAGCAAGCGAAGGCACTTCTCTTAAGGGTTCAGATTACAAAAAATGATGCCAAGAAAATTTAAGTAAGAAGCTGTCTGAGACCGGTATTTATCAGGAGAAACACCTAGTTGCTAAAGTTGTTTGTGTGAAAGAAAAAGTACAGAAACATTTATTTCAGGTAAGTTTGGTTGAAGCAATAGAGAGATCTAAAACAGCAAGCGATAAAGTCGCATAAACATTTTGAATCTAAGCTTTGCTCCCAAGGCAGTGGGAGCTGTATCATCTGTTGCTGCACTTGTATGTGGATCAACCTTTCTTTATTATGAATCTTTACCCAAGGACTGAAAAGCAGCTCTATCTAGGGAGGGGATAGTTTTGCTGTCATCAGATAGTGAGAATGCCTATAAAGCTATATATTTAGAGAATAAAGATTTTCTAAATGTTGATTTAGGTATTGATAATTCTAAAAACGAAACAGAAGCAATTAAAGAAATACAGAAGTGATGTGATGCAGAGTTGAACCAGGAATATAAGCCAGAAATTGTTTTAGATAGAGAAAAAGTAATTAAGTATTGTGCAGATATAACCCCTAAGACTTTAATAGGTGTTCTTCAGAAGAGAGGGATTAGCAGTTCTGGGTTTATAGGAGGAGATGGAGAAGATTACAAGGTTATGTTTGCTGTATATAAATACAACCAAACTTTCTTAGATGCTATTAATAAGGCTAAGAAAGATAGTGAATCTAATTACTCAGAAACCACAGAGGCTTCTTCTGGATACGAAAGACTTAAGACTTGATGTGAGAATAGTTTAAAAAAACCCACTTCAGAGATAGAAGGTGAAACACTTTATAACCAGGTTGAATGGTGGTGTAGACCTCTTGGTTACAAAACAGTTTTAGAAAAAATAAATAAAGATCATCCTACTTGAAAATCAGAAGCGACAACTCAAGTTGGACAAGGTACTAATTGAGAGAAGATAAAGGAATTTTGAAAGGCAACTCCAGAAGTCTATAAGGCAGTAGGCAATAATGAAGAAGCAGTAAATAGTTCTACTTTAAGTGGAGATAAATTCAGAGGTTGATGTGAAGACACATTAAAGAAAAAAATATATGATCCAAAAGTTTATAAAAGAGATTATTTAGTAGCTAAGGTAGTTTGCGTAGAACAAAAAGTGCAAAATAATCTTACTACGAAGAGTTTGCAAGAGTCTCTTAAATCCTCTAGTGAAAGCTAGTTTTATCCCTAAAGCAGGAGGCGCATTAGCTGTGGGTGGCGCTTTTGGTGGAGGAGGAGCAGTTATTTACAGCAAAACAACTCCTAAAAATTGAAAAGAAGGTTTAGAGTGAGAGGGATTATCTTTTATTGAATCTATTCAGGATGCAACTCATAAACAAAATGCTTATAAAGCTGTATACATTTCCTATCAAGATAGTATTTCAGCTGATATTTCAGAAGCTACTTCAGAAAATACATGACAAAAAATACAACAATGGTGTCAACAGGAGTTACAAAAGCCTTTTAAGAAATTAAGTGCTGAATCAGAAGAAGAAAGAAAGAAATTAATTAAGTATTGTGAAGATACTAGACCAGTAACTGTAGAAGCTCATCTGCAGAAGTTGGGGACTAATAAGGATTTATGAATTAAGAATAAAACAGAAAGTGAACAAACGGATTTTTATAAAACTATCTTCGTTGTTTATAGATATCACGATAATTTCTTAAGTGAAATAAATGGAACTGAATCTGAGAAATATACCAATACAACTACAGTTGACAAAGGATATCAAAGATTAAAGACATGATGTGAAACGAATTTATCTAGACAGACAAAGGATGTAGAAAATTTTGAAGAGTTATATAACCATCTTTCTTGATGATGTCAACCGTTAGGGTACAAAACAGTTGAAAACAAAATTAAACATGATCTTCCTAAGTGAAATAAAGAGTCTTCTACTGAAACCGATGATGGCAAACCTTGAGACAAGATAAAGGGATATTGGCAGTTGACTCAAGAAGTATTTTCAGTTGTTAAGTCTGATTCTACAGATGGCACAAAGTTGACTGGCCAGGAATACAAAACTTGATGCGAGGAAAATTTAAAAAAGAATTTATACGATAGTAATGTTTATCAACAAACTCATTTAGTCGCTAAGGTAGTCTGTGTAGAAGAAAAAGTTCAATCAAAATTATTTGAGTTTGATTTAGCTACAGCAGTGGAGAAAGTAGAAGAGGAAACTAGAAAATAATTGAAACCTTCATTTTTACCTAAAGCAGGAGCTGCATTAGTAACTGGAGGGGCGCTAGGAGGCGGCGGAGTAGCAGCTTATAAACATACAACTCCTAGAAATTGACAAGAAGGTCTTGAATGAGAAGGTTTTTCTTTTATTGAATCTATTAATAATGAAGATGAAAAATCTAATGCATACAAAGCAATATATCTTTCTTATAAAGATAGTGGAATTGGCGATGACATTAGCGACTCTAATGCTGATAATAATTGAAACAAGATACAAGAGTGATGTAAATCTGAATTAGGAAAACCTTATAAGAAATGAGGGGAAGCAGCAAATAAAGAAAGGGAAAAAATAATTAAGTATTGTGAAGACACTAGACCAGTAACTGTAGAAGCTCATTTACAAAAATTAGGGATTAATAAGGATTTATGGATAAAGAATAAAAGCAATGATGATGATTCTTACAAGATTATGTTTGCCGTTTATAGGTATTATGATCCCTTTTTAGAAGAGATAAATAAAGTAGAAAAAGAAGAAAGTAAGCACAATAAGGATACAGCGGTAGATACAGGATCTGAAAGATTAAAGAAATATTGCGAGGAACAGTTATCTAAAAAAACTAAAGAGGTTGAAGATTTTGAAGGTTTATATAACCGACTTGTTTGATGGTGCCAACCTTTAGAGAAAACTACAGTTGAAGAGAGAATTAAACAGGAACATCCTGGTTGAGAGAAAGAAGAAGAAACAAGTTCTGATAATGGAAATGGCAAGTGAAATCAGATTAAGGGATATTGACAGATGACTGAAGTTGTTTTTAAAGTAGTTAAGCCAGGAGAAAATAATGGTCAAAACTTACAAGGATCAGATTATCAGAAGTTTTGCACAGACAACTTAAGAAAAAAACTACATGAGAATGACGTCTATCAAAAGAATTATTTAGTAGCTAAAGTAGTTTGCGTTAAACAAGAGGTACAAGCTGAATTATTTGCTATTGATTTAAATCAGGCGATAGCAAAAGTAGCGGCTAAGAAAAAATAATTTGAGAAAGTATTTTGCATCCAAATTTAGTACTGCATTAGCTGCAGGTGGAATTTTAGGCGGTGGGGGGGGTTACGCATACAACTCCTCATTTCCTAAGACTCTGCAAGAGGCATTAGAAAGAGAAGGGATAGCTTTTATTGAGTCTATTGCCGGAGAAACTGAAAGAAATAATGCTTACAAATCCATTTTTTCAGATTTCAAAAATGAAATATCAAGCGACATAAGTGTAACTGGCAGTACAGACAATTTTGAAAATAGTTATTCAAAAATTCAAGAGTGATGCTCAAAATTACTAAACACGGCTTACTCCTATTCTGCTTGAAGGAAAAATAAACCTAATTTAGTAAAGTATTGCTCAGATCGTAAGCCTATAAAGGTTGAATCTTGACTTAGGAGACTGGGTCATAATAATTGGGCAAATGATGAGGAGTACAAAGCAATCTTTGCTGTTTATAGATTTTCTTCGAACTTTCTAGGTGTCATAAATACAGCCAAAAAGACGGGAGAGAACGATTATTACGCATCAGAAAAAGTTGGTACAGGATATTCTAGACTTAAAAAATGATGTACTCAGAATTTAAATCTTTTTACTGCAGATGTTCAAGACCTAATTCTTTATAGTCAACTGACTTGATGGTGTAAGCCTTTGGGTTACGATGATGTAAAGGGAAGAATTAAAAAAATGTATGGAGAAAGTTGAAAAAAAGAAGAAAGCAATGAGACAGAAACAGGAAAACCTTGAGATGCAATAAAGGATTTCTGAAACAAAGACTTTGATGTTAAGTCTTATATTAAATCAGACTCAAATGCAGCCACTGTTCTTTCAGCTGATGAATATAAAAAATGATGTTCAGAGATTCTAGATAAAAAGTTGTCTGAAGAGGGAATATACGTAAAGAATTACAAAGCAGCTAAATCAGTATGTGTTGAACTTAAAGTTCAAAAGAAATTGAAAGAAACTAAAGATTTAAGAAAAGCAATAGAAGAGGCAAATAAGACTTAAATTAGAACTGAAGAAAGAAAGGTTGAATTTCAATCTTTGTTATTTTTGTAAGTTCTAAAAAATGTAATCTAGTAGATATTACTCTTCTAATTAAAAAAGAGGTTCAATCCTAATTTTTTTAAGTTGTTTTAAATTTTTCAGACTACGTGAATTAGAGACCAAGAAAAAGTAGTTTGAAGAAATATTTTGCATCCAAGTTAAGTACCGCATTGGCTGCAGGTGGAGCTTTAGGCGGGGGGGGTGTTACTGCCTATAATCAATATTTTCCGAAAACCTTACAAGAAGCTTTAGAAAGAGAAGGGATAGCTTTTATTGAGTCTATTGAAGATCAAAATCAGAAAGGTAACGCTTATAAAGCTATTTTTTTAGATTACAAAAACGAAATATCAAAAGATATAAATGATCTTAAAGACAAAACAAATGTTGAGTCTGATTACTCCAAAATAAAAGAATGGTGCAATAAATTACTAAAAGAAAAATATTCTCATTCCAATTGAAAGAAAAATAAATCCAGTTTAGTCAAGTATTGTTCAGATCGTAAGCCTATAAAGGTTGAATCTTGGTTAAGAAGGATAGGACAGACAGGTTGAATTAAAGATAGCGATAAGAGCGTTGAAGAATATAAAGTAATTTTTTCTATTTATAGATTTTCTTTTGATTTTTTAAAGATTATTAAATCTGCCGATCCTAAAGGGGTAGAGCAACAACAAACAACCAAGGCGGATGAAGGATATCCTAGACTCCAAACATGATGTACTGAAAATTTAAGTCGTTTAACTTCTGAGGTTGAAGACTTAACTATTTATAGTCAATTAACTTGATGATGCAAACCTTTGGGTTATGACACGATAGAAAAGAGAATCGAAAAGATGTATGACGGTAAGTGAGAAAAAGAATCTAGCACAAACACAGGAACTGACGGAGAATGAGAAAAAATAAAAGATCTATGGGCTAGCGATTTTGACGTAAATTCCTATGTTAAGCAAGGTTATAAAAAAAGCGACACCCTTACGGCTGAAGAATATAAGAATTGATGTGAAAAAACTTTAAATGAGAAATTGCATGCAGATAAAGCTTATATAGCACATTACAAATCTGCTAAATCAGTTTGCGTCAAATTTAAGGTTCAGGAAAAATTAAAGACAACTAAAGATTTAAGAAAAGCAATAGAAGAAGCAAATACAAATTAAATCAATTTTTGTAATGTGCATTTTTAGACTTTGAAAATTAGATGGATTAACTTTACATAAAAATATTCTTTAGTGGTTAAGGTAGTTTTTACTGAAAAAGAGGTTGAATCTTAATTACTTGAATTTATCTTAAATTCATGAACTTTATAGTCATAAAAAGATTTGAAAAAGTATTTTGCATCCAAATTTAGTACTGCGTTAGCCGCAGGTGGCATTTTAGGCGGTGGGGGGGCTATGCATACAATTCTTCTATTCCTAAAACTTTACAAGAAGCTTTAGAAAGAGAGGGGATATTTTTTGTTGAGTCTATTGAAGATCAAAATCAGAAAGATAACGCTTATAAAGCTATTTTTTTAGATCATTCTTCTGAAATAACGAAGGTTATTACTGATATTTCAAATACTAATAAAGCGGATGATGCTTATTCCAAAATACAAACTTGATGCCAAAAGCTATTAAATTCAGCATACTCTTATTCCAGCTGAAAGCAAAACAAACCTCATTTAGTCAAGTATTGTTCAGATCGTAAGCCAATAAAGGTCGAGTCTTGATTAAAGAGGGTAGGTCATGACGGTTGAATTAAGGACGATACTACTAGCGAGGAGGAATCTTATAAGGTTATTTTTGCGATCTATAGATTTTCCCCTGAGTTTTTGGCAATTGTTAATTCAATTAAAGCATCAGGAGAAGAAGAACACAAAATAAATACGACACCAGAAAAAGGATACCAAAGATTAAAAAAATGATGCACTACAAACTTAAATCTTCTAACTTCAGAAGTTCAAGATATGGCAGTTTATAGCCAATTGACTTGATACTGCAAACCCTTAGGCTACAGCACAATACAAGGGAGAATAGATAAGATGTATGACAACAAGTGAAAAAAAGAATCTAGCGATAGTACTGATGATGGCAGTTCATGAAGCGAGATAAAAAAATTATGAGATAATGATGCACACGCCAAATCTTATATTAATGATGCATCAGAAAGTATGGCTGCCACTATTTCAGCTGATAAGTATAAAAAATGATGCGAAACAACTCTAGATGCAAAATTGTATGCAGCGTCATCATATCAAATACACTACAAAATAGCCAAATCAGTCTGCGTGGATTTAAAGGTTCAACAAAAATTGAAAACAACCAAAAACTTAAGACAGGCAATAGAGGAAGCGCAGTAAATTAAGAAATTAGAAACGAAACACGGACAAAATATTTTTTTGTAGTTACAGGTTATTTAAATCAAACATTAGATGCAATCTAAATTATTGGAAGTTTTCTTAAATTTCTAAGTTACATTTTTTTGAAAAAATAGTTTGAAGAAATACTTTGCATCCAAATTTAGTACTGCGTTAGCCGCAGGTGGCATTTTAGGCGGTGGGGGGGGGCTATGCATACAATTCTTCTATTCCTAAAACTTTAAAAGAAGCTTTAGAAAAAGAGGGAATTGCCTTTATTTCATCTATTTCGGGAGAAGAAAATAAGAAAAATGCTTATAAAGCTATTTTTTTAGATTTCAAAAGTGAAATATCAAAAGATATAGATGGTATTGACAGCAATAATATTGAAACTGATTATTCCAAAATACAAACTTGATGCGAAAATTTACTAAACTCCGCCTATTCCTACTCTCTTTGAAAGAAAAATAAATCTAATTTAGTAAAGTATTGTTCTGATCGTCAACCTATAAAAGTTGAATCTAGACTAAGAAGGCTTGGTTATAAAGATTGAATTAAGGATGATAACCAATATAAAGTAATTTTTTCTATTTATAGATTTTCTTTTGATTTTTTAGAGATCATCAATTCTGCTGAACCAAAACAAACTCCTTATATACAGACAACAAAGGCTAATGATGGGTTTCCCAGACTCAAAAAATGATGTACAGAAAATTTGAATCTTGATACTTCAAAAGTTGAAGGTGTAGCTATTTATAGTCAATTAACTTGATGATGCAAACCTTTGGGTTACGACACAATAAAAGGAAGAATAGAAAAGATGTATGGAGAAAGCTGGAAAAAAGAATCTAGTTCAGATGTAAATGCAAATGGAGCATGGGATGAAATAAAAGAATTATGAAAAGGCGATTTTAACGTAAAGTCCTATGTTAAACCAGGCATTAATCAAGCGCAAACTGTTACAGCTCAAGAATATAAAGATTGATGTGACAAAACTTTAAATGAGAAATTGTATGAAGATAAAGCTTATATAGCGCATTACAAAACATTTAAGTCAGTCTGCGTTGAAGTTAATGTTCAGAAAAAACTAAAAGAAACTAAAGATCTAAGAAGAGCTATAGAAGAAGCGGGAACAAAGTAAGTAAATTAAATGATAAATATATGTATTAATTAATAGGATAAGTTTAAAAGTTCAATAAATAAAATTAAGATAGCGGAAACTTACCCAAGAGGCTCAAGGGGACACACTGCTAATGTGTTAGACAAAATAATTTTTGTGCATGGGTTCAAATCCCATAGTTTCCACCATATTTATTGCAGAATAAACCTGTTTTGGGCTTATTTTGAAACAAACAGATACGTGTAGGTAAGAGGTTAAGAAAAGAGGGATTTAAGCTTGTAAAAAGAGTTTTTAATCAAGATAAGGTTTGAGAAGAGATAGCTGAAGTCTATAGAAAGCAAGAGCATAATCCTAAGTTTATAAAGACAGAAAATAGATTGGTTGATAGGTACATATCTATCAAGCTAAAGAAAAAATCAAGGAAGATATTGAAGATTAAGTGTGATGATGTAAGTAATGAAGTTTATATTCAGGCCAAGAAGTGATGTGTAGTTCCACACAGGATAAAAGAGAGGGCTAAAAAGCTAGGTTTTAGTTTTTTAAATATGGAAGAGAATAGTGATGAAGATCATGAAATATGAGAAATGAGAATAGTTAACTATAGATTTTTTAAGGGAGAGATAAATTTAGAGAATATTATTGGGAGTACAAGTATTTTTAAATATGACAATTCTATATTGGAAAGAAAGATAAGTATTGTTAAGAAAACAGCTAAAGAAATAATAAATAAGATGAACTATGATGAAGATAGTGAAGAAGCTTGAAACACTATGGTTAGATGATTTGTTAAAGAAAGACCTTAAGTACTTAATTTACCTCCAGTAATTGTTACACCAAGAATTCCACTTATAGCAAAGTGGAGTAGTAAGACTCCTATTCCAAAGAAAATAATTGATGCTATTGTGTCTAATACAGTAGTTAGTAGAGGAGCTGATACTGATGCTGGGTCCAGATTAAATTTAATAGCTAAGCATGGTATTAGAACTCCAAAGAATTTAGAGAAGATAACTACTAATCATAGAGACAGTGAAGAAGCTGCTGCTCCTACTAGGCTTATTAAGTAGACATTCATTGGATTTAATTTGTCAGAAGTATTTGTGCCAGTATGAACTTTAGCTTGAAACCCAGATAAATCAGTTTTTGTCGTAACTATGAAGTAGAAAAAAAGTCTTACAAAGTTACAGACAGCCAATATAGCTCCTATGACTGTTGCAACTTTTAATTCTTTCTTGACGACTTTCCAGAAATCTGATTCCTTTAATTCTCCTAATGAATAAGCCTGTATTACTGTTGCAGTAGTCTGAGAACCTGTATTACCACACATATCAGTAATTATTGGTATTATTGGTACCAATATGGCAGTAGATATACCGGCTGTATACATAACACCTAAGCTTTCAAATTTATCTATGGCAAAGGTAGTTATAGTTGCCACAAATAACATGATTATTAGGCATGTAATCCTAGATTTAACAATCTCTAGGATTGAGCTATTTAGATATGATCTTTTGGTTTCCTTAATACCATAGAACTTGTGAACATCTTCTATATTGCTATCTAGTATTTCTGGTATTACGTCCTGATAGTCTATGATTCCAACTAGTTTGGATTCGTTGTTGATTACTGCTAATGTTTTGATGCTATATTTTCTGAATAAGTCAGAGACTATATCTATGTCATCTCTTTCTGAGACTGACATAAATGATTTTTCTGTTATCTCTCCTATATTTATTTCTGAATTATTTGTAGAGCATTTATCTAGGTATAGAAAGAATAGCTTTTGCGTGTTTACTTGACCTACTATTACTCCATTTGAATTAACTACGAATATTTCTTCTGAGATATCAAATTCTGCTTTATGTTTTTTAAGGAAATCTATTGCCTCTGAGACGCTCATGTTTTCACTGAGAGATAGATAGGTAACGTTCATAATTGATCCGACTTCTGCGAAATCAAAGGATTTAAGTTGTTTGATTTCTTCTTTAAGTCTTTTGGAGGCGTTGAAAATTATCTTTCTTTGTATAGGTACTGTAGCTGCTGCAAATATTTCATACACATCGTCTGAGTTAAGGTCTTCTAGAAGGTGAGTGATAACACCAGACTTCATGGTGTTTAGTATTCTCAGTTGTAGCGCTTCTCCAAATGAGAGAAATAGTTCTCCCATTTTCATTTTTTGGGCAACAATTAGAAATCTAATTGCTACATTTTCAGAATCTATTTTTTCTAGTGCATCGACTAGTAAGTTGATCGGTTGGTTCTTTAAAAGTGTTTTTATTCCTAAATCGTTCTTCTCTTGGTAGAGAAAATTGATCTTTTCTACTACTGACTCTACTTTAGAGTCATATGTTGCTTCCTCCTTGCGAATCTTCTTCCTAAACATACAGATTCGCCCATGATTACCTTCTTAAAATTCTAATATAACAGCAGCAATTAATTTTTTTGTGATGAGTATTAAGAGACATAGAAATTCAGTATTTTAGAGATTTCATCAGATAGAGAATCTATATCTGATGAGTTCATTTCATGCAATTCTCCTTTGGAGCTATATGAAACTCTACCTGTTGTTTCTGATACTACAAAAGCTATAGCATCTGTGTTTTCTGTAAGACCTGCAGATGCTCTGTGTCTTGCACCAAAAGTAGTAATTAATCTAGTTTGGGTAACTGGGAAGTAACTTGAGATAGAAGCAATGTCATAACCTCTTATTATTACTCCTCCGTCATGTAAAGCAGACTGTTTGTTACTGAAGATAGTTATTAGAAATTCTGAAGTTAATTTGGCTTTTATTTCGTAACCTAGTAATACGTATTTCTGTAGATTCTGTTCTCTTTCTATAACTATTAGCGCGCCAACTTTATTGTTGGACATTCACTTTAGTGCGTGTGATAATTGATGTACAAATATGTCATATTCTGATGCATTTACTTCCCTTTTACTTTTTCATAGAGAACTGATAAGTTTTTTATTGGGTAAGCACCTATATAAAAAAGCTAGTGCTACTAATACAAAAGAGAATAAGGCAAGGTAGATGATGTCTACTAGCTTTATTGTAGAATCCAATTCCTTGTCTATGATGTCTTAATATAAATAATACAGCCGGTTAAGGAATATCCTTAATTTGCATTTGTTTGAATTTTTCTTATGTAATCTCAGAATGAAACTATTGAGAAAATCATTGATGCAGCTAGTATTGAGGATGTTATTCATTGCATAAGGTCACTAGGTCAGAACAAGTTATTAAATACTTCTTGTGAGAAAATGATCAGTAATATAGTCAACATTTGAGTAATTGTTTTTAATTTAGCTAGAAAGGAAGCGGGAATTATTCTATTTTTTTTGTATAAGAATAGCCTCATTACATCCATAGATACGTCTCTAATTATGTGGAATATAGCTAATAATATAAGTACTTTGCTTTGAGCTATGAAGAGAATCAGAGCACCTAAGATAAGTACCTTATCTGCTAATGGATCAAATGTTTTTCCGAATGAACTTTCTACTTGCCATTTTCTAGCTAGGTAACCATCTAGGAAATCGGTTACACAACAGAAAAGAAATAGTAGACCTGCAAGTATATTTGATGTTGTGCTGTTTACATTTATAAGTATTAATACTACAGGCGTAAACAACAATCTGCTGATTGTCAGCAGATTAGGAACCCACTTTCTGAAATCTTCCATCTCTATATAAAAATAGAGGGTTTTAGTCTGTTATTTATCTTCTTCTGGGACTGTATCTCAACCGTCATCATTTTCATCTTTTCCATCATTATTCTCTTCTTCATCTTCATCGTTCAACGCTGTTCACGTATTAACATCAAAAGTAAAATTATTGAAAATATTTTTCATATTTACGCCCTTTTCCGCAAATATATTCATAACATCATCAATTTTTTTATGTATTTCTTTGAGCTTAGGTTCAGAGAGAGCTAGTTGTTCAACGTAAAAATATATCAAATCTTCCACGTTGTGGATATTCTCGAATTCTGGAACTCCTATTTCTTTTAGTAACTTAATTTGCGATTCAAGTCTTTTTAGTAATTTAGCGCCAATTTTTATTGTCACCTCTTTTTCGGCACCTGTTTTTTTATTTTCTTTATCTGACATGTGGGAGGTCTTTATTTTTAATTCTAAGAAAAGTTAATATTTCGGAATGACATGCAAATGCAGGTGAAATATAACCTGTTTTGCTTCTTTTCCTTGATTAGAAATGTAATTAAATCCTTTTATATCAGGATACATTTCTTTGAGTTGTTTAGCTACTTGTTTAGCTAGAACGATTACATCTTTTAGATAATCGTCATCTGTGACTGATAGATTAGCAAAGTGCTTTTTAGGAATTACTAGCGTGTGTCCTTTAGTTATTGGCTTAATGTCTAGTATTGCAAATGCTTTTTCTGATTCAGCCACAAAGTTATTGGGCGTGTCAGCAGCTATCTTACAGAATATGCAATCCTCTGGCATAATCGATTATTTTTTTATGAATTGATCCTTACCTGATTCTACCCATTTATGATCATAAGGCGCTATCTTATCTGTACTTGAGCCCAAATCTTTTACGGCTAAATCTTGTACTTCTGAGATAAGTGCTGTGTTTAATACTCAGGCTCAGAAGACATCTCTGCTTAGTTTATTGTTTCCGAAGTTTTTAAATTCTGTTGCGCTTGATAAATTTTGTTGGTTGATTTGGAATAGTTTGAATTTTTCTGTTTGGTCTGATGTTTTTACTTCTTCTTTATTTTTGAAATATTTTTCTTTTCCGAATTTTTCTTCGTGATCATTTCCGGAGGATTTTTTTTCGTGTTTTGTGCCAGTAGAGTTGTAGTTATTTGCTGGATCTACTAAGAATGTTGTTTTGTATTTATCTTTCGGGATTTTGTCGCTGGTTATGTTGGTTTTTACGTTGTTTAAGACAGCAGATAATAGATTTTTCTTTTCTTGAAGAGTTAAAGTTCGGATTTCTGAAGTCGTTGTACTTCCACTTGTACTTTCAATGTAAATCTGATCTTTTTCTAAAGCTTCAACTCAGTCAGTAGCATCACTCTTAGTAGCAGACTTTATTGCTTGAACTACTTTTTTAAATTCAGCGTCTGTTGTTATTTTGTCCAATACATATTTGTTCATTTGTTCAGCAGAATCTCCGTATCTGTATAAAGAGTTTGCATTTAAAGAATCTCTATCTTCTTTGCTTAGCCCTAAGCTGCTCTTAGAGCTGTAAAGACCTCTATATATAAATCCATCACTTACTTTTGATTTGCTGTCTTTGAATGTAACTGAACTTAGATATTTATTTATGTTGGGAATATCTTTTTTGAATTCTGTATTATCGTTAATGTTTTTTAAGAAAGGATTAGAGAATGAGTTTTCTGGCAGGTTTACTTGATGTTTATCTATTTTTATATTGGAGAATAGGATGTATGAATCTACATCATATGAGATTTGAGAAGAAACATAGTTTCTAAATCCTTTAAAGCCGTCCCTAATTAGGTAGGTTAGAGAAGTCAAGAATTTGTAGTGTCTGCTTCTGAAATTGTCTACTCCAAAAACAAATTTTTCTTCAAAGGATTGTTTTGCCAGTTTGTGTAGTTTTTTTCTTAATTCATCTTTTTTTGCAGAATCGTCATTTCCGTTTAACTCCCCTAACAACTCCCCTGAATACTTAACGGCATCTCAAGGAGTTACATTTTCTTTTTCTAGAAGTTGTTTTGAGTAATAGCTTTGAATAGCTGATTCATCTATTTTTCCGAATAATTTTTTTGTTTTGTCTTGGTCTTCAGGACTTTCTATTCCTTCTAAGAAATTGTTATCCTCAGTTGCATTTTTATAATCTGCAGGAATAAGGAAAGAAAAATCTGCCTCATCTCCTGATGTTGAGATGAAACCTTTATTACCTAGAGTAGATTTACCTAGGTAGTCAGTTTTCATTAGGTATTTGAATAGAAATTCGTTGAATAGTTCTGTTTTTTCTAGGAATTGGTCAGTTATGCTGTTTCAATGGTAGTTGTTACTAAAGATACGGTCTGAAGCTAGGCTTGAGTTTTCTTGGTCAAGAAGTAGGTTTAATTTTTCAACATATTGATCTATTTTTTGGTGGTACTCTTTTTCTGTTTTTTTGTATTGTCCTAGAAGGGATTTATCTTCGTTGCCGTTGTTGACTTTAGCAGGTGCAGGTTTTGGTTTAAAGAAATCAAAATCATAGAGTTTTTCTAATTCTTCGAAAACAAAATTATCTTGATTTGCTGTTGGATTTGTAGTTTTTAGATCATAGGGCAACATACCAGCTAAACCCTCTTCAACTTTTGGATGATCAAATTTTTTCTTTCTATCTTCGTCTTTAACTTCTCAGGATGTTTTTGCATAGGTGGATAGAAGAGATTCTCTTAGTTTGATTCTGAATAGATATTTGTTTCTCAGCATTTCAAGATCTTCCATTTTTTGGAAAGCATCTTTGAAATCATTAATTACTGTTGAATAGGAAGCGCCGAAGAATTTGTTGTTTGTTAATGAGAATAAGTATTTAAGGATTAGTTTGTTGAAGTTTTGTTCTAGATAGTCTTTGAATGATTTAAAGACGCTATCAACTTGTATGTCTAAGGTTTGAGTTATTTCTAGTTTTCTTTTGTAGACTAATTGAAGTGTTCTGTATTGGAAGTGATGATATGCATCATTTATTGATGTTCCAGAAGTTTTTTTACTATCAAGATTTTCCAGATCAACAGCTATTGCATGTATACCTGCTTGGTTTCTTATAAATACTCAGGGCGTATCTTTAATTTCTACTAAGTCTGCGACTTCATGTTTTGTTTGTTTCTGACTGTCCTTAATCATGTCCTTAAGAATTGGAATCTTAGCCTTGTTTTCTCCTCCCCCAGCTTTATCGAAGAAGAATAATTCAGTTGGCTGTTTATAACTCTCAACATCTGAGTTTTGGCTTTTTTGAAATTCATTTATGTTTTTGCCGTTGCTTGATGAATTTTGCAACTTCTCTAACTTCTTCTGATATTTGTAGTTAGCTGCAGCTGCGAACTTAATGTACAAGTTGCTGTACATGTTTTTGCTTTCTACAAAGATGGCAGTTGCTGAGTCATCTGTGTAACCTTTAGGGATGAATATAGTACTGTTGCTGGTATATGTACTTACTTTGTCTTTAAAGAATTTTTTGAATTTAGAAGTACTGCTTAATCCTTTACTGTCATCAGTTTCAAAGTAAGGGAAAGCATATGAAGCTTCTTTTAAATCTACTTTTTTTTCTTTTAGTTTTGCTTCATCTCATACAGAAGCAAGTTCACTTTTATGCGCTTTCTCTTTGTGTTTTCAAAGAGACATTCATACGTAGAAAGGCCTTACATCTTCAAATCATTTTTTGTGAGCGAAATTTATGAAATCAAATTTGGAGTTGAAGAAGTTAGGATCTAGATCGTATTTGGAATCTTCATCAGGGAAGAAACCTATGTGTTTCCAGTTTTCGGTTTTATCTATTATTTCTTTATCTAAGTAGTAGCTTCTCTTTATAGCTTTGTATTGATCTGATTTAGTGTGAAGTATGTAGTTCTCTTTAGAAAAAGCAAGAATTTCTTTCTTAAATAACTCATAGACTTTCTTTGTCATTTCTCTTCTCTTCATGTGTTCTCTGTTACCTCCTCTAGAGTCGAAGAACTTATGAATGCTCTTGTTTCCTGTGTTGAAGGTTTCAAAAGCTTTTTCAAATGCATCTGCTTCTTCTTTCTCGAATTCTTTGTAGACTTGTCTATATAGAGCTGAACTTCTGATAGCTTCTAAAGCCAAGTCTTGAGCGAATACATCTTCAACACTTGATTTCATTTCATACATCTTCAGAACCTCTTTAGCTAGTCCTGGTATGGTGAATTGTTCAGCGTACTTATTTGTTAAGTGTTTTAGGTTTTTCTTTAAAGGAGATATCTCTAGATTCTCAGATGCGGATCCATATTTTCTTATTATTGCTACAGGAGTTAGAGATAATCCTACTATCCCAGAAGTAAATATTGCTTTTTTTCAGAATATCCAGTTAAATACTGACATGATTGGATAAGTTTCTTGTAAAGTCTATTTAAATAGGTGGAGATATATATTAAGAGAGTAATTTACATACACTATTTATAAGATTATGGCATTCGGAATTATAAAAACACTATCTGTCGCTGCTTTCTTGGCAATTTCTATTTTTATAGGAAAAACTTTAAATACTTCTTTTGTTAAGTTTGAGTTGGTTAGACAAGGATATGAATTATTAGATGCAAATGATAGTGATGGTTGGGACGTTAGGTTTGAAGAGAACAAGAGTTCTTACAGTAATGCTGACCACTTAAAAGAGAAATGCTCTTCTATTCTTTGAAACGATATTTCTGGTTCTAGTGACTCTGATTTTGAGTTAGCTAGGAAAATATGTACTAAACCTGAGAACTTTGCTAAACACGCTTTATCTCAGGGATATCAATTATTGGATTTAGAAGCTGATGATAAAGTCTGACAGCATAAAGTGGATGCTTATAAGAATCTTTTGAATACTAAAACGATTAGCCTCAAGAAAAACGTTGGAAATAAAGAAAGAGGAGATCTCTTGAGAAATGATGTGACAGCTACTAAATTAAAGATTTGGTGTTCTCATCAAGTGAATGTATACTGAAAAAGTGATAGGCAAAAAGATTTTGAAGTTTATCTAGAACACTGTACTGAAAATAAGAAAAGGAATCAAGAAGTTAAAAAATAGTTTATTTCCTTTTTGGTTCGTTTTCAATTGCTCCAGTTCTCAGTCTTTCCCTATTTTTCTGCATTGTTCTAACATAGTTTTCTCACTGACGTTTTTCATTGATATAACCTATATATTCTGAAGCTTTGTAGCCCAAACATACTAAAGAAATGGCAACGCCTATCAGGATTTCTCTTTTGCCTACTGTTAAACCCATAATATTCAAAAATTAGAGAAATTCAGTGTTCGACTAATTTGCATTTTTTTCGCAATTTTAACCTTTAAACAAGAATTTGGAAAATAAAATAAAATTCATTGATTCCTCCAAAT
Source organism: Candidatus Mycoplasma haematohominis (assembly GCF_902712995.1). GTDB lineage: Bacteria > Bacillota_I > Bacilli_A > Mycoplasmatales > Mycoplasmoidaceae > Eperythrozoon_B > Eperythrozoon_B haematohominis. The sequence continues at coordinate 23,336 of NZ_CACTIB010000031.1, forward strand.
GTTTGATCATTTTTACTTATGGGTTGAGAAGAATTACAAGTAGTGGGTGGTATTGTTGTTTGTTCAGCTTGTGCTTTTGCTGGAAGCGAAGTTTCTAGACAATTAAATAGCGAAACTGATAAAGAAAGTGCTGTAAATACGAAATCCAGTTAAATATTTCTTTAAAGGGAATTAGTCAAATCTGTGTTAGGCTAAACTTTTTAAGGGTATGTTAGAGGAAAAAAAGAATTATCTTGAGGGCGAATTAGAAGAGGTTAAAAAGCCAACTCCTAACCTAAATCAGAATACTAACAAGGGGTTAACTAATAAAGAGAAGGCCGGAATTTTAGTTAGTAGTAAGTGATTTACTGTAGTTGCTTCTATCCTTACATTAGGTGGATATTACCTTTACTACTTATTCTGTTTAGAACAGGAGCATGAGAGCCCTTTTACTCCTTCAGATTTAGGAAAAGATAGATATAAATGAGAGAAATCAGAAGATGAGAATGTAACTTATCAGGAGGCTAAAGGGATAAATAAAAGTTTGTGTCGTCTGGTATCTGATAGTTCATTTGATAAGAGCGAGATTGCATTAGTCAAAAAGGAGGCAACTACTTTTTTTGAAAAGATAAAACTTGGATTTAATTTGGCCTTATCCAGCGTCTTAACCGGAGTTGAAAAATGTTGACTTAGGTTAACTCATCAGGATATAGAAAATAATTCTGTTGATGCTCTAAATAGAAAGAGCGCAACTGATTTTGCTTCTAAAGAGGAGAAGATTAGAAATTTAGTAAATACAAAACTTCAGGAGGGTTTAGATAGAGAAGTTGAATTTGAGCTTGGACATGTCCTTTCTAAGAGTATTTCAAAAGAGGGAATAAAGCCAGTTAAAGATCATTATTTGACCTTCCTATTCATCGTTAGTCATATTCTTGTTGCCTTAGTGACTCTTGGTTTGTTTCATGTTTATTACTTGCTTATCAGGGGAAGATGAAATGATTTCAAGATTATTAGTAGTCATAAAGAGCATTCTTATTTAAGAGAGTTTGACGATATTACCGAGAAATTATTGGGCTCTCGTGGTCAACTGGAGTATTCAAGTCTTTTGTTGAGTGAAACTAGGTTGCCTCTGAAAATTAATTGTTTTGCTGATGCATTTAGAACCAAGGTTTTTAAATCTCCTTCCGTAAGAAAAAAAATAATCACCTTTTTAATGATTATCTCTCTGGGTTTTTTTGGATTGTTTGTTATTTCTAAAAATGTTTTTTCTAAAGAGAAATTGTCTATTAAAGCTGAGGATGCATTGCCAAGCAACTATATGAAATTTGAGAGTAAATGAGCTAGATTTAGAATGTTTTTGATTGATCTATGCTGGGATATAGGGATATCTTCTAGAATTGCGTCTAATAGGATTACAAGCATCAATCACAGTTTGAAATCACTTATTAATGTAAATCCTAAGGAAGACAGAATAACTTCTTTCTTTATAAGAATTATCTCTAGTGAACTTTACTTTTGATTGTTTGCTTTCTTATCTATATTTATGGGAATTACCATTATGAGTATCTACATTAACTGATATCCGGATTTCTATCTTTACTTTTGGTTCTGGTGTATATTAATAACTGCTATTGCTTTCTTGTTTCTATTTACTAGACATATAAATCTTCTGTTTCTTTAGTTTTTAAGATGCATAGCCCTTCTTATTTACGGATTTGGAAATAGACATAAATCCTCGTTCTTCTTCGAAGATCGCAGATTCTTTAACCAAATCCATAGGATTGTTATCTACTTTTACAATTTGAGTCTTAATAGTTATTTTCTTTGGGTATATAGCCTATAAGGGTATAGCTGGAGCTTTTAGTTATGGTTTTAAGAGTTTATTTTTTAGTCTAGATTTCGATATTACGAATAATAAGGTTAGCTTTTGAGCTCCTTTTGGGATAACTATATTTCTAGCTTTACTTACTGTACTGATCTCTATACCTATAGCTCTTAGATGTTCTATTTGAATTAATTTTTATTGCCCGACTAAATATAGGAAGTTGATTTCCACTATTCTCCTTATTCTTGCTAATGTTCCTTCTGTAGTTCTAGCTTTTTATATTCGTAGATATATATCTCCTGTTGCTCATAAGGCTTTGTTTCTTAATACCTCTTCTAACCTAGTAGTTGCAGCTATAGCTTTAGTTTGCATGATTCTTCCCCTGATAATAGTTTTGTTTAATTCTGTTTTAGAGAACAAGAAATCTTGAATTATTAGTGCTGAATTATTGGGATTAGATAAGAATTATGCGATACATAAGATTGTTATTCCTAAGATTAAGCATACGATTGTTATTGCTTTATCTTTAGTTGTAGGGAGAGTTATCAGTGAAAGCATTATGCTTTCTATGCTTTTATCTTCTGAGAATTATCAGCAGAGTTATGGAAATGGTTTTTCTGGATTTATAAATTCTCAGTCAAATAGCGTTTCAGCTTTAATTGGAGAGAATTACTTCTCTGATGGTAGTTCTGAGGATGTTCAGAATTTGATGTTTTTATTTGGTGGCCTGATTTTTCTAGTTTCTCTTACTTTCAATACTTTTTGTATGGAGTGAGTGAAGATGGACAGAGAGAAGGTTAATAATACAAGCAAGATATCTTTTTTTAAGAAGGCAAAAGACAAAATAAATTGATGAATTTTGTGTTGCCTTTTTAGTTCTTGTAAGGAATGGGAGAATAATGAGTGTTCTACTGGGGATTTCATTCATAAGGCACAGACCAAGAATTTGAAAACTTTCTTTGGTTTAATTAGGAGAGGTCTGGAGTTTTTATGTTTAGGGTTGTTTGTTCTCTATGCTTTTTCTCTTCCTATAACTGTTTTGATAGGAGGAATTAAGTCTTTTGTATCTGATGCTAGTTTTGTACCTAGCCAAAACGATACTTTGTTTAGAGCAATAAATAATACTTTCTTGATTGTCTTGTTATCTATATTGTTTGCAGCTCCTATAGCTTTTTTTGCTTCTTGTTATGTATCTGAGTATTTATCTAATAAGAGATTTAAGAAATATACGTTAGCTTTGATAAATGCTGCAGCAGCAACTCCTTCAATAATATTTGGTATTTTTGGTCTGTTTGTCTTTATTCAAACATTAGGTTGAACCGCTTCTGGTTCTTCTGGTAAGAGTTTGTTGGCTGGAATGCTTACTATGGTCTTATTTATACTGCCTTATTTAACTCATTCTTTCTATACGTACTTGTCAGGTATTAGTGATAACTACAGAGAATCTTCTTATATATTGGGCATTTCTAAGTGTAGGACTTTCTGGAAGATACTTCTTCCTATAGCTTTTAATAATTTAGTGTTTTCAGTTCTTTTGACGACTGGAAAGATAATAGGAGAAACAGCTCCACTTTATCTGACTGCTGGCTTGAATAGCGCTCCTAAGACTTTATTTATGTATCAGGGACAGACTTTGACAACAAGAATATATTCTCAGTTATATGAAAGTAACCTAGCAAAGAGTGAAAAAATAATTAATGAAACTACTTTCTATTGTTTGTTATTTATATCTGTGATTGTGATAATAGCTAAATATGGTTTGGGTATTCTGAGTTATGAGTTTTGAAAAAAGAAATTTCAGTCTTTTAACTTTTTAGTTTATTAGACTCAGTTAAATATGTCTTTCAAATCTTTGTTCGCTGGGAAAGAAAAGTGAACTACTGAGGAAGAAGTAAATAGAGCTAAGGCTATAGATGAGAGGATTAGTGGTAGAAAGTTTGTGTTGGAAATTAAAAATTTAAATCTTTGAGCTGGAAAAACTGCAGATAATAATCAGATACTTAAGAATATAAATATTAGGATTCCTGAATATTCTGTTGTTGCAATAATTGGGCCATCTGGTTCAGGAAAAAGTAGTTTGTTAAGGACTATTAATAGGACTAATTTTGATGATTCTTATATATATAAAGGATCTGTAAATTTTTACGGAAGAAATATACTGGAGAACTATCCTTTGGAATATCTTAGGTCTCAAATAGGAACAGTTATGCAGAAGCCGATTATGTTTCCTATGAGTATTAGAGAGAATATTTTGTTTGCTCTTAAGTCTTATGGAATAACTAATAGCAGTAAATTAGAGATTATTTTGGAAAGATCTTTGAGAGAAGCACATCTTTGAGATGAAGTTAAGAATAGGTTAAATGCTAAGCCTGAGGATTATCTTTCTATTGGACAACAACAAAGACTTTGTATAGCTAGAGCTATTGCTTTACAACCAAAAGTGTTGTTGATGGATGAGCCAACTTCTGCTTTAGATTTGAAAGCTAGTAGAAAAATAGAGGATTTAATAAGAAAGATTACTAAAAATAAGATGTCTACTATTATTTTGATTTCTCATTCTTTGTCTCAAGTTAGGAGAGTAAGCGACTACACAATATTTATTAAAAATGGAGCTGTAATTGAACAGGGAAGAACAGGGGATATATTCAATAATCCTATTCATCAGGAAACTAAAGATTTTGTTGGAGGAATTTATTAATTTTGACAGAACAAAAGTTAAGTACTAAATCGGCGATATTTTTATCCCTTACGTCCATGATAGGGGCAGGGATATTTATTAAGACTCAGACACTGAACTCTTTGGCTCACAATCGTGTTGGGCCAATAGTTTTCTTATTCCTAGTATTCTTAGTGAATATGTTTGCTTTTTGTCGAGTGTTGGTGAAGATTATTCCTTCTCAGAAAGGGAATATGGGTTTTATGGGTTGGAGTCATAAGCTTTGTTCTCCTAGGTTACATATTTGTTGTTGTAATTTCATGAGGTATTTCTACCATCCAATAAGCCTTTTACTGTTCTCTGTTTATGCAATCGTTGGTATGACGGAAGGTATGTTAGGTGTTTTCTCTACTATGTTTCTGAGTTGTTTTCTGGCTTTTGTGTTTATGTTGATTAACTTTTTATCTTTTAAGTGAGCTCATAGGTTGCAGATAATTCTTTCTTGTTTAGTTGTTATCCCTTTACTTTTGCTTCCTATAGTTGCTCTTGCTGCTCCAAGAAATATTTCTGATATGGAGGCAACTGTTGTTCCTAAGACAGCATCTGGATTAGCTAGTTTAGGGCCTTGGATGTTGCTTTTTTCTGGTTTGCCTTCTCTTTTATTTATTTACGATGGTTTCTATGGGGTTGCTGCTTTGAAGGATAGATTGAAGAAGCCTGGAAGTTTAAGTTTCGTTATTCTGGCTTCTATTGTTATTGTGACTATTATCTATCTGAACATTATTGTTAGCTTTAACATTGGTGATTCTTTAGAGGCAGATTATAGAAACTTTAGGTTTTTTTCTGGTAGACCTGTTCTTAAGGATTTGTTTTCTATTCTTATTAGTTGTGCTAGTTTATTGACTCTTAATTCAATAGCAATGAGTAGTTTGCCGCAGTTAACTGCTATGCATGATACTCACAGGTTTTCTGATATTGTGAAGATTAAAAAATCTATTTTTTACAAGAATATAGCAGAGGAAGAAAATTTTGAAGAGAGATTTACTATCTGAATTTATTTGCTGTTTAAGACTCTTATTTGATTTTTATTAGTTGGATTTATTGTGTTTTTTATGCAGCAGTATGGTCTAAGCAATAGTCCTATGGAAATTATTGATTCTTTAGCTGATATTGTTACTGTTTTTGTGTTTTTGATTTTGTTATTTGTCATTTTGGGTAGTTTCAAGAAAAAAAATATTAGGAAGTCAGTTGGATTTAAAGTTTGTGCCTTATTTTCTGGAGGTACTATCGTTTTAGCTTTGTTTTATTTAATCATTTCTTATATTGTTGGCACAACAGGTTTTGGAGACAGCAATGTATTCAACTCATGAGTTAAGTTAATCCTAATTATTGGATTTATTATCGGGTGTTGTTATTGGCAAATTAAGGACTTTTTGGATGGTAGGTTGAATAAAAAGAGTTTGACCCTTTATCCTAAGCATAGAAAGGGCAGTATAATCATACTTAAGTAGTATTGTGCATAAGATTTGTTTTTTTAAAGGGGAGAAAAATAAGCTGACTAAGGACGGCGACTCACTGGCTAGGTTTGAAATTAATACTGATAAGTTAGGGAATAGTTGGGAATTAGAGAGATTATTGGAGGATAAGTTAGGGAAGTTTACTAAAGAGATAGAGATAGATTACGAAAGTTTTAAGAATCTTAGCTTTAAGAATTTTGGAGCACAAGAAAGGGATTTGGCTCTTTCTACAGTTCTTTCAATGTTTACAACAGTGGCTTTCACTATGAAGAGTTCTAAGAATTCTGAGAAGGATGTTAAGAAGTGGAAGTTGGTTGGAGGGAATTTTGATAGTAATGTTTCATCTATTTCTTCTAGTTTTGCGTTGACAAAGAGATTGCAAAGCACTCCTCCGAATATTATGACTCCGGAACAGTTTGTTTTGGAAGCAAGAGAAGCACTTAAAGGAATTCCTGGTGTTGAAATAGAGGAGATTAAGGGAGAGGATCTTAAGAAAGAGAGACTTGAGTTGATTATTGCAGTTGGTAAGGCTTCTATTAATGCTCCTAGATTGTTGATTATTAAGTATCTTGTTTCTGGAAGTGATGATTTAATTGCTCTTGTTGGTAAGGGAGTTTGTTACGACACTGGTGGATTGAATATTAAGACAGGTTCATATATGGCAACCATGAAATTTGATATGTCAGGAGCAGCGGTTAGTCTTGGTGTGGTTAAGGCTTTAGCTGAGAATGGAAGCAAACAGAGTGTTGTGGTTGCTATTCCTTTAGTGGAGAATTCTGTGGCAGGGAATAGTTATAGACCTGATGATGTGATTATTTGCAGAAATGGCATGAGTATAGAGATAGATAATACTGATGCTGAGGGTAGATTGGTGTTGGCTGATGCACTTGCTTACGTTAGTGAGGTGTATAAACCTAAGGAAATTATTACTATTGCTACTTTAACTGGCGCTATTGGTTATGCATTGGGTAGTAAGTATGGTGGAGCATGATCTACTAATGATGACCAATGAAATAAATTAAGAAGTTGTTCTTTGAAGGCTGCAGAGTGAATTTGAAGAATGCCAATGGATGATTATTATTTGAAAGCTTTACAGAAAACTAAGGTTGCAGATATTAAAAATAGTGCTAAGACTGGTATGGGAGGCAGCAATAGAGCTGCTATGTTTTTAAAAGAGTTTACTAATAATATTCCGTTTATTCATTTGGATATTGCAAGTATTGATCACTGTGAGAATACTGGTGAACCCAGAGCTCCGCTTTTAAAAACACTATATTTCTATTTATTTGGGTAATATTTATAAGGTTATGAAAACAACACAAATTACTAGAGAAGAGGGTCTTAAAAGAAGGGTTTGGTACGTAATTGACGCTAAAGATCAAATATTGGGAAGAATGTGCGTTCATATCGCTAATTTGTTAAGAGGTAAAAATAAACCTGATTTCACTCCTAATCAAGATTGCGGAGATTTTGTAGTTGTTATTAATGCTTCTAAGGTTAGACTGACTGGAGATAAAGCAGATAAGGAGATTTGATATAGACATTCTGGTTATCCTGGAGGACTTAAGTCAAGAAAAGGGAAGGAGATGATTGAGAAATATTCTGATAAGCTTGTTCACAAAGCAGTTAAAGGAATGTTGCCTAAAAATAAAACACTTTCTCATACTCTTTTGCATAAGTTACATGTTTATCCTGATGCTGAATATAAGAAGCATGAGGCGCAGAAACCAATTAACTATCAAATAACATAGTGAGCGCAGAGAGAAAGTATTTTGGTTTTGGTAACAGAAAGGAGTCTGTAGCCAAGGTTCATCTTATGGCTGGCACTGGAAAGATTACTCTTTGGACAGGAAATGTTGCGAATAGAAAAGAAAGAGACGTTAAAGAGTATTTCTGCAATGATTTTTTGATTGATGGTTTTCTTTATCCTTTAAAGTTGGTTGGTAAAAAAGATTCTTTAGATATCAATTTGTTTGTTAAGGGAGGAGGTAAGTGTGCTCAGGCAGATGCAGTTAAGTTAGGAATTGCTAGAGCTCTGCTTGAAATAGATCCTAGTTTTAAGCCTATTTTGAGAACCTATAATCTGTTGACTCAAGACAAAAGATTTAAGGAAAGAAAGAAAGTGGGTAAAATGGGAGCTAGAAGATCTCCACAGTTTACGAAAAGATAGAGAAAAAAATTCGTATTTTTGAATTATCTGATTAAAATCAAAGGATATAATCAGGTATTTTTTCCATAAATACGACTATATCCCTTCTCCGGAGTACTAGATACTGCATTCCCCTTTGTTTGTTTTGTTATCTGAGTTTATTCTTTTTGAATTTTTTATGTGTTTAGGTATTTAAGTCACAGTTAAAAGATTCGGTGAGTATGTCATATTCTTACAGTTACGACCCTAAAACTGCTAGATTTGGTTTTGGTACTAGTACACTGAGAGATCAGGAGACTTTAATTAAGTATCTTAGAGAGGTGAATAATCATCCTTATGACTTTGTTGATTGTGCATGGAGATACGGGAACGAAGCTATTATCGGTCTTAGTTTGAAATCTTTGAGAAGAGAAGATCCTAATTTTGAACTTAAATTAAATTTCCAGTCTAAAGTTTGACCTACTCAGTTTTTTGGAGGTATTACTAAATCACTTAAATTTACTCTTCAGAAAATTGGTGTTCTTAGCGCTATAGACGCTTATATGTTGCATAGACCAGCACATGATATGTCGCTTAATTTGTCAGCATGAAAGCAATTAATTGAATGTAAGAGAAATAGATTGACTAAAAATATTGGTTTAGGTCATTTTGATAAGGATTTGATTGAAAAACTTTATGAAGCGACTGGAATTAGACCGCAGTTTTTGCAGATTGAGTTGTCAGTGAATAATATGAGATATGACAGAATTCATTATTGCAGACAACATAATATAGAGATTCAAGCTTATGAGCCTTTGGGAGATTATGAAGAGAATCTGAAGAACCCTTTGTTAATTAGATTGTCAGAAAAGTACAACACTTCTATTAAACATATTCTTTTAGCTTTCTTGTTGAATCAAGGTATAGTTCCGGTTGTTATTCCTGAAAATGTAGAAGAAATCGGAGAATTATTAAAGGCAAAAGAAATTCTTTTAGACCCAGAAGATATAGAATTGATGAGGTCGTTGAATACTTATAAAAATAAACATTTTGAATCTTTAGAGTTAGACTTTAAAGAAGAGAAGTAAATTTGTAATATTATTTAAATTATGTTCGCATATTTTTGTGTAGCTGGTAAGCAGTATATAGCAAAGAAGGGAGATATTCTTGTTAATTGTCCTTTTGTAAGGGGTGATATAGGTGATATCTTTTTCACTGAGCAAGTATTAGGTATCAATGATACTATTGGTTCTCCTGCTGGTCAATATTTGAGTGGAGCTAAGATTGAGTTGAAAATAGTTAAACAAGGTTTGAGTAAGAAGTTAAGAATAGTGAATTTTAGGCCTCAGAAGAGACATGAAAAATGAAAAGGTCATAGAACTAAATACACTAATTTAGAAGTAATGCAAATTTATTGATCCAAATAGTCGCTAAGAAAGATTTTCTTAGTGTTAGTGGACATGCCTATGCAGGCACTAAGGGAAATGATTTGGTTTGTGCTGCAGTCTCAGTTTTAGTTACTGGTGCTGCTGAATTATGAAAAAACAGGGAAGAAATTTTTATTACAAAAACAGTAGAAAAAAACAAAAATTTGAAAAAAGATGCAAATAATGAAAAAAATAATCTTTTAAGAGAAGAAAAATTTACATTTTTATTTAGATTTCGGGATAGCAATTTGCCGTTAGATTTAGAATATGAGTACGCCTTCCTCAGAAGGTATCTTCGTTTGGTTGCTTCTCAGTATCCTAACAACGTAAGTTATTCAGAGTAAATATTTTTTTATTTTTGATAGCTTAAATTCTTTTTAAAAAAAATTATTATTAGCAAACTGGATAGTGTAGCCGGCACTCACACTGGCAATGATTGTGTCGTCACGGGCGAAACAAATATTTTTGATGCAAAAAAACAGGATCAAAGTATCAAAATTAGAAAACTTGGATTAGCTACAGAATCTTTAAGAGATACAAAGTCTCTTGAATCTTTTCTTTTAGCAGCCAACGATAGCGGTGTTGATTTTATTGATTGTGCTTGGAGATATGGTAATGAACCTTATATTGGAATGGCATTAAGACAACTCAGACAAAAAGATAAGTCTTTTGATCTTTCTTTGCCATTTCAATCAAAAGTTTGACCTACTAAATTTAATGGAGGGATAAACAAATCACTTAAATTTGCTTTGCAAAAAATAGGTGCCTTTAGTTGTATAGACACTTATTTCTTGCACTATCCATCTGATTCTTGGGCTGCCAATTTATTGGCATACAAACAATTAATTGAATGTATGAACAAAGGTCAGACTAAGAAGGTTGGTCTAGGTAATTTTGACCTTGACTTGTTAGAAAGATTGTTTAAGTTTACTCAAAAGCATCCTCATACTCTTCAGCACAATCTTTCTATAAATAACCTAAATTTAGAAGTTCTCTCCTACTGTAGAAAAAATAATATTGAACTACAGGCGTATGAGCCTTTAGGAGAGTTTAAGTCAAACTCTAAAAATCCAGTTCTCAAAGAGCTATCTCAGAAATATGAATGTTCCGTCAAAAACCTTCTTATCGCTTATCTACTAGAACTAGGTATAGTTCCTGTAGTTCCCGTTAATTCTCCAGAAGAGATTAATGAGATAGTAAATGCTAAGAAGATTCAGATTTCTTCAGAGGATATGGAAATTCTTAAATCTTTTAATAAGTATAAATCCAAACGAAGAAAAAGTTAGTTTATTTTTTAACTCAATATAGTATTTTTGGATCTAGTAAGACCATTTTCTAATTTGAGAAAGTAATTATCTTGATTTTTTGATTTTGGTTCTTCTTTGGGAATGTAGTCTGCGACTATGTTAATTACATCCAAAATTAATCAACTTATAGCCAAGATTCCATGCAGCAATCTTATAGCTCCTACACCTATAACTGGTATTGCTCCTGCTGATATTTGTCTTTTTTGACTTGTATTTAATTTTTTCATTAATAGTATCAAGGCGTTCCAAATGTAACTCTATTTTGACTTCATTGAGCTGGCAATGAAAAATGTGGCTTTAAATAGTTTCTTGATTTTTCTTCGTAATATTTGTAATTGTTTTCATCTCCATTTGTTGCTGCAACTAACTTATTTATTGTGTTCACGGAGTGATTTAATATAGCTCCGCTTGTTATAGATATAAGTCCATATTTGTTGAATTCAGAGTAGACCTCATTTTTCTTTTGAGCTTTTATTTCTTTTTCAGTTAGTGTTTTCTTCTTTTTCTTAATTGTTTTTTCATCATCTTTTTTTGGTTCGGGTGCTGCACCAGCAGCATGCATCATTCCTGAAGAAGCAGGAAATTCCTTTTTTGTTTTTTTGGCAGTTGAAGTCTTGCTTGTTTTAGTTTCAGTTTCTTTTTTATTCGTTGTACTTTTTGTTGTGTCTGTTTTTGCCGTTTTTACAACTTTTTTCTTTGCAGTTGAAGCGCCGCTTCTTTTTACTGTTTTGGTAGCTGTTTTAGTGCTTGCACCAAATAGCATTTGTTTATGTTTGATGTCTAAAAGTTGCATTGAATTTTCTAATTAAGTATTGTTTCGAAAATATAAAAATGGAAGAATTAAGTTGAGGAAATAGAGGTCAAATGGGCATTAGATGATATTTGTATTAGCTTCCATTTTCTTTTTTTGCAAAAAGCACTTTTTAAAGTGTTATTTAATTCGAAATTTTGTTTATGAATTTCAAATAAGGGCGAAATTTATGAGTGTGGCTATAATTACGCAGAATTTTTCGATAATCCCATGATTTCAATTTTTAAAGCCTTTGCCGCTGTAGTGATAATTAGTGTTGCTGGTTATGGAATATCTAAAGCTGTAAGACCTCCATTGACTATTTTTCAAAGTAGGAAGCAAGGAAATACAGAAGGCACTATTGATCATCAGACAATATATGGTTCTTCCGATTCATGAGGCGAGATATATAAGTATGAATTGGTAAGTATGTCAAGTAAAAATGATTGGTGATGAAAAAAACAGGATATTAAGTTTTTTGGAAAAAGAGATTATTCTCGAGGTATAGGAGCTCAAGCAGAAGATAAAGATTTAGGATTTAAGGATCTTTATTTGGGCAATAAATATATATCTGATGTTTCTACTTTTCATGTGAAACAAAAATGTCTTGAGGTTTATACTAAGCCTAAGGACAAAGATCAAGATTTATCTAAGAAACGTAGAAGAGAAATTTTCATGTTTTGCGCAAATAGAGGTTAGACAAGTGTCTATTTCTTTATTCTTGGTGATTTAAGATGGATCCAGTTAAGTTAGCAGCTGGTGCAGGTGCTGCAGCATTAGTTTTGGGAGGCGGAGGATATGGAATTAGCATTTTATTCGTTAATTCGGAAATGCCGGGTTATTCTCCTTTTGTTAGTTCAGGAACAGGAACAATCAAGTATGTAGATGAGTATCCTGATTATTTTGTGGATGCAACTAAAGGAAAGAATGCTCCTTGATGGGATTGAGTTTACAAAAAAAGATATTTAGTTGATTCAGAAAATAAAGATTTTGATGGCGAGAGCAGGCCTGATCCCAAGTTATCTTTTATGAATTTAAATGCAGGTTCAGGAGAAACAAGTCAATCTATTCAGAAGGTTTGTGAAGGGATTTTTTCAGCGGATAAAGGTAAGGTTAAGAGCGGAGCGAATCAAAGTGGAGAATATGAAGAAATAGATGTTTGGAGGTATTGTACGGCTGTTAAGAAGAAACCAATATTAGTTGAACACGCAAAGAAAGATGGTAATTCAGCAACCGAGAAAGAAGATGCAGAATATACAGAAGCAACTTCTTATGGTAAACAATATAAATCACAGTTAGTTGCTACATCCGCAGAAGAAAATAAATTCTTTTGAAAGGAGCAACAAAGATTGTTTTTCCAAGTAAAAGGAAATAGAAGCGGTTCTTCTTCAGAAGATACTGATTCTATTTTTAAAAAGCTTTATGACGAACACAAAGGTAAGAAAAATATTCCCGATAATGTTCTTAGAGATAAATGCAGGTTAGCCTATGGAAAAAAGAAAGATGGAAGTGGGATCAATCCAAAAGCTATTGAATCAGAGGTTTTTACATATTGTTCTTTGAAAAGAAGTAAAAGTGGTTAGTTGTCGGGTTTAATTAAGCTGCTTTTTTGTCATCAGGTATCGTTTTTGAACCAGTTAATAATTCAGGATCGAAAGCTATATTAAGGAATCGACTTAAAGATATTTGTAAAGAAAGATATAAAGGTGATTATGACTAAGCCAAAAGAAACCTTAAGATTCTGTTCTCTTCAGGGCAAACAAGATTAATTAACTGTTTCTTTTGCTGCTTGTTAATTTATTTGTATTGTTTATTATTAAAAAATAATTAAGTATTTTAAAGAGTTGTGTAGAAGTTATATTTTAGGTTAGATTTTATGATTGAAAAATCTTAAAAATAAAATGTTTTTTTATTTATTTTTTTTGTATAAAAAATCTAGAATCAACAATTAAATTTCAATCAAATTACATTGTTTAATTCTTTTAGAGGAACTCTTTCATTAGTTGCAGGGTCTGCTATTTTTATTTGAGTTTGCGTAAGTATTTATTCACTTAAGTCTAGAGATGTCACTTTAAACATTAGGCACAACTATAGACGTCGTTCTGGAATTGGCAAGAGATCTACTGTTCGTAAATTTATTCAAAACTCTGATCCTGGTACATTCGGTTCCGATTTCAAAAATCATTTTGTAGATGCTACTGATGCGGCTAATAATGGTTGATGAGATTGAAATTATTCAAATAGATTTCTTAAGAATTTGGAAAGTGGGGAGGGTTATAGAAAAACTAGCGCTGTATTTCTTAAAGTTAGAAGCGCTCAGGATCTAAAGGATAAATGTAGGGATGTTTACAAGAAGAATACTAGGAAATATATTTCTCCTATTAGCAGAAATCTAGAACAACATAAATATGAGCGTGATGTTTGAATTTATTGTTCTGAAGAAGGGCAAGTTCCTGTAACAGTGCAAGAAAGTAAAGATGTTTTCCAAGGCAGAAGTAGATTAAGTAATGTGTATTCATCAAGAATGATTTCTACTAGCTCTCCAGAAAATAGAAGATTTTGATCTAGACATGCTGCATCTTTTTATGGAGAAAAAGATAAATTGAACGGTTCAGGACAGGACGCTAAAAGTGATGAAGCTGGATTTAAAAAATTATTCCACTCAGAAACTAAAACTCTTGACTCTTTAAGGGCGTTATGTGAGAAAAATTACAATCATCTTTACAATGATGTGATAACAGATATAGCTAAAGAGACATTGCGTTTCTGTTCTTTGGCTGGTTCTTCTGAATAGTAAGTTTTGGCTTTGAAATTTTATATTCCTGTTATAGGCGTTGGAGTTTTTGGTGTTTGTACAGCATCTTTGCTGGCAATGAAATTTCTAGGTTTGTTTTCTAGATCTGGCGAAGAGAGAAGGAAATTTAATTTATTTCTGAATAACGAAAATGCTCCCAAACATCAATTTATTCAAAGTCCTCAATTAGCAACTTTTGGACATAACTTTAAACATCATTTTGTTGATGCAGAAAATGAAACTAATGATGAGTGATGAAAATGGAGTTTTCAGAGTAGATATTTATTTTTCAGATCATCTGAAGTCAATGAATTAAGTGATTATTCTGAATTAAAGGCTCTTTGCAAAAACACTTACTCTAAGCAAATAGATTCTGCTGAAGTTCAAGATTACAACAAGAAATTTTTGGAGGGAGATGTTTGATTTTTTTGTTCCGTAGAGGGGCATGCTCCGGTTACTTTAGAAGATGATTTGGATGTGGTAGATTCATGCGATGAGTTTGAAGATGACGAAAACTTTCCTCCTGATCTTGTAGTTGAATGTACTGATGAAAATAGGAATAGTAAAAAAGCTTTGCAATTCTCTGTTTACGCTGATTCATTAGTTTCTATCAATGAAAATAACCGTGTTTTTTGGGAGAATCAGTCTGCAGGGTTTTTCGATTCAGATAATGGTTTAGGAAGTAAAGCAACTTCAGATAAAGCAGGATTTAAAGATATTTTTGAAAAACGTAAGCAAGATGAGAATTTAACAGGTATTTTGAAGGGTAGATGTGCAGAAAATTACAAAAAGAAACTTGAAGAGTTAGATGAAGTAGGACTTAAGGAAGTACTTATGTTTTGTTCTATTAGAGGTTCTTATGCTGTTAAAAGCAAATAGGTTTTAACAATATCTATTTTTTTATTATCTTCTTTGTAATTAATCTCTTTAATGTCATTTTTAAGTTTATTTTTATTAAATTGCTTTACTTTAATTAAAAGTCAAGAGAAGTTAAATGGATCCAATTAAGTTGTCTGCTGGGGCTTTAGGGGTTGCGATTTTAGCTGGCGGAAGTTACGGTATTTATGATGCTGTTTCTTGGATTATGCCAGATGATTATTTGGTTTTGTCTAAATGCTCTAATAAAGGTGATTACAGTTCTGACAATAAAGCAGGAAAGGATTATGGAAGATATTTGATTGGCGCATATGATAAGCAAAATGAAAAATGATGGAATTGATCTTATAGATGATGGCAATATGATTTGAAGAATAATTCCAACACATTAGACGATAAATTCAACAGCTCAGACAAAATTAAGTCCGCTTTTTCTGTCAAAGAAGATAATTCAGCAGATAATGCGAAAGCTTTAAATAAGGTTTGTGAAGGGCTTTATAAGGGAAATTCTTCAGATGTAGATCCTACGTCTGGAATTAATAATTTAAAAAACAATTTTTGAAAATATTGTTCTTTTTTAGGAAAAAGTCCCACAACTGTTGGAGTTAAAGATGAAAAAGAGGTTTATCAAAGTGGTAAACATGGAGAGACTAAGAAAGCCAATTTGATATCTACTGTTGATCCAGAAAATTCAGTTTTCTGAGAAGTAAGAAACGAAGAATTCTTTGGTAATGATGCGGAAATTAATGGCTCAAGCGCGGACGCTACAAACGATTCAGTATTTCACAAACTTTTTAAAACCCCTGTGGGAGAAAATAGAGGACATATAAGGGATGCTTGTAAAAAAGCATACGGTTTATCAAGCTCAGAAAGCGGATCAGATAAAGCAACAGAAGCTAATGTTCTTAAGTTTTGTTCTTTAAAAGGAAAAGAGTAATTAGATGGATCCAATTAAAGGAGCCGCTGTTTTAGGAGCAGGAGCAGTAGTAATAGGAGGAACAGGTTATGGAGTTTACAGTTATGCAACTCATGATCCTATGCCAACCGATTATGTTGTTTTTTTTGGTAGTGGCGAAACTATTTCTGGAGATGACAAAATTGGTAATTTATATGGAAATTATTTAGTTGCCACTTTCGGAAATTCTGGAAATAATAATCAGAAATGATGAGAATGATCTTTTAGAAGATGGCAAGAGGATTCCAAGAAGGGATTAACTTTTAGTGCCGATTTTGTAGTTGAAAATGTTAAATATGCTTATAGAAATTCAACTGAAACTGACACCAGTAAAGGTGATGACAGATCTTTAAATAAAGTTTGTAAGAATGTTTTTGAAAAAGAAAAAACTAGCATAGAAACAACAGGAAGTTCGGCTACGACAAACAAAATTCTAAGAGATAATCTTTGGAAGTATTGTTCTTTCTTTGGAGAAGAACCAAAGACAATTCAAGAAGTAACAGGGGAAGATTATGGAAACAACACTAATGGAAAAGCTAATGAAACTAAATATGTAGGGGTTAAAGGAAATGACAAGTTCTGAGAAGCTAGAAATAAAGAATTTTATGCAGATTCAGGAGCTAAATCCGGAACTGGAGCGACAAATAATGGAGTTTTCAAAACTGAGCATACAAATAAAAAGAACGGACAAATATCAAAAGACATAAGAGAAATTTGTAAAGAAGCTTATTTAGCAGTAACAACAACAAGCAATACTCAATATCCTACAGCAGACATAACTAAGTTTTGTACTCTAGACGGAAAATAATTTTTAAATTAGATAAGGATAGATTTCACAGTAGTCGAACTCGATAAAAATTGTTTGTTTGTAATTTTTTTGCTTTTATTTTTTTTCATAAAAGTTAGTAATTTCAAAACTAAAAAGACATTTGTTATAGTTCTCTTCAACAGGTTTTTTAATAAGCGTATTGACTTTTTTAGCTTTACGGAAGAGGAAAAATCCTTTTTGATTGACGAAGTCTTCTAGTTAATAAAAAACTGTTGAAGTTTGGTATTTTTTAGAAAAATCGACATTTAGTTGCGTAATAAATTTTTAAAAAAAATCAAAAAAAATAATTTAAAAAGGGCTCAAAAAATGATGTTGAACACAAATATTACTAAGTTGTCTTCCTCTTTTTTACTATTGAAGAAATAGGGAATTTAGAAATTTAAAGACAGATATTTCAAAAACTGGATCAATTATTTGAATAATTCAGAAAAGCAATCATGAATTCATTTAAATTATTTTCAGCTTTAGCAACTATTTCTTTGTGTATCGGTGTTGGTTTTGGACTCTACGATTCTTGAGCATGAGTTATGCCTGAAAACTATGAATTATTGACTTTTAGTGAAAGCGGAACTGATAAAGTAGGCCATTTTTATAAGGGATATCTAGTAGATGCATATAAGGAAAATAACAGAGATTGATGAGAGTGATCTTATAAATGATGAAATTATGATTTGAAAAATCTGCCAGATTCTATGCACGCAGATTTTAAGTCGGCAAATATTAAAGTTGCCTTTGCAAAAGCCAATGAGTCAGATAGCAGTAATGTCAACGGTTTAAATCAAGTTTGTGATTCTATTTATAAGAAAGCTAAGAATGAAGTATTTAAATCTGATAATAGTACACCTAAATTAAGCGAGAACCTGCTTAGATATTGTTCACCTATTGTAAAAGAACCAACAGTTATTTCTGAAGCTAATGGAGTTCTGAGAAATCATCAAAAGAAAGAAGAGGTTGATGGTTATTCAAATAGTACATATGGAAGCACTTATAAAAATACATTAATTTCTGTAACTGATTCAAGAAACGATTTGTTCTGAACTCTTAAAGATAAGGAATTTTTTGGAGAGACTAGTGCTGGAATAAGTAGTACAGGCAGTCAAGATAATAATATATTCAAGAAACTACGTAGTACGGGAAATGCAAATAAGGGTCATGCAGTAAAGCGAGCTTGCAAAGAGGCGTATTCAACATCTACCGAAAACAATAATTCTCAGGAAACAGATATCTTCAAATATTGTTCATGGTCTGGAACCAAAACGAACAATAGTTAATTTGCTGCCCTTGAATAGAAGTATTTAGTAGTTTTGTTATGGTTTTATACAACACAGGTAAATGATTCTTTTTACCTATCTCAATTGACTCCCTTTTAAAGATAGATGACTTGAGTTTCAAAAGGGTTGATTGCATTAGCAAGTGCGTTAGTTGTTGGTTTAAGCAATAGTTATCTTTGGAACGTAAGTTCTGTAGGAGGTAGTTATTCAAATGTTTATGAAAAATTGAAGTATTTTGTATTACCTGTTGAAGCAAGTGATGCTTACTGAAGGAAATTACATAGGAGTATTATTTCTTATCATCATCAGGAGAAGAAGACAGCCTGGTTTAGGTTTCAGGAACATTATGCAAGAGATAGGTTGAATATTAAGAGGGAAGCAAGGAATAGATTTAAGAATAGTCATATATTAAAAGCTTGATGTACTAGTAAGTACGAAGGGAGTATTGCGGAGAACAAGAATTTGTTGGATGATGTATTTATTTTCTGTTCTATGCCTGTTCAGGATAGCTTTAGTGTAGAAGTATTGGATTTAAATTTCAATGATCCAGCTTTTGATAGGAATTTAAAAAAGTTAGTTGGTTATTTAGGTTGAGGAAATATTAAGGATAGTGAGTTATATGAGATAGCTAAATCTGCTCATAAGAATATAGGTATAGATGTTAAAGAGAAATTGTTGTATTGATGTTTGCAAAGATATAGCGTACCTTTTAGATCAGAAGATGATGATTGGTATTTAGTTAAATCTTTTTGTTTGAAGATTTAAATATTGACATTCAAGATTTCTTTTCTTTCTTCTTTTGTTCTTTAAGAGCTCTCTTATTATCTTCTTCTATTTTTTTATCTCTCGCATCTAGTTTTTCTTGTAACAATGGTTCCATTCATTTCATTTCCATTTCTACATCTAATTCTTTGTTGATTACTACATTATCTTCCATTTTCCCTTCCTTAGTGTTTTGTTTTATTAATTCAACTTCTATAGCTATTCAGTCTGAGACAACATTTCTGTCCTTCATTTTGTAGAGAATTACGTATCTTTTTCTTCTCTTTCTTTGTTTAGGTATGCTATCTCTTATGTTCTCTATTTTTTGTGATTTAACTGCGTTTATTTTTTCTTTGTTATTAAGTTCATTTGTCTCTTCTTCAAGATCATCAAAATATATTTTTATTTCTGAAAAATCTTGTTTTTTTATTTTTGGAGGTTTAATACCTAGTTTTTTGGCCTCTTGTTTTACTCTGAATTTATGTGCCCTGTTTAGATAGTCTTCTAAATCTGCAGGATGTACTCTTTCAAATAAAAAGTACATTTCTATAGTTCCTCCTATCTTATTTTTTTTCTTATGGTATTCCTTTATTATCTGTCAAACGTGGTTTTTTTTCCCTCTTCTTCCGAACCTATTGAATTCCTTGTTTTCATCTTGTTTTTTCTTTTTTATGTAAATAAATGTGATTATTATTAATGCTACTGGTAAAAACAGTAGAAAGATAGAACCAAAATCGGTTCCATTTAAAATAGAATTATTGTTCAAATGCCTAATATATTATCTAGTAAGAAGTCTCTGAAGAAAGAAAGAGCAAGACGTCTTGTCAGAATAGCTGAAAAGAAGAAGCTTAAACGAATAGTCAGAGAGGGTGATATAAGTAAAATATATAAGATTTTAGATAGTCAAGTGAGCAGAGGGATAATTAAAAAGAATAAATGCAATAGATTAA
Source organism: Candidatus Mycoplasma haematohominis (assembly GCF_902712995.1). Classification (GTDB taxonomy): domain Bacteria; phylum Bacillota_I; class Bacilli_A; order Mycoplasmatales; family Mycoplasmoidaceae; genus Eperythrozoon_B; species Eperythrozoon_B haematohominis. Next base: position 43,402 of record NZ_CACTIB010000031.1, read on the forward strand.
AGTCTAGGTTTGCGATTAATTTACAACAACAAAAAGAAGCTTAATGAGAATTAAAGTCAACGATAATGATGTTGATGCAGCTCTTAAGGAGTGCAGAAAACACTTTAGTGAAATAAAGAGAAAGACAATTAGAGGTAGTTATTATTTGAGACCTGGTTTGAGATTGAGAGAGAAGAGAAAAGCTGCTGCTATGAAGAGAAGGTTTTATTAATTTGTAGTTTTTTCTTGTAATTTGTTTTTCAAACCTTCAAGAGATTTTTCCAAATTATCTACTGCATTAGAGCTGTCATTTATTTTCTTTTTCAGTTGGTTTTTCTTTTGCTTAACTTGATTTATCAATGATTCTACGTTTGTTTTTAAGTTTTTAGAGTAATCTTTACCCAACAACAAGACTTTCATAAGCTCCTCAGGATTGTTTTCATAGTCTGATTGATTATTTTTAATTTCTTCTGAATTTGTCTTAGTGTTCTGAAGAAAGCTGGAAATATCGTTTTGATTCAAAGATTTAAGAATATTTACTGCAGTATCAATTTGCTCTTGATTTATTTGAGACATAGTTTCAGTTAGTTTTGAAGCCATTTCTGCAACAGAAGATGACATTTGATTAAAGTTGCTATCTTTAATTATTGTTTCTATTTTTTGAATACTTATTAATCCGGAAGTATCATCTGATTTATATGTTTGTTTGAGTGTATCCATGAGTATTGTTTGTATGTGTGGAATTATCTCTAGGATAATGTTTCCTATTTCAAATATGTAGTAGTTTATTTCTTCAAGTAGTTTTGTATTTTTTGAGGAATTGTTTATAGCTGTCTTAATTTCTGAACTGGAAGCTGCTCTTCATTTTTGAAGCTTGTCTATAACTGGATTGCTAGTTGAAAATGCTTCTACTGGTATTTTGTCTTTTCAATCTTTGTATGCTTCGAATATCTTTTTTCCGCCATCTATTATCTCTGCGTTTAAGAAGTTAGGTATTGTATTTGTAAATACATTTTTTATTGGTTCTAGAATTTCTTTAGTTTTTTGGTTTTCTCCTTGATTTTTATTCTGTCATGTAGCAACTGCTGCAGATATAGATGAAACTCCTAGTAAGCCTATTGATAATCCAGCTTTTAGAGTTGGACTTAGAGTATTTAAGGTTATAGGGGATAGTAATATTTGCGACATAAGCCATTTGTTGTGAATGGATTTTTCTTATTTCTTTTAACAAGTAAGTATTAAAAAAATATAACTATTTATGAATTTGAGGGCATGTTTGTTCATTTAATCGTTAAATAATTTTCATTATTAGTTATTTGTAACATATTGTGGCTAATAGTTTTTTCATTTATTTTTGATTTTTTTGTCTCATATAGTGAATTTTTGGTTGAAAGTTGTTTTATTTACTGGATGTGATGAAGTTTTAGAAAGGGTTTAGTGTCGATTAATTGTTAGCTGACATTTGGGTTTTTAAGTTTTCTAGGTGTTGTTCTAGACTTGTTATCAAGCTCATATCCACAATCTTTTTTAATGCTTCGGTTTTTGTACTTACAGATTGTTTAAGGGAAGTTATCATTTGTTTAAGTGCTTGTATTTTTCCTTCTCCAATGAAAACATCTGTCAATAATTTATCTAGATTATTTTTGTACTTATTTTCCTCTTTTTTAACCTTCTCCGCATTTTTCTTTATTTCTTCTAAAAGATCGTTAATTTTGCTTTTCTTTTCAGATCTAAAAACTTGTAGAATTGCATTTGATTGCTTTGAGTTTATTCCAGATAATGTTTCGGCAAATTGAGCAGAAACTTCTTCTAATGATTTATAAAACGGGTCAAATTTGTCACTGCTAAATATTGATTCTATTTTTCCGAAACTTAAAGCTTCAACTTCGTTATTTGCTCCAGCGTTAGCTTCTTGTATGGTGTCCGTGATTATAGTTGGTATGGCTTCAGCAAATTGCCTCACTATTTCACTGAATCTAAAAATGTAATAGTTAATTTCTTCGGCTACTTTAAAAAAACCTTGAATTTTTGAAATACTTTCTTTGCTTACCCCCCCCCTAATAGTTTCTCCTCATGCGCCCATTGTTTTTAATAATGTATTATCAGTGGTAATAACATCATTTAACTCTTGATTTCATGTTTTATAGGCATTAAATATTAATTCTCCTCCACCTCCTAATTCTTCTTTGAAAAAAGAAGGGATTGTTTTATTAAATACTTGCTTGACTTCATCATCTATAGAAACATGTTGATTTTGTCAAGTGGATATTCCTGCTGTTACGGATGAGACTCCTAATAAACCTATTGATAGACCTCCTTTTAGAGGAAGACTAAGAGTAGAGGATGTAAAGGGGACAGTTAGTAGATAAGACATTAACCCTCAATGAGGGATTAGAAAATATCTGATGAATTTAATATTGTGGGTTACTTTTTTAAATACTTAAATGTTTTTGTTGATTGTGAAATTTGATATTTGAACTTTCTAATTTAATTATTCTGCACTCATGCTTTCTTCTAATCGTTTTAATTTTTCTTTAAGCGCTTGTATCATATCTTCTGTTATTTCTTTTAGTTTGCCTTTTGCTGCTTCTATAATGCTTGGTAAAGAACTGATAGTTTGTTTCAATTGTTCAAGTTTTTCCTTCCCTATAAATACGTGTTTAAGTATTTTTTCTAGTTTTCCTTTGTAATCATTTCCTTGCCCCTTTACTTTTTTTGCATTTTCTTTTATATCGCTCAAAAATTTATTGATATTGTTTGTTTCCGCCTCTCTAAATATTTGAAAAATAGCATTTGCTTGTTTTCTGGTTAATCCTTCTATTTCCTCTTTAAATGTATCTGCTACCCCTTGCAAAGCGGCGCCAAAATCTTTAAAACCACTGTCCTCAGCTATCTTCTTTATTTTGTTGTAGCCTAAAGTTACTGCTTCCAGTTCTTTCCCTAAAGCAGTTTCAGTTATGGTATCTATGATTACAGTCGGTAAGAATTCAATTGATTGTTTACTAATTTCTCCTAATTTAAATATGTAATAGTTGATTTCTTCAGCTATTTTTAATACAGCATCTGAAGAAGAACTGGAAGTAGTTGAACTACCTACACTCGCTACCCCCCCCCTTAATAGTTTTGCCTCATTCGCCCATTGTTTTTAGTAATGGATTTTCTGTAGAAATAATTCCATCTTGTAGAGCATCTTTTCAACTTCCATAGGAGTCAAATATAGACTTTCCCCCATCTCACAAATTCTCTTTTAGAAATGCAGGAATTGTGTCGTTAAATACTTTTTTGACTTCATCATCTATAGAAACATTCTGGTTCTGTCAAGTAGATATTCCTGCTGTTACTGATGAGACTCCTAATAAACCTACTGATAATCCACCTTTAAGGGGAAGACTAAGAGTTGAAGATGTAAAGGGAACAGTTAATAAATATGACACTATTGAAAACTAAAAAGTTTTCTAGCTTTTACATTTAATAATCGTGATTATTTAATTAGATTTGTAAACACTTAGTTAATTATTGATAGTAGGATCTGTTGTTTTTATTTAGAGTTATTCTTGCGCTTCTTCAAATTCTGGTAGCGAACCTTTCAATCCTTCTAAAAGTTTTTTGAATTGTTCTATTTCAACGGAAATTCCTGCTTCTTTAAGAGCCTCTTTAACTTGCGCTTCCATCTCTTCAAGTTGTTTTTTAAGTTTTTCAACTTCCCCTTTCATTTTTTTTCAACCTTCACCTAAGAATATATCTTTCAATAACTTTTGAGTTTCGTTTTCTAAATAATTTTTAGATTTAACTGATTTTGAATTTGTTTCTAAAAGACTTAATGCCGATTTTATTCTTGTTTCGTCTTTCTGAGATAGATGTTTAAAGGTGTTGATTATTGCTTTTCCGTCTCTGTAAGTGAGATTATTAAGAACTTTTCCGTGCACTTGCAAAACTTCTTTTGCTGCTTCTAAGAAATTGATCATTTTGGAGTTTGTTACTAATTTTTGGATTTTTTGATAACCGAATAGAACTTTTTTGTTTCCTTCTGCAGGGGTTTCTCCTCTAATCCCTTCGATAATTGAGTCTCTTGCTATTAGAGGAATATTCCTTATAACTGCCTTTATTACTCCTCCTAATTGGAATAAGTAGTAGTTTATTTCTTCTACCATTCCATTTTTAAATGTTGTTTCAATAGCCCCTCCTCATGATTTAGTTCCAGTTCCTCATTTTTTTAATTGGTTGGTAATTCTTTCTAAACTCTCTTTGCTGATGTTTTCTTTTATTTCTTCGCCAAATCAACTTTTGTATTTTTCATAAATACTACTTACTCCTTCTGTGAAGGCTTGAGAAAGAGTGGTATTGAAAAAGTTTTTTACAGGTTCATTTATCTTTTGTATTTCATTAATTTTTTCTTGAGTTGGAGCATTGAAAGAAAAAATTGTTGCAGTAGCGGAAACTAATAATAAGCTTGCTGAAAAACCTATTTTGGCTCCTTGGCCTAGGATAGGACTTGATAGTAGTAAATATTGCACAGGTATTTATACATATTTCCTTAAATGCCTGTGTTTATGCGGCCTCTTCTTTAATTTCTGCTTCTGGAAGTTTGCTAATTAGTTGATTTATTATTTCTGTGAATTCCTCTATTTTGCCTACTCCTAACTCTTCTATTTTTTCAAGCACTTCCTTTAATGCTTCAATACCCTTTTTGGTTTCTTCGACTTTTTGTTTGATTATTTTCCAATCGCCAACAAACAAATCTTTTAGAAGTTCTTCTTTAGGGTTGCTATAGCTTGAATAGTTTTTTCCCTCTGCTGTTTTAGCTCTATCTGCTATAGATTTAAGAGCATATTTAGCTTTACTCTCTTCTTGAGAGATATGTTTAAGAATATTTAATACGTCTGTTCCGTCTTTAGCTGTCAGTTGATCAACTATTGATTCATGTTTCTTAATTACTTTTTTAATTTCTTCAGTAAATTTTTTAAATTCGTTAGCGCCTACTAAGTTTTTTATTTGTCGATAACCAAATAGAAGTCTTCTTCTTTTTAAACCTACTTCTTCAAAAATTGAGTCTCTAAAAGCGTAAGGAATAGTTTTTAAGACAGCTTTCGTGAAACCTCCTAATTTAAATAAGTAGTAGTTGATATCTTGAATTGTTTCATCGTTCAATGAACTTCCTAAAGTTTTAGCTCCTGCTATTCATGATTTGTAAGCGCCATTAAATCTATCTATATTTTCTGAATCGAAATTATCTTTTATGTTTTCTTTCTTTGCTTTGCCTGTTCATTCTTCATATTTTTTGTATATATTTCCCCCTCCAGTTGTAAATAAACCAGAAAAAATATCATTTAAGAAATCTTCTGAAGGCTTTTTAATAGCTTCTAGATCAGATAAGGTTTTTGCATTGTAGGAAATAAAAGAGAAGGCAGTTGAAGTAGTTGCTAAAGCAAGCAACCCTAAAGAAAAACCAATCTTTGTTCCTACTCCCAGTGTAGGAACAGTAAATATAAAGTAGTTCATCATTACCCCTTCTGCCGCCCTTAGAACAAGGGAAGTTACTCAGCTTTTTTAGCTTCCTGGTATTTTGTTATTTCTTCTTGAAGCTTTTTTTGTCCTATAGCTAACACTTTATTAAGAGCACTTACTGTATGAAAAATAGCGTGAGCATTCCTTAAACCATTTGCATCCTTTATTCAATCTCTTCCATTTCTTTTAAGTAGAGATAGATTGTGTATTAAGGTTGGAATTACTTTATCCATTCCGTTTCCGGATAAAGATGCTTCGCTGTTGTTTGAAGAGCTAGGTTCAGTAGCTTCTACTTCTTTTTGAACTGATTCATCGTCTTGTGGTTGTGTTTTTTGAGATTCTGCGTTTGCTGTTTCAACAACTTCAGTTTCTTCTTCATCTGCTTGTGATTCATCAGATTGAGCTTCTACTTCTCCATTATTTTCTTCCTCTTCGCTTTCATTTGCTTTAATTTCTCCCGTGTCAGAACTTTCTTCATTGTTTTCTGAACTCTCAGCACTTGCTGCTTCTTCTTGAGATTCAGCAGCAGTTGGAGCAGCTCCTCCTGTTTCTCCTCCCATTATTTCATCTATGTAAAGATGTATTAAGTAAATAGTTATTGATATTGGTACAGCCGCGAACAAAATTCCACTTGTTGATAATTTCTTAGCTGGAGTTGCTATAGCCGGCTTATCTGACAAAGATATTGCGTTTGTCAAGCTTTTTAGGTTTATGAACATACTTATTCTTCTTGAACTTTTGCTGTTTCTTTGGTTTTTACTTTTCCTAGGAGCTCATTTATAGTATTTATGTTCCTAAATAAAGGTTCTAAAACTGCAAGAGTCTTTAATCCCTTTTCGTTCCAATTGCTAGAACTTTTTGTCATTTCCATTACTGTATTGACAAAGGCTTCTTCTCAAGTTACACCTCCTTCTATTCCGCTTTCAATGCCATCTTCTGATCCTTTTGGCGTGCCAGATGCTTCGTTATTTTCTTTACCCCCCTCTTCTGTTTTTTCATTATCTTCCCCTTCTTTATCTTTGTCTTCTGGCTCTGTTTCCGTAGGTTCTTCTACTTCCTTTTCTTCTTCGCTTTGACTTTCTTCGGGCTGTTTAGTTCCGGATTCTTCACTTGTTTCCTCGACAGCAACGCCCTCTCCCCCTGCACTTCCTCCCTCTTGATTTCCTTCTGCGGAACTTGCTTCAGAAGGAGCATCACTAGTCTCTTCTTCTGCAGGCGGAGGAACAGGTTTTATTTCTTCCTCTTCTACTTCTGGCTTTACTGAAGGCGAAATCAGTGAATTAAGCAGTACTGTTTTGTATTTGTTGATTAAGTAGATTGTTATGGATATTGGTATTGAAGCTGCTGCTGTGCCTGTATAGATTAAGGACTTTCTAAACCCTATTCTTGACATATCCGCATAATTTTACAAATTCAGTAAAATCCCTCTATTTATGCGGTATTTATCTATTTAGAATCAGGTTTTTCTCTTCTAGGTTATTTAAAGCTGAACCGAGTTTTGCAGTATTGAAGATTAAGTTATTTGCATTAATAAAAGCTTTAGGATTTTCGTTTCATTTATCAATACTGATTTGCGTTTGATTTATTAATCTTGCTAGCAATTCAGCTAGTTCTTCATCTGTCATAGTTCCACTAGGATTGCCTCCTTGAGAATTATTAGTTCCTGTTTGATCAGGATTTCCTTGCTCATCTGCTCCATTTTTAGCTCCTTCTTGTTCTGGTTCAATAGTTTTTGCTTCTTCAGATGAATCTTGTCCTCCATCTTTTTGGTCGGATTGGTCTTTTGATTCTTGTTGTTTTTGTTCTCCTCTTTCTTGATCAGATTTATCAACAGTATCTTTTCCTGCTTCTGGATCTTGTTTTCCTCCAGATTCTCCTTCCCCTTCTCTTTTTTCTTCATTACCTCATCCAGCGGAACTGCCACCGACTGTTGCTTCCCCAGTTCCTTCCCCCTGACCATCACTTATAAAGACTTTGTCTTCCTCTTCTATTTCTGGAATAGGTTTAATTTCTATATTTTCTTTAAAGGGTTGAGGAGTTTTAGGGGCATTAGTTAGATACAAAGTTGTTATAAAGGGACTGCTTATTCCAACTATTACTAATAACAATTTACTTATTCTTGAAAGCATTATTGATAACTAATCAGAAGCTGGTTTGGCTGATTTTTTATCTAATAAATTAAGAGCATTATTTAGCATTTCAACTTCGTTCATCATTTCGAAGTTGTTTTCAAAACTTTTCAGATTGCTTGTTCATTCTGGAATATGAGCGTTCATTTTTTTAATAAGAGAGGCAATTAGTTTCTCTAATTCTTCTTCATTCATTTCTGAGTTATTTCCAGATCTGGAATCTCCCATAGATTGAGGTTGATTACTATCACCGCTGCTTTGTTCTTGATTGTTTTCCTGCCCTTGTGCATTTGAAGCTTGATCTTGTTTTGCATCATCTTGACCTTTCTGTGTTTCTTCATCTTTTCCGCCTCCATTTTCATCTTGTTGTTTTTCTTTTTTCTCTCCGTCTTCTGTAGATTTACCTTTATCTTGTCCGCTTGAGCTGTCTGCATTTCCTTTATCTCCAGCTTGATTAGTACTTTCTTGATTTTCTCCAGCCGGAGGAGTGCCATCTTTACTTTCTGTTCCTCCTGCTCCACCAGGTGAGCCACTTCCGTCAACTGCTTCTCCAGACTCTCCAGTTCCATTACTTAGAGGTATGTGATCTTCTTCAGGTACTTGTATTAGAGGCAGTAATGAAATCTTTTCTTCTCTTTCTTTTTGTTTAGGTGTATTCGTTAAATATATTGTGGTTATTATGGGAGCAACGCTTAGTATTCCCATCAGGAATTTACTGATGTGTCCGAACATGTGTAGAAAAAGAAAAGAGTTGCCATTTTGTTAATGGTGATCGGACTAATTATTGAAAAGTGTTCCATACTAATAAATTTCTTTAAGAAAATAAAAAAACGGAAGTTACTGAAGTAGGTGGTTTTGTAGAGAGAATATTTTTATGCAACTTGTGTTTTTGATTGAGATTCAAATGAGTCTAGAGCGTTTTGTAATTTAGATATATCGTTGATCATTTCAAATGAATTGTGAAAACTTCTTGGATTGTTTATTCAATTTATAGATTTTTCGGCTACTTTTTCAATCAGAGCTTTTAGTAGTTCTTCTGGATCTATATCAGAATTACTTTTAGATTGAGAACCGGAGGAAGGCGCTTGTGGTTCTGAACTTGGAGGTTGACTTTCTTGTGTTTGGTTTTGTTGTTGTTCTTGATCGTCACTTTCCTTAGTGACGCTTTCTGATTGCGGTTCTTTAGTAGATTTATCTTCTGTTTTTGTTTTAGTATCAGCTTTTTCCGGTTCAGAATGAGAATTTCCTTCCCCCCCCTTATCACCATTTGTTTCAGCCTGAGGCGTTGCATCTCCTGATGTTGAAGAAGAACTGGATCCTTGCCCGACATCACTAGAACCTGCATCTCCTCCCCCACCACTTTCGCCGCTATTTATTGTTGCCCCTCCTTCCCCTGTTCCAGTTCCATCACTTATAAAAACCTTGTCTTCTTCCTCTATTTGTACTATAGATAGAAGCTTTAAGTTTTCTTCAAATGGTTGTGGAACTTTAGGAGTGTTGGTTAGGTATATAGTTGCCATAAAAGGAGTACTAATACCTAAGATGCTTAGAAGTAACTTACTAATGTTTCTTAACATGTATTGATAAAAGAATTTCTATTTATAGAGATAAATGAGAATATTTAGTCAAAAAAATTCTTTTTATATTTCTAATAAGGTTTTTACAACCAAAAAATAATTTACATCTTTGTAAAGAGTTCTTCTAAATACTTGTGATGAGCAAAAAATAAATAGTAATGATAATATTAGGAAATGTTTGGGTTAGGAGCTGGTTACTTAGTTGGCGGTACATGTATAGGAGTTGCTTGTTTAGCAGCTTTTATAGGTTTGTTCAAATATGGGATTGATAAATCTAAGGAAGACTTTAACAGGCAGCCTGAGTTTACTATTAAAGAAGATGGAGAACTTAAAAAACAGTTTGATGAGTTAGCAGTAAGGGCGGAAGATAAATTAAAAAACGGAACTGGCAAAGGAGAACAAGTAAATGTTTCTACTCATAGTGTTACAACAAGAACTACTACAGAAGTTAGAAGTAACAAATAATTAACCGGATTTTTCTGTTTTTTCTAGTGATTCTACGCATTGGCTTATTATTTCTACATTTCTAGTAACTGAAAAGGTATTTGAAACAGTTAAATTTTGGTCAGCTGCTTCGGATATTTTTTTAAATAGAGTCAATATATCTTCACAAGGATCCCCTATATTTGTTGAACCTGTTGATGATTTTTGTGAAGATGAAGGATCTTGATTTTCATTTCCTGTTTCTTGTGGCGTAGAATCAGCATCATTAGCTTTTTGTTCTTTAGGAGCTTCACTTTCTGCATCTGTTTTTGGCTCATCTTTTTTAGATTCTTCGTCGCCGTTTTCGCCTGATTTTTGTTCTTGAAGAGTTTGTTTTCCATTAGATTCGTTCTCCTTGCCTTTTTCCTCTGGATTCTGAGCACTAGAATCTCCTTGTTCTGAATTATCAGTTCCTTTATCCCCTCCTCCGCCATTACCGCCTACTGTTGCACTGTCTCCATCCCCAGTTCCGTCACTTATAAAAATCTTGTCTTCTTCCTCTATTTCAATCATGGACATAAGAGTTATGTTTTCTTCAAAAGGTTTAGGAGCTTTTGGAGCGTTGGTTAAGTAGATAGTCGTTATAAAGGGGCTACTGATTCCAAGAACGATAAGCACTAATTTGCCTATTTTGTTGAACATGATTAAATTGTTTGTTATTGTGGTTGGCCATTGTATTTAAAGAAAGCATTTGAAATGTGTATTTGTTATTGTTGATACTTTGTAGTTTGTTAGAGATTGATATTTAGATGTTTTGTTTGTATTAATTGAACGATTGTTAACCTATGCAAGCTGCTTTAAATATTTTGAATTCCGGATCTTGTTCTAAGTTAGCTTTGTAATTTCCATTTTCCTTTTCAAACTTTTGACTTGTTTCGTCTGACTCATCTCTAGCTTTTAATTCGCATCATCTGTAAGCGCAGTATTCGGTTAATGAAGGATTTTGATAAGTCGTCCAGTACTCACCCACTCAATCTTTTTTTAATCTTTCGTCATAAAATGCGCCCCAGTTTTCTTTTACTGTTTTTCAAAATTTACCGCTAAACCCTCGATCTTTTCTAAATTTTTCATTTAAGTTTCACATTGAATTAGCTAAATAATTTAGTTTGTTGTCTTGTGTGTATTTATAAAAAGCTCCTTTTCTAGGAGGTAGAGAGTAGACAGGAGTTTTAGGTTTAGGAACTTCTTTTTTCTCTTGTATGATTTCTTTAACTTCTTCTTGTTTTGAAGTTTCTTCTTTATTAATCTGAGTAGGGGTTCCAGATGATGTTGAACCTGCAATTGCAGATCCAGAAGCCACAATTAAGCCACCAGCAGCTACATGTTTTTTACTTAGGGAACTTAATAAAGGAAATTTCATATGAACTTATCTTATTGAGATTCTAATTCGTTATTTAAATAAAGTAAAAAGTTCTTCTGACAATTACGAATTTGTGAGCAACAAATTCTAAATACCGTTTTCAAATTATTGTTTTCATAGAATCACGATTTGAACTTAATGAATAGATAATTTCTTATGGATCCAATAAAAGTCGCTGCAGGAGCAGGAGCTGTTGCACTAGTTGTTGGAGGTACAGCATACGGAATTTACAATTCCATTGACTCTATGCCTGAATGCGATTTGTTGTATTCAAAAACTGGTTTTGGATCAAGTGGAGATTATACGAGTGGAAAGTACGGTTTTTCATATGGTAGATATTTAGTTGATCCAGATAAATTAGAAAATTCCAAGAACAAAGATTGATGAGAATGAGCTTTTAGGTTGTGAAAAACTAAAGATAGTTCTCAGTTAGGAAAGAAGTTTCAAACTGTTAGTTTTTCTTACAAAGAAGATAGCGATACAAGTAACAAAGATAAAGCTTTAAATCAGATTTGTAAGAGCGCATATAAAGACTCAAAGGAGAATATTTTGAGCCCTTCTGTCGCAAAAGAAGATAGCAAATTTCAAGAGTCTGATGTTTGGATGTTCTGTTCCATATCTCCTAATAGAAATAAACCGATTTTATTAGTGAATTCAGAAGATGATACTGATAAAGGAATTGTAGGGGATGCAGGAAGTAATACTAAGTGAGGCAAAAGTAAAAAAGATAATTTGGTTTCAACCAGGGTTAAAGGAAATGATTGATTTTGAGATTTAAAAGATAGAGAGCTTAAATCTGCAGATTTGTCAAGCGTGACGGACACTAATAATCTTTTTAAAAAAGGAAAAGGGACAGGAAGACATGTTAAACAAATTTGTCAAGACGCGTATAACGAGATTTCAAGCAATACAACAGTGGTTACTGAGCAGAATCTAAAAGATTATTGTTATTTAGAGAAGACATCTAACTAATGGCATCAATTAAATTGGCAGTTGGAGCAAGTTTAGGTGCAGCAGCTGTTGTAGGAGGAGGATATCTGACATATGATCAATTGCTTAAAGGAAATGAACTTATATTGTTGGAGAGATTGAACGGGACTGAGTTGGTTCCTAAGTATGGAGAAGCAAGTTCATTTGCAAGTAAATATAAGAAATATTTAGTAGATCCCGAAAATTCAAAGAACAAGTGATGGTGAGATCTTAGTTTTAAGAGGTTAAAAGAAGATATAAAAGTTGAAGATAAGAAATCTAAATTGAACTCAATTTTTTATGTTGCAAATGAAGAAAAGATAAAGTCAGCGTTTGGATCAGAAGCAACAGCTTTAAGTCAAGTTTGTTGGGAAGCTATTAAGGCTGACGCGGTTGGTTGAGACTCTCAAGAAAATAAAGAAGCAAATGTTTGGACTTATTGTTCAATACTGAGTTCTAAACCTAAATTTATTTCTGCTTCTGATCATTCTGACAATACTAAATTTGGAGGAGATACTAAACACCACAATAAAGCCGCATCTGCCAAAGATAATGAGGAAGATAACAGAATGTTTTGAGAATTAAGAGAAAAAGAATTTTTCGGAGAAAAGGGTAAAGAAGGAACAGGGCATGGATTATCACAAGGATCTATTTTTGCTACTCTTTATGGCAAAAAAGACGCCAAAGAAGCTAATGATACTGTAAAGAAAACTTGTAAAACAGTTTATGCAACTACTAAGCCTACAGATTCCAGTTCATCTAATGTAACAGATGAAGACATTAAAAAATTCTGTTATTTAGTTCCTGAGACAACAAATTAATTTGAATAACGAACACTAAGGAAATTAAGTAGGTTTATATAGAAAATTTATTTAGATCTCAATTGATAGAGAACTTATTAAAAAACTCAAATCTTCTTAAATTTCATTTGTTAGATAAGTAGTCAGTATTGAAGAATTAGTTTGATTTGTGAATATTTAGGCAATTAAACAGGCATCTTTATTTCTATAACAAAAAATCATTTTGTAGCATATATCTATATACCCCTTAACCTAAATAAAGGCAATAGATGTATATCTAAATGTTTATTTAGTCTGACTTTTAAAAATTAATTTTATGGTTTCAACAAAAGTTGCAGGAGGAATAGCGGTAGCGGTGGTTGCTATTGGAGCAACAGGTTATGGAGCTTGAACTTTAACTAACTATAGAGATCCAGTTTCTTTGTCTGAATTTAGCGGATTTCCTGGAGATAATTCAGGGTATAAAGGCAAATTAGGAGAGATATATGGAGAATATTTTGTATCTCCTTATGGATATGGCGCTTCCACTGATGCTAATAAAAAGTCTGAAGACAATAAACGATGATGAGAAGTAGTTTTTGAAATTTGAAAGAGGGATTCTGAGGCTACTGATAATAAATTAGGAACTGAGTTTGGAAAGAATAGCATTAAGTCAGCCTATAAAACTAGTTCTGAAACAGAAGGAGACAACGAAAAGTCTTTAAATAAAGTTTGTGATGCGGCTTATAAAAAAACAGAGACAGAATTGGCTAGCAAAAATGATTACAAAGAAAACATTTGGAAATATTGTTCTATGGGCGGCAAAACTTTACAAACTGTGAAAGATCAAGGTACAAGCGGAACAACTTACACTGATAGTCAAATAGGCAAGAAAAATGAAGAAACTTTAGCTTCAATAAGTTCTGAAAATAACAATTGATTTTGAGCTTTAAAAGAAAAAGAGTTTTTCTATGGCAGATACGGAAAACAACCAATAGGCAAATCATTAGAGAATGGTTCTGCATTTAAAGAATTATTTGACGAAGGAGGTTCTCTGAGCGTAACAGGAGGAAGATTAAAAGGTGTTTGCAAAACAGCTTACTTGAAAGAAGGTAATGATGCTACTGCTACGGATGCTATTAAGTTTTGTACTTTTAAAAAGTCAACAGCAGCTCAATAATTAATCATGAATGCGGCACAAGCAGCAGGAGCTTTAGGAGCAGGGACATTGTTAGCAGGAGGTAGTTATTTGGGATACAGTTATCTTTCTGTTAGTTACACAACTCTGGAAAAATCTAATTTTACTAGTTATGTAAGTGGTACTATCGGAGATAACAATAAGTCTCAGTTGATAGATCCTTTCTTTGAAGGCAATGAAAAATGATGGAATTCTGTGCATAAAGTTTTAGTTGGAGACAAGACCAATAAAGAGTCTGAGATAAGTGATGAATTTAAAAAAGTAACAAAGGGATTCAAGAATAATAAAGAGGAAAACGGCACTAATTTAAATCAAGTTTGCCATACAGCCTTTGGGAAGACAGAAAATGAAACATATAACTCAAAATATCTAAAAAATGTTTGAACTTATTGTTCTATAGATGGAAATCTTGCTAAGGAAAAAGGAAATGAACCTAAACCTAAAAGCCTTTTAGAAATTGCAGACTCTAATGTACAGTCTACTCATATAGGAAATGTTGAAAAAAATAAAGGAAAATTAGCAGCAAATGCTGAAGAGAACAAATATTGATGAAATTGGGTTTACGAAAATAGATTTAAATCTTCTAAGCCTTCAACCGGTAATGGGAATTTATCTACAGAATTTAGTTCAGTTGATAAAGGATATAACGCTACAGATAGCAAGGCTTTAAATAAAGTTTGTGCTGATCAATATAAGAAAGAAACAAGTAATTTTTCCAGCGACTCTAATCAATCTACTGACAATAAATACAAACTTAAAAAAGATGTTGAACGTTTCTGTGCTTTCAAAGGTTCAGAAACTTTAGATCTTTCTGCTCAGTAAATATGGATCCAATTAAATTGGCTGCCGCCGGAACAGGCGCTGTTATCGTGGGAGGAACTGGATTAGGATTACATTTCTTTGTTAATTCTCTGGAGCCTGTTTGATATTCATTATCTTCAGAAGCTGGATTTTCTGATAGTTATTCCACCAACGTAGGTAAAGATTACGGAAACTATTTAGTTGGAGTATATGGAGACAAAGGCGACGAGAAAAATAGGAACCAAAAATGATGAGAGTGATCTTATAAACAGTTTCAGTATGATGCTGAAGTTTTGAAAGAAAAATTAAGCAAGGAATTTTTCGATAGTACCACAAAGAAAAGTAAAGTTTCAGGAGCTTATAAGCCTTCTATTACAGTAGCTAGTGCAGATTCTAAGGCATTAAATGAAGTTTGTCAAGATATTTACAAAAAAGGAAAAGAAGATGTTGTTCCTGATAATGTTGAAGATTCTGACAAAAGCAAATTAAGTAGAGATATGTGAAAGTATTGTTCTCACTTAGGAACAAGACCTGTTTTGTTGAAAGAAAATGATTATGAAAGTAAATTTATAGGAAGCACTCATAAAGATAAAGCTGTATCAGTTAAAGCTTCTGGAAAAGATAGTTCTAATGATGAGTTTTGAAGATTAAGAAATGATGAATTTTTTGGAGGGAAAGAAGACGGAAAAGGGAACGACGCTTCTGCAGATGGCCTTTTTAAAGTTCTTTATGATAAGAAAAAAGAAAACACGATAACTAGTGAGGATACAGTAAAAAAAGCTTGCGAGCAAGCTTATTCAAGAGATAAATCTAAAAAGGATGAAGGACAGAAAGTAAATGATGATGACATTAAGAAGTTCTGTTACTTAGTTCCAGAACCAAATAATTAGTATGTCAGTAGCAAAAGCAGGAGCAGGTTTTGGAGCTGCAGCTTTGGTTGTAGGGGGCGGAGGTTATGGAATATATGACGTTGTTTCTTGATCTATGCCTTCTGGTTATGTGGTTTTATCTAAGAGTTCTAAGAAAGATGATTATACGACAAACGACAAAGCAGGAAAAGATTATGGAAGATATTTGATAGGCGTATATGATCAGAAAAATGAGAAGTGGTGGAATTGATCTTATAGATGGTGACAATATGACTTGAAAAACGATAGCTCTTCTTTAAGTGATCAGTTTCTTAATGAAACCAAAATAAAGTCCGCCTTTTCTAAAGAGGGTGACAGTTCAACCGATGCAGCAAAAGCTTTGAATAGGGTTTGCGAAACTCTTTATAAAGGTAATACAACTGATATTACTCCTTCTGATACAAATGACTCTTCAAAAACAAAATTAAACAATAATTTCTGGAAATATTGTTCTTTCTTGGGCAAGAAACCAATCACTATTGAAGAAAAGAAGACTGAAAAGGACTATGGAACAGATAAGTATGGAAACACCAAAAAGTCAGTTTTAATTTCCACCAAAGATAGTGATTTGTTTTGAGAGGTAAGAAATAGCGAATTCTTTGGCGAAGATAGCGCCTTGAACGGAAGCGCATTGGAAAATACTGATAATTCAGTATTTCATAAACTTTTTAATACTTCTAAAGGAGGAAAAAGAGGTCATATAAAGGATGCTTGCGAAAAATCATATGGCTTAAAAAAAGATGAATCTGGAGACGATAAAGCAAAAGAAGAAACTGTTCTTAAATTTTGTTCTTTAAAGGGAAAGTAGATTAATTTATGGATCCAATTAAGTTGGCCGCTGCCGGAACAGGCGCTGTTATTGTTGGGGGAACTGCATTAGGTCTACATTTCTTTGTTAATTCTCTTGAACCTGTTTGGTATTCTCTGTCTTTAGAAGATGGATTTCCTAATGGTTACTCTGATAAGGTAGGTAAAGAGTATGGAAACTATTTAGTAGGAATTTATGGAGATAAAGGAGATCAGAAGGATAGAAACCAAAAATGATGAGAGTGATCTTATAAGCAACTTGAATATGACGTTAGTAACAATTCCAGCAAATTAAGTTCTGATTTTTTTGAAAATAATACAAGCAAAGCCTCTTCAGCTTATAAATCTAAAAGTTCTAAATCAGAATCATCTCCAAAGGCGTTAAATGAAGTTTGCGCGGATATTTATGGCAAGAACAAGAGCGATGTTATTCCTGATAATGATTCAGACTCTACAAAAAGCAGATTAAGCAGAGATATGTGGAAGTATTGTTCGCACTTAGGGACAAGACCTATTTTATTGAAAGAAAATGATTATGGTGCAGGCGAAGTAGGGAATGAAACCGATCATAAAGATAAAGCTGTATCCGTTAAAGCTTCTGGAAAAGATAGTTCTAATGATGAATTTTGAAGATTAAGAAATGATGAATTCTTTGGAGGTAAGGGAGGCGGAAAAGGAAATAGTGCTTCTCAAGGTGGTTTGTTTAAAGCTCTTTATGCTAAGAAAGAGACAAATACAATAGGAAGCAAAGATACAGTAAAAGAAGCTTGCAAAACAGCTTATTCAACAAAAACAGCAAATAAAAGCACAAGCCCTAAAGTTGAAGATGATGACATTAAAAAATTCTGTTATTTAACGCCAGATCCAAATAATTAATATGTCAGTAGCAAAAGCTGCAGCAGCAGGAGCAGCCGCATTAGCGTTGGCTGCAGGGGGTTATGGAGTTAGCACTTTATTTTCCGGAGGAATGCCAGATTATGAGCCATTAACTAAATCTACTGGTAAGTATGTTTCAGAATACCAAGATTATTTTGTATCGGCAGATAAGAATGAACCTTGGTGAGAATGGGTTTATAAAAGTAGATATTTAGTTAATGGAGAGAAAGATGTTGAGGGAGACGCAAGACCAACGCCAAAAACTGCGTTTGCTTCTTTGGATAGGGGATCTGGAAATACCGATAAAGATATTCAAAAGGTTTGTAAAGATTTTTATGAGGCAGAAAATAGTAAAGTAAAAACTGGTACGGTTGCTAGCGGAGAATACGAAGAGGAAGATGCCTGAAGATATTGCACAGCTATTAAAAAGAAACCAAAAACAATTAACGAAAATAGCGGAGAAGAGAATAGTTATGGAGAAACAACATCTACTGATACTTATGGAAAAGCAAAGAAGGAAAATTTAATATCTATTACTTCAACTGATAATGCTCTTTTTTGAAAGGAACAAAATAGATTATTTTTCAAGGATAAAGGAAACAGATCTGGTTCTAAGTTTAAAAAAGACAATACTTCTTCTATATTTAGAGATCTTTGACATACAAGGAAAGGAGATATAAAAGGCGCTTGCGAAGCAGCATATAAATTATCTTCAGGCAATAGCGCCCAATCTTCACCTACAGCTAATCAAAACGATATTTTCAAATTTTGTTCTTTAAGGGGTACAGCAAGTTAATTTGTGGATCCAATTAAATCATCTGCAGCAGCCGCATTTACTTTATTTACGGCAGCTGGGGCTTGCGGAACATCTAATTTCTTGTCAATCCCTTCTGTATATATACAAACACCGATTGAAGGAAAATTTGGAAGTGATTTTCAATTTCATCTCTTAGACGCTTCAAGCGGCAAGAATGATTACTTATGAAGAAATAGATTTATTAAATACTTAAAGACTTCTAAATTAGATTTAAGCGCCAGATTTCAAGAAATAGTAACTGCTTTTAATTTTCATAAAGTGAGTTTTGAAGACTTAAAAAAATCTTGTGAAGAAGCATATACACAAAAAGTTACCAGAACAGATATTCATCCAGCAACTAAGGAAGATGATAAATCTCTTTATGAAAAGAATATTTGAACTTTTTGTTCTATACATGAATACAAGCCTCTTACTATAGAAGAACAAAGAGATGTTAGTGATAATCAATACGAAGGAAAATTAGGAGGAACTAAGAAGTCTTTATTGGTTTCTGTAAGAGAAGAAGTAAACCAAAAGTTCTGGGAAATACAGGCACAAGCTTTTTATAAACGAAAAGATAAAGATGGAAAAATTATTGATGGTTTAGGAAAGAAAGCTGAACATGCATCTAAATTTAAAGAGCTTTACAAAAAACAAGAAATTGGAGGGCAAACTGTAGAGGCTTTTAAGCAAGTTTGTGAAAATAGTTATGGAGAAGAGAGTAATGGCAATAAAGACAAGGAAGTATTGTTGTTTTGTTCTCTTCAGGGAACGCAGGAACAGAAAAGTAAGTAAATATGACTACTGCAGGTAAGGGAGCAGCAATAGTTGGAGCTTCAGCTTTAGTTATTGGAGGGAGCGGAGTAGGAGTAAAGTTTTTAATTGATGCTCAGGAACCAGTTTGATATGCGTTGTCTTCTGAGAGTGGATTTTCAACTGATTATGCCGAAAATAAAGTAGGAAAAGAATATGGAAATTATTTAGTTGGTGTTTATGGAGATAAAGATGGCCAAAAGAATAGAAACCAAAAGTGATGAGAGTGATCCTATAAGCAATTTGAGTATGATGTTAAGAATAATCCAAGCATATTAAGTTCGGAATTTTTTGATAGCGCTACAAAGAAAAGTAAAGTTTCAGGAGCTTATAAGCCTTCTAGTAGTACAGTAGCAAGTGAAAGTCTTAAAGAGTTAAATGAAGCTTGCAAGGGAGTTTACGATAAGCAAACTTCAGAATTGACTGATAACAATCTAATTCAAAATCTTTGAAAATACTGTTCTCATTTAGGAAAAAAGCCAGATTTGTTAGTTAGTGGTTCTGGTTATACGAATGGATCATTTGGCGCAAACACTAGTCATCATAATAAGGCAGTAGCAACTAAAGGATATGAAAAAGGTAGTTCTAATGATGAGTTCTGAAGATTAAGAAATGAGGAATTCTTTGGGACTGGAGAGAATTCAGGAAATATAGGAGTTACCGATGGAATCTTTAAAAAACTTTATGAAAAGAAAGAAAAGGGAGAAATAACTAGCGAAGATACAGTGAGAAAAACTTGTGAAAAAGCTTACGAAAGACAAGAATCAGCGAAAGATACCGATCCAAAAGTAGAAGACAGCGATATAAAGAAATTTTGTTATTTGACCCCAACAACTTAGTTTATGGATCCAATTAAAGCAGCAGCAGGAGCTGGAGCAGTAATTCTTGCTTCCGCAGGAGGTTATGGCATTTCTACTCTATTTGAGGGAGAACCAATCTGTATACAAAATCCTCAGGCAGATAAATTTGGCGAAGATTTTCAATTCCATTTCATGGATGCGTCTGACGACAAGAATGATGCTTGATGAAAAGATAGGTTTAATAAGAAGTATCCAAAAAATAAAACAGATGCTAGTTTGCATACGGATTTTCAAAATTTATCTGGCTATTCAGATTTAAAAGATAAGTGTAAAGCGGCATATGGCAAGTCTACTACTTCAGATGTTTCCAAGGATACAGCTGGAGATCATTATGAAAAGAACGTATGAGAATTATGTTCTATAGATGGTTCTTTACCTGCGGTTATTACAAAAACATCTGAAACAAGTAAATTATTTGGTTCTGAAAAGGCTACAAAATTAATTGACACTGAAAATGAAAAGAATAAAAAATGATGAGAAAGAAGAGCAAAACATTTTTTTAAACAAGGGAGTAAAGATGGTTATGGAAGTAAGGCAAGTGAAAATGCAGCAGGTTTTAAAAAACTTCATGATGATGGAGGAAGTGTAGATGACTTAAAAAATAAATGTCAAGATAACTATGGAACAGCTTATGACAATTCAAACATTTCCAACACAGCAAAAGAAACTCTTAGATTTTGTTCTCTAGCCGGCAAACAGACTTAGTTTTAATTGGATAGTTTAAAACAAAAATATCACAAGCAAATAATTTAGAATACAAGCAAGTATTTTTTAGTAATCTTTATAAAAAAAATCAGAACTGTTCTTCAAGAACAGAATAAGAAATTTATCTGTACTTTTTTATTAAAAAAGAAAAGTAAATTATGTTTAATTTTCTTTAAAAAATTAAGAATCTAAGTAGTTACATTGTTAAATTCTTTCAAGGGAGCTGTTGCGGTAGTTACCGGTTCTGCAGTTTTCATATGAGTTTGTTTAGGAGTATACACCCTAAAATCTCGTGATGTCTCTTTAAGAATTGTTAGGCCAAAAGCTAGAAATCGTAATAGGGTTAGTAGTAGAACTGCGAATCGTAAATTTATTAAGGAACCTATTGCTGGAACATTTGGTTTTGATTTCAAAAATCACTTTATAGATACTACTGATCCTGCTAATAAATCTTGATGAAATAAGAATTATCAAAAGTTTCTAGAAGAACAAGAGGATGATAAGAACTATAGAAAAATTAGTCATCAATTTTTAAAAGTAAAAAGTGTTGATGATTTAAAGGAAGCATGTTCAGAAGTCTATAAGAAGAAGACAAGAGAAAACATTTCTCCTATTAGTAGAAATGTAGAACAAGAAAAGTATGAGAATGATGTTTGAACTTATTGTTCTATAGAAGGAGGAGTTCCGGTAACGGTTCTTGAAAACAAAGATAGTTTTCATGGAAGAAGCAAGCTAAGTAACATATACGCATCAAGAATGATTTCTACTACTTCTCTAGAAAATAGAACATTCTGATGAAGACATGCTATTGCTTTCTATGGAGAGAATGGTTCTGGTTCTAAAGCTAGAGATGAAACAGCTGGCTTTAAGGCTCTTTATGAATCTGCTGATAAAAGACTTGACTCTCTGAGGGAATTATGTGAAATTAATTACAATCGTCTTTACAACAACGAGAATACAGATATAGCAAGAGAAACATTGATTTTCTGTTCATTGTCTGGTTCTTCTAATTAATTAAATATCTAACTTGAAAAGAGTTTATTTTGTTTCTGTAACTCTATTTTCGGGAATAGTAAGCGCTTTATTCTTAGCCTTTGCTAAGAAATTTACTTCTGAAAAAACAGATTTTCTATTTTTAGTTGATGCTGGAAATATGCCAACTCATAAAGAAATCAGTAGTTCTAAAGAAGGAACATTCGGTCATAGATTTAGATATCACTTTGTAGATGCCGAAGATAATTCAAATGATGCATGATGAAATTGAAGTTTTCAAAATAGATATTCATTTATTAGAGCTATTGAGAACTTTGGAGTTGATTCTTCTTCTGAGAAAAATAGTGTAGCTAATCCTTCTGAATTAAAGGAGCTTTGTAAGAACTTTTACTCTAGATCTTTAGATAATTCAGTATTAGATTTTTCAGAAAGAGATGCATGGGTATATTGTTCTGTGGAAGGATTTACTCCTATTACTCTGAAAGATGATTTAGATGTATATTTATGTGAAGATGGAGATGATTGTTTGCCAGATGAGAACAGTAACAAAAATAAATTATCGTCTTTAGATAAGGATTCTTTATTGATCTCTGGGAATGATGCAAATGATATTTTTTGAGAGTTGCAGACTAAAGGATTTTTTTCTTCAGAAGATGGTAAATGAGTTGGTTTAGGGCAGAAAGCTAAGGAAAGTAAAGCAGGATTTAAAGAAATTTTTGATAGAGGCAATAAAGATGGAAGTTCAAGAGATGCTTTGAAAAATAAGTGTGTAGAAAATTATGGAAAGAGAGATGACGAATTAGATAGTGAAGTTGTGAAAGAAATCTTAATGTTCTGTTCTCTTCAGAGTTCTAGTATTTCTTTAAAAAATAAATAGATCTACTTAGAGTATTTATTTAATTTTTTTGGTTTTCCTCCTTATAAAAAGCTAGGAATATTCATTTTCTTATTATTTACCTTGTCGAAGGGTTAGCAATAATGAACTTTTATGTTTTTATTTAAATAAATGAAACATATAAATTAAAAGCTAGTTTTGTTCATGGATCCAATTAAAGGAGCAGCTGCTTTAGGTGCAGGAGCAGTAGCGATAGGCGGAACGGGTTATGGAGTTTACAGTTATGCAACTCATGATCCTATGCCAACTGATTATGTTGTTCTTGCTGGTAGTGGAGATAATGTTGCAGATACTAATAAGATTGGTAATTTATACGGAAACTATTTAGTTGCTCCTTTTGGAAATTCTGGAAATAATAATCAGAAATGATGAGAATGATCTTTTAGAAGATGACAGGAGGATTCTAAGGTTAGCAACTTTCCTTTAAGTGATGATTTTTCTAAGGAGAAAGTTGTTCATGCTTATAAGACATCTGGTGAAACTGGGGATAGTAATGAAAAATCTTTAAATAAAGTATGTAAAAGTGTTTTTGATAAAGATAAGGGAGATATTGACAGAAACAATGATACGGGCAAAACAAAAGAAAAATTAAGAAATGCTTTATGAAGATATTGTTCTTTCTTTGGAGAAGAGCCAAAAACAATTCAAGAAGTAACAGGAGAAGATTATGGAAATAACACTAATGGAAAAGCTAATGAAACTAAGTATATAGGGGTTAAAGGAAATGACAAGTTCTGAGAAGCAAGAAATAAAGAGTTTTATGCAACAACAGGGACTAAATCTGGATCTAGTGCAACAGCTAATGGAGTTTTCAAAACTGAGTACGATAAGAATACAAGCAAGCAACCAGTAAAAGAAATAAGAGATATTTGCGAAGAGTCTTATGGCAAAAATCCAACTTCAGATTCATCAACATATCCAACAGACGACATAACTAAGTTTTGTACTTTAGACGGTAATTAGATTGTGGATCCAATTAAGTTATCTGCTGGAGCTTTAGGAGCTGCAGTTATAGTCGGTTCAGGCCTTGGAATAAATGCATTTGTAAATTCGTTAGAGCCTGTTTGATATTCATTATCAAAGGAATCCGATTTTTCTACTGGTTATGAAAATAAAGTCGGTAAAGATTATGGAAATTATCTAGTTGGAGCATATGGAGATGAAGGAGAGAACAAAGATAGAAATAAATGATGATGAGATTGATCTTATAAGAACTATCAATATGATTTGCAGAATTCTCCCAGTGATTTAAGTCAGGAGTTTTTTCATGATGGAAGCAGTAAGGTGTCTTCAGCATATAAATCTTCTAGCGATAAAACTACTGATTCGTCCCCAAAAGCTTTAAATGAGGTTTGTGATGGTATTTATAAAGGAAAAACTAAAACAGAAGCAGATCCAGATACTGATGTAAATTCCGAAAAGAGCAAGCTAAGCAGAAATCTATGAAGGTATTGTTCTCATTTAGGAACTAGACCTGTATTAATAAGCGGTGATGTTTATGGCAATAATACATTTGGTAAAAAGGCAGATCACCATAATAAAGCAGTAGCAACAAAAGATTACAAGAATACAGATTCTAATGATGAGTTTTGGAGATTAAGGAACGATGAATTTTTTGGATCTAAAGACGAAGATGGAGTAGGAAAAAAAGCTACAGATGATGGAATTTTCAAAACTCTTTATGGAAAGAAAAAGGCGGGAACAATAACTAGCGAAGACACAGTTAAGAAAGCTTGTGAAAAAGCTTACGAAAGGAAAGAATCAGAAAAAGATACTGTTCCAAAAATTAATGATGAATATATTAAAAAATTTTGTTATTTAGTTCCAGATTCAAATAATTAATATGTCAATAGAAAAAGTTGCAGCAGGAGGAGCAGCTGCGTTAGCTTTAGCTGCCGGAGGTTATGGAGTTAGCACTCTATTTACTGGAGGAATGCCTCCTTATGAAACATTAAGTTCTACAGTTGAAAATTCTCCACTTAAAGACTACAAACATTATTTTGTTGACACTTCAAAAGACGGGAATGATGATTGATGAGATTGGGTTTATACAAATATTTATTTGAAAGATGTTAAGGGAAGCAATAATGAAAATAAGCCGGTTACAAAATTTAAAGATTTGAAGAGAAAGTCTGAAGATGAAAATAAAAGTCTAAAGAAAGTATGTAAAGATGCTTATGATGTTACTGATAACGCTAATATTTCTTCTACAAAACCAGGAGATTCGGATAATGGCAAATTCTACGAAAGAGATGTATGAAGGTATTGTTCAGAAGTATTAGGTTCAAAGCCTAAGTTTATTTCTGCAGCTACTCAGATACAGACGCCAGAGGACTCAAATAAGAAAGCTGAAAATACTTTGTATTCCGGAACTTCAAAGTATGGAGAGAAATACAAAGAAAAATTAGTTTCTATTTATGAACCTTCAAATAAAGAATTTTGAGATTTAAAAAATCAAGAGTTTTTTGGTTGAAGTAAGAAAAAAGGAGATAAAGTGGATGGTTCTTCAGCAACAGGGACTTTGTTTAGAGATTTACATAATAAGAAGGATAAGAGCGTAAAAGAGGTTTGTTTGGAAGCATATAAGAAAGATGAGGATGGTTCGATTGCTCCAAAAGCAGATGTTTTTAAGTTTTGTTCTTTAAGCGGTGTTGATTCAACAACAGTAGTAGGAGCAGCAGGATAGATGGATCCAACTAAATTAGCTGTAGGAGCTGGGGCGACTGTGTTAGCAGTTGGTGGTAGTTATGGAATTTATTCTCTAGCATTTTCTAAAGAGCCAAAGTTTATAGTTTCTCCGACAGATGGTAAGTTTGGTTGAGATTTTAGACATCATTTTGTAGACGCTTCAGATGATGAGAATAACGTTTGATGAGAGAATGCTTTTAAAAATAGATATCCAAAAACACCTACAGATCAAGAGTTAGATACTGTTTTTCATAATATTTCTAGTTTTTCGGGTTTAAAGAGCAAATGCAAAGAGGCATACGAAAAAATTACTAAGACAGAAGTTTCTAAGGATTCCGGAAACGAAAAATATGAAAAGAATGTTTGAGAGCTTTGTTCTATTGATGGTGTATTTCCGGTAGCTATTTCTGTTTCAAATATGCCAGAAGATAAAGCTTATAAGGATGAATCGAATAGTACATCGAAAATTGCGGGTGCTAAAAAATCAAAATTAATTTCTGTGAAAGATCCAAAAAATGCTAAGTTCTGAAGAAGACAAGCTGAGTATTTTGCCGACAAAACTAATGGTTTAGGAAAACATGCTTCTGATAGTGGTGCTGGTTTTAAGGCTATCTTAGATTCAAATGATGGTTTAGAAGCCAAATTGAAGAATAAATGCCATGAGAATTATGCAGGAGATTACAACTCTTCTAGCATGACAGCCAAAACAAAAGAAACTTTAAGATTTTGCTCTTTACAGGGGAAACCAGACTAATTCAAAAACTTTTATTTTCAACTTATAAATCTAAGTTATTTAGAGGCTAAGTAGGTATTTGTTATATTTTTTTGTGAGATTGTTGTAGTTTTAAAAAATCGGAACGGGATATATGAATACATTCAATACTTGTCTTGTTGGAATAGTAGGAACTGCGGTTGGTGTGGCCGGAGGTTATTCTATATTTAAGGCAAGTTCTTCAAAGGAGGAATCTTTATCTGGAGAATCTTTAAAAATGGTTTCAACAATTGATAAGTTAAACGCAAAAAAAGAGGAGTGATACTTATTGAGAGATACAACTGAAGATGAACGAGCGGAAGGAAGTTTAAAGGATCAGGATACCTGTGTGGTTATGGCAAAAGTGTCTGATGATTGATATAAGTGCCCTGAATATAAAGAATTCAATTCTTAATTAAGTTAACAATTTTTATTCTTTGGATTTATTTTTGCACCTGTCCTAATTTATTTTTTAGCCCTTCTAGGGCTGTTTCTAGAGCTTGTATTGCTGCCTCTGAATTGTTTCCTAGTTTAGATTTAAGATTTTCTTTTTTTGCTTTGATAGCGTTCGTTAAAGTTTCAACTTCCTTTTTTAGATTTTCAGCATAATCTTTTCCCAGTAACAATACTTTCATTAATTCCTCTGGATTATCTTTGTATTTTTCTTTTTCGTTTTTAATTTGATCCGCATTTCCTTTTACTTTTTTTTCAAATTCAGCAATATCGTTATCTTTTAGATTTTTAAGAACATTTATTGCAGTATCTATTTGTTCTTGATTTATTTGGCCTATAGTTTCAGGAAGCGTAGATGCCATACCTGAGACAGCAGAAGATAAATCATTAAATCCAGAATCTTTGATTATCTTTTCTATCTTCTGAATACTTATTAAACCTTCTGAGTTTTCTGGATTTAAAGCCTGTTTCATTGTGTCTGCAAGTATTGTTTTTATGTGTGGAAGTACTTCTAGAACAATATTTCCTATTTCGAATATGTAATAGTTAACTTCTTCTATAAGACTAGAGTTTTTTGAAATAGTTGTTGGAGCGGCTTTAATACCTTTAACCGCTGCTTCTTCTCATGTTTTTAGTGTTGAAAATAACGGATTACTAGTAGAAAAAGTGTCTTTTTCTATTTTTTCATGCCAACTTCCGTATGCTTGGAATATTTTGCTTCCTCCATCTATTATTTCTCCTTTTAAAAAATTAGGTATTGTTTTTGTAAATGTTTCTTGAATTGGCTTCATAGCTTCTTTAATTTCATTTTTTGAAGCTTCATTTTTATTCTGTCAAGTGGCAACTGCTGCAGATACAGATGAAACCCCTAGAAGCCCAATTGAAAAACCGGTCTTTAGAGTAGTACTAAATGTCCCTATAGAAGCGGGAAGTATCAGTAGTTGTGACATGATTCATCAGTTGAAAGTCGAAGTTTCGGTGCTTTTAACTGATGAGTTGCAAAAAAAATAATTTCTTGAATTTTGAGAAAATTATCCTCAATCAGATCTTGAATAACTTGTCTTATTAGCGCTTTGGACTACTCTGTGTTAGATAATTTTTCGTTTTGGTTTGAAGGAAGCAACAATTTTTATTACTCTTCGAGTACGGCTGCAAAACTAGGAAGAGCATTTTCTAATTGTTGCAAGACTGCTTCAAAGTCTTTAATTTTGAATCCGTTTTGCTGTATCAAATTTTCAATATTTTCTTTCATTTTCCCTATTTTTTCTTTAAGTTCGGCAACTTGTTTTTTCATTTCTTTTCAGCCTTGCCCTAAAAATAAATCTTTCAATAGTTCTTGAGTTTGTTGTGCTGTATATTCTTTTTTATTAACTTCTTTGGCATTATTAACAAGATTACTAAATCCATTTTTTATTCCGCTTTCATCTCTCTGAGCTAAATGTTTGAAAGCATTTATTATTGCTTTTCCATCTTGATAAGTGAAGTTGTCTAATACTTTTCCGTGTATAGACATAACATTTTTTATGGATTGAAAGAAATTCATTGCTTTATCATTAGTTACTAGTTTTTTTATTTCTTCATAACCAAATAGAACTTTTCCGTTTGAAGATTCATTTCCTTTAGCTTCGGAAATTATTGAATCTCTTGCTATAAGAGGAATATTTCTTATAACGGCTTTTATTATTCCGCCTAGTTGGAATAAGTAGTAATTTACCTCTTCAATTATTCCACTCTTAAAAGCTCCATGTATTGTCGTTCCAACACTTTTAATTCCCGGAGCTCATTCTTTAAATTTGTCAGAAAGTTTTTTTAGGTTTTCTTTTTCCAGACTGCTTTTTATTTCTTCTCCAAATCAGTTTTTGTATTGGCTATAAATCCCTTGACCTACTTCTGTAAAAGCTCCTGAAATAGTGCTATTAAAAAACTCTTTTACTGGTTGATTTATTGCTTCTATCTCTTTAATTTTTTCTTTAGTTGGAGATTGAAAAGAAAAAACAGTAGCGGCAGAAGATACTAACAGCAGACTCGCAGCGAAGCCTATCTTTCCGCCATAACCTATAACTGGACTTGTAAGTAGTAATTGTTGCACAGGTATTTATACACATTCGCCTAAATACCTGTATTTATGAGGGTTTGTTTAGAGTTTCTGTTTTGAATTGAACGCTATCAGAGTGTATTTTCTCTTATTCTTCTTTTTTCTCTAGTTTTATTTCGGCGACTTTTTTAAGAAGCGCTTTAAGCTCTTGAATATCTCTATCTAAAGGTTCTAATGTAGATAGTGTTGATAAGCTTTTGCTAGTTCAATTTGGAGAATCTTTTGTCATCTTTTTAATTTTGTTTATCAATGCCGGTATTACATCTTCGCCATTTTCAACTCCATAAATTATTCCTTCTTGGTTGCTGGTTGTAGTTGTATTCTCTTCGTCTTCGGTTTCTTTATCTTGTTCTTTGTTTTCTTCCGTCTTAGGCTTTTGCTCTTCTGATTCTTTGGAATTTTCTTCTTCTTTTGTTTCTTTTTCCTCGCTCTCAGAATTTTCTTCGTCTTCACTTGCTTCTTCTGAAGAGTCCGAACTTCCTTCTTTTTTAGATAATGCATTATTTCCTTCTTGGGGCTGACCAGACTCTGGCTGCTCTTCCTCTGATTCAGATGATTCTTCTGCCTCAGGAAGAACAGGTTCAATATCCTGTTCCTCTACTTTTGGAATTGTTGATGGCTCAATTAATGAGTTAAGTAATACTGTTTTGTACTTATTTATTAGGTAAATAGTTATAGATATTGGTATAGAAGCAGCCGCTGTCCCTAAATAAGTTAGAGCTCTTTTTCGTCCGATTTGAAGCATATCCTGGGGATTTTACAAATTCAGTAAAAGCGCCCTGTTTATGCTGTATTTAACTTACTAACTTTATAAAGGGGATAACTATTAGACATGTAAGTATTCTTTAGAAAAGGATTGTTTATTTGTGGTATGGATCAAAAACAGTTTTTATAAATATCTTCCTGAGAAATTTACATATGAAGTCAATTCCATTTATGTCAAAAAATTTGCTTTCAGTTTAAGCACATCAAAGTTCTTATAGTTAAAAAATGTTTTTATAAAGAAAAAAATCGGATACTAATTTATCTAACAAAGAAATTAAATTATGACACCTCAAGCAGCTGCAGGGATAGGAGCAGGAGCTGTTTTAGCTGGAGGAACTGGAATTGGAGCTTACATGATAGCTACCAGTTCCTCTAATCCAGTGACTTTAGAAGAGTATTTGAAACGGGAAGATTTAAAAGAAAACAATAAGACACAATATACAGGAACAACAAAGTTAGGTTCAGAAGAGGAAAATAGAAAATTATTAGTTGCAGATGTTAAGGAAAATGAAAGTTGATGAAATGATAGATTCAAGAAATATAAACCAGAGAATTCTGGGAAACTTGATGTGGCTGAATCAGATGAATTTAAAGGGGTAACAAAAGGTTATGGAGCCGAAGCTACCACTGCTTTAAATAAAGTTTGTGATGCTGCATATCAGAAAGATAAAGCTTCTTTCAAAGATACCGGGAATACTGTAAATTCTGATTCAACTCAATCTAAGTCTAAAAGAGATGTAGAGAAGTTTTGCACTCTAAAAGGTACAGGAAGTTTAAAAGTAACTTAGAAAATACTTATGTTGCCAGCAGCTAAAGGAGGAATAGCTCTTGTTGTAGTTGCTTCTTCTGTAACAGGAGGATATTTTCTTTTTAATCCTGGAACGAAGGAGAAAAAACACGTTTCTGTTCTTTCTTCTTTGCATAATTTACAGTCAACTTACGGATCTGGAAAGTTCGGAAATACATATTCAATATATATGGTTGATCCTAATAATGAGAAGAATGAGTGATGATGAAAGGAAGTTTATGCAGATTTCAAATCTTTTTCAGAAGGTTCTAGCAATGGTGGTAAATTAAGTGAAGAGTTTAAGAATACAACAGAAAAAATTAAAAGCGCTTATTCAAAAACCAAAGCTGGAGAGGGAAGTAAGGCTTTAAATCAGGTTTGCGAAGTTGCTTTTAAGGATGCAAAAAATAATTGAGGAAGTAAAACGAATTATGAAGATAATGTTTGAACATATTGTTCAATATTAAGATCTCATCCGAAAGTAATACCTTCTTCAGATACTATTTATAACAACCAAAAAGGTTCTTCACATAAAGATAAAGCTGTTTCTGTCTTAGATACAGATAAAGAAGCAAATAAGTCATTTTGAGATTTAAGAAATAAGGAATTTTTTGGAGAAGTTACTTCTAAATCAGTAGGTAGTTCTGGTCAAATAAGTATTTTTAAAGATTTATTTAAAAAGGACAAAAAGACAAGAACTGCAAATGACAATATTAAGAAAGCGTGTGAAGACGCTTATAAACTTGCAACTTCAGAAAATGATCAGGCTACGGATGTAGATATTAAAAAGTTCTGTTATTTAATTCCTGAGATAGCGACAGCTAGTTAATTTAAGTAATTTATGACACCTCAAGCGGCTGCAGGGATAGGAGCAGGAGCTGTTCTAGCAGGAGGGACTGGTATAGGAGCCTATATGATAGCAACCAGTTCTTCTAACCCCATTACTTTAGAGGAAGCAATTAAGAATGAAGGGGTTGATAAATCTACTTATGAAAACACTTCTAATTTATCTGGTTTTGGAGATAATAAAAAAGAATTGGTTGCAGATTTAGAGAAAAATAGGTCTTGATGAGATAGCAGATATAAGGAAAATAAGAACGGAGAGGAATCTAAACTTAAGGACGCAAAGTCTGGAGCCTTTCAGGCAGTAACAAGTGGTTATGGTTCTGAAGCAGCAACAGCATTAAACAAGGTTTGTGATACTCATTATAAGAAGCCAAAGACTGAATTTGAAGGGGATTCTGAAGGCACTAAAACTAAAGCAGATCTTAAGTTAGATGTAGAAAAATTCTGCACTGTATCAGGTACGAAAGTTTTGAGTTTGAGCTAATTTATGACACCACAAGCGGCCGGAGCAATAGCGGCAGGCGCTGTTGTAGCAGGAGGAACAGGTGTTGGTGCTTATATGTTGGCTACAAGTTCCGCTCATCCAACCACCTTAGAGGAGTATTTGAATCAGAAAGGTTTGCAAGAAGAAAATAAGACGAAATATACAACAACAGGGAAGTTAGGTTCAGAAGTTAGCAATCAAAAACTGTTAGTTGCTGACGTAGAAGTCAATATGGACTGGTGAAATAAGAGATATGCGGATATGAAAGAGCAGGGAAACTCAAGTGTTAAGCTTAGGGATGCTGAGTCACAAGAATTTAAAGCAGTAACAAAAGGTTACGGGACTACAAACGATGATTCTACAAAAGCTTTAAATAGAGTTTGTGATTCTGTTTACCAAAAAAATAAGACAGATTTTACTGGAGATACCGGAGAAACTCGTACAAAAGCAAATCTAAAAGCAGATGTGGAGAAGTTTTGTACTTTGAAGGGAGAAGGCAACCTAAAAGTAGATTAGAAAATACTTATGTCATTAGCAGCTAAAGGAGGAATAGCTCTTGTAGTGGTTGCTTCTTCTGTGACAGGAGGATATTTTCTTTTTAATCCCGGAACGAAGGAAACAAAACATGTTTCTGTTCTTTCTTCTTTGTCTAATTTAAATTTAGCTTACGAATCTGGAAAGTTTGGAAATGATTATTCGAAATATATGGTTGATCCCAATAATCCAGATAATGAATGATGATGAGAGAAGGTGTATGCCGATTTTGTTAAAGATGTAGGCAATTCTGACAAGAGCAGTAAATTAAGTACGGAGTTTAATAATGTTTCTACTATAGATAAGGCATATGCGAAATCAACAGATAACAATAGCAATAAAGCTTTAAATCAAGTTTGCGACGCCGCTTTTAAAGACGAGGAGAGTAAATGAACTAGCAAAAATTATTATGTAGAAAATGTTTGAACTTATTGTTCTATATTTAATAAGAAATATATTTTTGTCAATTCTTCTAGTTACACGAATAAGTTAGGAGGAGATGCGCAGCATAAAAATAAGGCTTTATCAACTAATAATTCAGATAACCAGTCACTTTGAGATTTAAGAAACAAAGAATTTCTTGGAGAGGGGGATAAGGCCGGAACTGGAGCTACTTCTTCTGAAGGTTCTGTTTTTAGTGAATTCTATGCTAAGAGGTTGATTTCTCCAAACAGCGACTCCATAAAACAAACTTGTCAGGAGGCTTATGGTATTTTGGCAACTAATAGTGGCACTCCTCCTAAAGCTACACATGAGGATATTAAAAAATTCTGTTATCTAATTCCAGAGTAAAAACTTTATGACACCACAAGTAGCTGGGGCAATAGCAGCAGGCGCTGTTGTAGCAGGAGGAACCGGGATTGGAGCTTATATGTTGACTAACAATTCTTCTTATCCTATAACTTTAGAAGTGTTTTTGCAGGGAAAGGAAATATCAGATGACAATAAGACAAATTACACAGGAGAAGGAAAATTAGGTTCAGAAGTTCAAAATAGGAAATTGTTAGTTGCTGGTGTAGAAGAAAACAAAGATTGATGGAATAAGAGATATGAAAAAAGTAAAGAGAAATCAGGGGCGAAACTTGATGGAGCAAAATCTGCTGCTTTTAAGACGGTAACAAGTGGATATGGAACCGATGAACATACATCTTTGAATAAAGTTTGCAATTCCCATTATAAGAAGTCAAAAGAGGATTTTAAGGGAGATGAGGCAAACGCAACTTTAAAAGCAGATTTGAAATTAGATGTTGAAAAATTCTGTACTCTGAACGGGAATGGATCTTTGATAGTCTAATTTGAGGCGATAAATTTTTGATACTAATTAATAAATCAATCTAAAAAACGTTTCATAGAAGTACATGGATCGATTACTCTTCTGGCAAAAATCTTTTCTTTCTAGAAAAAAACAAAAATCAAATACTTTGTGTTGATTAAATATTGTTTTTTAGCAACAAAATTAGGTATGAGAAATGGATTATGTTTATAAGTTGCCAATTCAAAATTAACTAATGGATCCAATTAAATTAGCTGTAGGCACTGGAGCGGCTATATTGGTAGCAAGTGGCGGTTATGGAGTAAGCGCTCTACTTTCTGGAGGAATGCCTTCTTTTAAAATTTTGAAGGATGATCCGAAATTTGCAAGTGATTATTCTGGAGAAAGTAAAGTAGGGAAAGTATATGGTTATTTTTTAGTTGCTCCTTATGGTTCTAGGGGTAATGCAGATAATTCAAATCAGCAAGAATCTAATAACGAAGACTGATGAAAATGATCTTACGCGAGGTGAAAGGCAGATTTTAAAGATAAAGCGAAGAAAGATAATTTGAGTAATGAATTTAAAGATGATAACAAGGTAGGTTCAGCTTTCTCTATTGCTGCTGCAACAACTGTCGCTAAACCTTTAAATCAAGTTTGTGAGGATGTTTATAAGAACAAGAATAAAGACGACGTGAAACCCGAAACAAATGCAAATTCTGACAAGAGTAAATTGAGTAGAGATATGTGAAAGTATTGTTCTTCTTTAGGAACATTACCTGAATTTCTGAAAGGCACTGGTTATGGTAGCGGAACTTTTGGAGTAGAGCAAACTCATAAAGATAAAGCAGTAGCAACTAAAGGATATGGGAAAAGTAGCTCTAATGATGAGTTTTGAAGATTAAGAAATGATGAGTTTTTTGGGTCTAATGGCAAAGAGGGAACAGGAAAAGATGCAACAGAAACTGGAATTTTTAAAACTCTTTACGATAAGAAAAGAGCAAATCAAATAACTGATAATGATACAGTAAAAAATACTTGTGAGCAAATTTATTCTAGGCAGGCAAATAGTAAAGAAAGCGTTCCAAAAATTAAAGATGAGTACATTAAAAAGTTTTGTTATTTAACTCCAGAATCATAGTATGTCATTAGCAAAAGCTGCAGCAGCAGGAGCAGCTGGATTAACTTTGGCTGCCGGAGGTTATGGAGTAAGTACTCTATTTTCTGGAGGAATGCCAGATTATGATGCTTTAGCTACTTCTACAGGTAAATATGTTTCAGACTATAAAGATTATTTTGTAGATGCTACTAAGAATGTTTCTTGGTGAGATTGGGTTTACAAGAATAGATATTTAGTTGATAAAGATGGAAAGGATACTGATGGAGAAAAAAGACCTGAACCGAAAACAGCATTTACTTCCATAAAAAATGGTTCTGGGGATACTGCTGATAGCATTCAAAAGGTTTGTTCGAATGTTTATTCTGCTGCGCAAGATAAGGTAAAAGCCGGTGCATCTGGAGATGGCGAATTTGAAGAAGCAGATGTGTGAAGGTATTGTACTGCTGTTAAGAAAAAGCCAAAAACTATCGAAAACAATGCTGACGAAGCGGATTTATACAAGGATGGAGAAAGTGCTGATACTTATGGTGTATCTAAAAAAGCAAATTTAATATCTATTACTTCAGAAGATAACGCTCATTTTTGAAAAGAACAGACTAGATTATTTTTTAGATCAGAAGGAGAAAGATTTGGAGCTAATTTTGAAAACGATAGAACCTCTATTTTTGGTAAGTTTTGACACAGCAAAAAAGGAAATATAAAAGATAAATGCAAAGAAGCATATATTTTAAAAACTGCCGACAGCACTCAATCTCCTCCAACAGCCACTAAAGAAGATATTTTTAAATTCTGTTCTTTGAAGGGTTCAGAGTAGATTTAGTTATTAAATATGTCAGCGGCAGTTAAAGGAGCAGCAGCTTTAGGAGCTACAGCTGTAGTTATAGGAGGAACAGGTGTTGGGGCTAAATTTTTGTTAGATGCGCAAGAGCCTAATGCAATAACTTTGACTAATATTGATGCAAATAAGTATGCAACAGATTACAAAAGATATTTTGTTGACGATGTTAATACGAGCAACAATAAGTGATGAGATTGAGTTTTTAAGAATAGATATGAGTTTGATAAGAACGATAGTTCAGATAAGAGACACACTTTCTTAGATAAATTTAAGGATTTGACTAGTGGTTCTGGAAATGCAAAATCTTTGAAAAAAGTATGCGGAGCTGTCTATAAAGAAGTAACTTCTAATGTAGTAGATAAGAGTTCGGCAACTAGCGAAAGCAATAAATATTCAGAACAGGATGTCTGAAGATATTGTTCTGTATTTGGAAACAAACCGAAAACAATTCAGGAAGCAAACACTAATAACGCTATTGCTGCTGGTAAATATGGAAAGGACAAAGAAACATCATTAATTGACGTAGATAGTCCAGAAAATAATCTTTTCTGAGAAAAACAAGAAAAAGATTTTTTTGGAGATTCGGGCTTAGGAGTAGCGGCACAAGGGAGCTCAATTTTTAAAACACTTCATACAAAAACTAATCGAGGAAAGAAAGATACTGTAAAAGAAACATGCCGAGAGGCATATCAAAAAGATAAAACGCAAGATGCTAGTGCATTTCCAGAAGCAGATGTTCTTAAGTTTTGTTCTTTAAAGGGCAAATAAATTAATTCATGGATCCAATTAAATTGTCTGCAGCCGCTTTAGGTGCATTGATTATTGGAGGAACAGGAATTGGACTTCATTTCTTTGTTGATTCAATGGAACCTGTTTGATATGCTTTGTCTTATGAATCTAATTCATCTTCAACGTATGACAAAAAAGTAGGAAAAGATTATGGGAATTATTTAGTTGGAGTATATGGAGATACTAAAGATATAAAAGATAGGAATAAGAAATGATGAGAATGATCTCATAAGCAGTTTGAATATGACCTTAAAAATGATCGAGGCAGTTTAAGTTCCGAGTTTTTTGATAATTCACAAAACAAAAGTAAAGTTTCTGGAGCTTATAAGTCTTCTAGTCAAAAGACAATTGGAGATTCTCCAAAAGCTTTAAACGAAGTTTGTGATGGTATTTATAAAGGAAAGACTAAAGATGAAGTAGAGCAAACAAGTACTAACAACACAAATCTAAGCAAGAACTTATGAAAATATTGTTCTCATTTAAGAACAAGGCCTGTTTTGTTAAATAATGAAGGTTACGAAGATGAAACTATTGGAAAGGACGCCACCCACAAAGATGAAGCTGTAGCAACTAAGGGATATGACAGTAATAGTTCTAATGAAAAGTTTTGAAGATTAAGAAATGATGAATTTTTTGGATCTAAAGGCAAAGAAGGAACAGGGAGAGAAGCAATAGAAGATGGAATTTTTAAAACTCTTTATGACAAGAAAAATAAGTACAGAACAAGCAAAGATACTATAAAAGATGTTTGCGAGCAAGTTTATTCTAGAAAAACTGCAGAAAAAGATACCGCCCTAAAAATTAAAGATGAATATATTAAAAAATTCTGTTATCTAGTTCCAAATTCAAACTAATAAATATGTCAATAGCAAAAGCCGCAGCAGGAGGTACAACTGCATTAGCTTTAGCTGCTGGAGGTTATGGAGTTAGTGCTTTGTTTACTGAAGGTATGCCAGAATATGAGGTTTTAAGCACACTTGGCAATAATTCTCCTATCAAGGATTACAAACATTATTTCATTGATACAGAAAAACCAGAAAATGCCGCATGATGAGATTGGGTTTATGCGAATGTTTATTCTTTAGACGTTAAGGGAAGTGAAGCTGGTAGACCAACTTCAAAGTTTCAGAATTTGAAGAAGGCTTCTGAAAATGCGAATAACAATTTGAAGAAAGTATGTAAGGACGCTTATGATGTCACTGATAAATCTAATATAGTTTCAGAAAAATCATCGAGCAGCAACACTAAATTTTATGAAAGAGATATCTGAAGATACTGTTCAGAAATATTAGGATCTAAACCTAAATTCATTTCTGGAGCTACTAAGATAAGAGATTCTTCAGACTCAGCAGAAAAAGCTGAAGATACTCTGTATTCTTCTGAAAATAGTTACGGAAAGAAATATAAAGATAATTTAGTTTCTATTTATGAACCCTCCAATAAATCTTTTTGAGATTTAAAAAACAAAGAGTTTTTCGGAAAAAGCAAGAAGAAAAATTGAACAAATGTTGGTTCTTCAGCAACAGGAACTTTATTTGCGAATTTGTATAAACAGAAAGATAAGAGTGTAAAAGATGTGTGTTTAGAAGCGTATTCGAAGGATATAACTACCGGAGTTAGTGAGGCTTCTGAAACAGATGTTTTTAAATTTTGTTCTTTAAGCGGGTCTAAACAAGCTTCAGGAGTAGGAGGGTAAATTATGGATCCAACTAAATTAGCTGTAGGAGCTGGAGCTACTGTGTTAGCAGTTGGTGGTAGTTATGGAATTTCTGCCCTATTCAAAAATATACCTCCTATGCCCGATGAACATACTACTGTCTCTGAAAATACAAGCAATTTTTCTTCTACTTATACTTCCCCTAAGTTCGGTCATGCATATGGAAAATATTTAGTAGATCCAACTAAGAATCAAAAGTGATGAGAATGAAGTTTTAATTATCTGTTGTCTAAAGCTGAATCTTTAAGTAGTGAGTTTCAGAAAGTAAAGAATGCATATAGTTCTGATAGTAACAGTGATGCCCATTTAAATAAAGTTTGTGAGACAGCATTTAAATTAGATAAGACAGATTTAGAGGTTGATAATAAGTCTCAATATTTAGATAACGTTTGAAGATTTTGCTCTTTGGCACTTAATAAGCCAGTAACTATAGAGAAGTCTCAGGATAAAGATTCTTATTCATCTCCTGCATCACCAGAAAAGATAGGGCATAAGCATAAGTCAACTCTTATTTCAATTAAAAACCCAGATAACGACAGATTTTGAGAATTAAGAGATAAAGAATTTTTTGAAGCTACTGGAGCTAAGTCTGGCTCTCAAGCAGAAGAAAATTCATTTTTTAAGAAATTTTATGAAACTAATCACACAAAGAAAGAAAATAGACCTTCTTTAAAAAGTAAGTGTCAAGCAGCTTATGAGCAAGAAGATAATGACTCAACTTCAACAGAAACTCAAGCTAAAACTTCAGAAGTAACTAAGTTTTGCGCTTTATAGATATATTTCCTTAATTTAATAAGTTATTCATTCTTAATTGCGGTTTGCAAATTTAAGCATCTTTTCTTTTACAAACTCTAGTAATTTAGAGGTTAAACAGGTATTTGTTATAGTGTTTTGACCAAGCTAATTTTCTAAGGCTTGCAAAAGTTACTTGTTTAGATCATGAATACAGCAGTGGCCGCAGGAGTTGTGGTTTCATCTGTTGCTGTTGTTGCAACAGCATATGGTGTTTCAGAATACGTTAGAAGACCTTTGACGATTAAGCAGTCTAGAGATAGGGGATATCCTGAGAAAAAAGATAATGAAGATAATTATGGCGAAAATTCTTTGGGCGAGGAGTACAAAGATTATTTAGCGGGGGCTGCCGATGGAGTTAACGATTCTTGATGGGATCGAAAGCAAGAATGATTTTTTTCATTAGAGGGTGGAGATACTCCTAAGGAGACTGGTTTGGGGTTTAAGACCCTGTATGGTGAAAAAGAAAGCAAGAAAGACAATAAAGGAGAGTTGAAAAGTTTTTGCAAGGCAGAATATGCGAAAACTGTTTCTGAAACTGAAAAAAAAGAAGTATTCAAGTATTGTTCTGATGGATATGAAGTTCCAAAGTAATAGGTAGTTATGGTTTCAACTAAGATAGCTGCAGTGTTAGGCGGAGGAGCTGTCTTTTTGGCAGTTGTTGGTTATGGAATGAGTGTTTTGTTTAGCGGAATAATGCCTGATTTTGCAACTTTAGAGGATCAGGGGGTAACTATTTACGATAATGGCAATAAATATGTTAAAGGTTTCAAATCATTTTTTATAGATGGTTCTTTTGATGGCAATCAGAAATGATGAGATTGATCTTATAACAATAGATGACTAAAGGATAATTCTGATAGTTTAAAACAAAAGGCAAAAAGTAAATTTCAAGGAGTTACGGGAGGGTATAAGGATAAGGACGGAAATGAAACTAATTCTTTAAGAAAGAAATGCAAGGATGCCTATGATGCAACTTCTAGTGATGTTGAAGATAGCGCAAAAGAAGATTCAAAGTTTGAAACAAAAGATATCTGAAGGTATTGTTCTATAGGAGGAGTTAAGCCAGTATTGGCTTCTGGCTATGATACTGCTAGATTTGGAGGCAAGGAAGAATGAAAAGGTAAGTTGGTGTCAGTAAAAAACGAGGATAAAGAGTCAAACGATTGATTCTGAGAAATAAGAGAAAGAGAGTTTAGATACGGAGTAAAAATCAAGAGTCAGTTGAATTCGGAACCTAGAGGTATATCGTCTGAAGAGGGAAAGGCATTCAGAGATTTATATAAAAAGACAAAATCTGGAACAGTTAAGGGACTATGTAAAGAGATTTATGAAGAATTGGAAAGCAGTAGAGACGCGAAAAAGATAGATGAAAAAGACATTAAAAAATTCTGTTTTTTAATTCCTGAATAAAATTTTATGACATAACGAGCTGCAGGAGGAATAGTCGCTGGAGCAGTTTTAGTAGGAGGGACAGGGATTGGACTTTATGTGCTTTTAAATAGTTCTTTTAGCCCAGTTACTCTAAAGGAAGTGTTAAGAAATATGTCATCAGGTGAAAAAATTGGATATACCAAAGCAGAAGAATTGGGTTCAGGAGAAGGAAATCAACAAATTCTGGTTGCTGATGTAGGGGGAAAATAAAGATTGATGAAATGCTAGGCATAAAAATAATGTAGTTTCAGATTCAGATTCAAAGTTAAAAGGCGCAGAATCTGGCGATTTTGCACAAGTGACAAAGGGGTATAGTAGCGAGAGCAGCGATGAAACTACAGCTTTAAATAAAGTTTGTGATTCAAATTACAAGAAATCAAAAACAGAGTTTTCTGGAGATGATGCAAAGGCAACTTTAAAGGCAGAAGTAGAGAGGTTTTGTACTTTAGACGGTAAGGGCTCTTTAAAGGTAGATTAGTTGCAAATTTTGATTTTAAAAAGCCATTTTTGATTTCCCAGACGGGCATTTTCTATCTAATATGTTTGTTTTTCCGTAAAAGTAAAATTTATGTTCTTTGTGTAGGTTAAATATGTTTTGTATTTAGAAAAAATATAGAAAGAAAATTTTGACCGTGTTTATAAGTCACCGACTTAAAAATTATTAGTTTGTGTATTTAATTCAGTTTTTAAATTCTGTTCAATAAATTAATGTCAGTAGCAAAAGCAGCTGGAGCTGCCGCAGTTGTTGTTGGAGTAGCAGGAACAGGTTATGGCGTTTCTGAGTATTTGAGAAAACCTTATACACTTTCTAATTTTCTGTCTTCTGATAAAGGTAAAGATAAGAAAGCAGAATATGACCATCAATTAGGAGGAGTAACCGGAAATGGCGATATTTTGGTAGCTAATATTGCTGAGAATGAGAAATGATGGAAAAGTAGATTTGATAGTTTGAATTTGGAAAGTATAGATA
This sequence comes from Candidatus Mycoplasma haematohominis, assembly GCF_902712995.1. Classification (GTDB taxonomy): domain Bacteria; phylum Bacillota_I; class Bacilli_A; order Mycoplasmatales; family Mycoplasmoidaceae; genus Eperythrozoon_B; species Eperythrozoon_B haematohominis. The sequence continues at coordinate 84,150 of NZ_CACTIB010000031.1, forward strand.
AGAGCACTGCTTTTAATAGCGTTACTACTTATAGTGCTGATACTTCTTCTAGAACGGCTATAAACAAATTATGCGATGATGCTTATAAAAAGCATGTTTCAGAGTTTTCTGAAGTTACAAACGTCGATAAGAGTAAATACAAAAAGAATGTTGAATTGTTCTGTACTGTTTCCGGAAAAGAGGGATCAGTAGTATTGGGAATTAAAGGTATTCCTACTACTTTAAAAGGTCAGAGTGGTTATTCTGAAACAACAAATAATACTAAATATGGTTACAAGCATGCAGATCAACTGATTTCTACAGTAGCTGATAGAAATAGGGGTTTTTGAGAAGAAAGAGTTAAGAAGTTGGTATCTGGAGATTCAGTCACTTTTGTTTCTGGAGGATTTTTTGAAAATAATTTCAAAACAGCTTTTGATGCTTATAAAGCCGAGACTAAAGACGTTGATAAACCAAGCAAATTAACTTCTGCTGTTGAAAAATTAAAAGAAGGTTGTAAGGCTAAGTATGGGCACACAGATGCCATTAATAGTAGTGACCAAGAAAAATGAACTGAATTTTGAAAATTCTGTTCAGTTGAAGGAAAACTTCCAGATAATTGAAAGCCTAAATAATTAAGTTATGTCAGTAGCAAAGTTAGCTGTAGGAGCTGGATTAACTGCAATTGTAGTTGGTAGCGGAGCAAGCGCTTTTGTTTTGTATGTCCCAGGTATGCCGGAGTATGAAACTATTGGAACACCCTCTACAGATAAATTCGGAGAGGATTTCCAAAAACATTTTGTTGATGCATCAACAGGAAAAAACAAAGATTGATGAGAGTGATCTTTTAAATATAGGTACTATTGGAATCCCGCTAAGAGTAGTGAGTTTAAGAATTTAGATTCTGCAGATAAATTGAGAGGAAAATGCAGTACTGCATATTCACAAAAGACAAAAACAGAAATTTCATTAGATAGCGGAAATACTAAGAAAGAATACGAAAATGAAGTATGAATTTATTGTTCTATAGAAGGGTTCAAGCCTATAACTATTGAAGAATCTAACAGTTCTGATGATGATGTTTATAAGAATTCTGAAACTTCTTCTTCTAATTTAGGAAGAACTAAAAAAAGTAAGTTAATTTCTTTAAATGATGAAAGAAATAATAAATTTTGAGAAATTCAAGAAGCTGCATTTTTTAAGGATGGAGATAAGGAAGGTTTAGGCAATAAAGCTTCAGATGCTTCTGCAGGTTTTCAAACTGTTTATAAAAAGACAACTAGAGAAAGTGCCGATACTCTTAAAAACGCATGTAAAACTAGGTATCAGGCAACATCTACCTCTGGAGATGCATCTGAAAAAGAAACACTAAGATTCTGCTCTCTTCAAGGAAAACAAGATTAAATGTCACTAGAAAAAGTAGCTATAGGAACTGGTGTAGCAGTATTGGTTGCTGGAGGTGGTTATGGAATAAGTACTTTATTTAATGGAGGTATGCCGGAATATTCAGCTAGGCAAAAGGGAAGTTCTACTGATAAGTATGTAGACGATTATCCAGATTATTTTGTAGATGCTTCAAGTAACGAAAACGATAGTTGGTGGAGTTGAGTTTATAAATCTAGATATCTGGTAGGATCAGACGGAAAAGATTCTGATGGCAAAACACGACCAACACCTAAGAGAGGTTTTTTGGCAGGCATAACTGATGGAAGTTCTATTAAGAGTGTTTGTTCTCAGGTTTATGGATCTCAAAAAGCCAAGATAAAGAAAGAAGATGGAACTCTTAGCAATGATGAGTATTCTGAGGCAGATGTTTGAAGGTATTGCACTGCTGTAAATAAGAAACCTATATTGATTAACTTGGCAGAAACTGAGTTAAAAAACAATAAGAAAGAGAAAGAAGGTTATGATGATACAACTTATGGAAATACAAATAAAGAAAACTTAGTTGCTATATCTCCTGAAGATAATAAATATTTTTGAACAGAACAGCAAAGATTGTTTTTCGGTGAGAAGAGCAAGAGATCCGGAAAACACGCCCAACATAAAACATTCCAGGATCTTTGGACAAGCAAGACAGGAAGAGTAAAAGAAACATGTCATTCTGTGTATATCTCTACTAAAGCGGAAAGTACTGATGATGCTGACTTGAAAAAGGATTTATTTAAATTCTGCTCTTTAAAAGGAGCAGAGTAATAAATTATGGATCCACTTAAGGCTGGAGCTGTAGCAGCAGCGGTAGGAGTTAGAGCAACTGGAGCGGGCTTTGGTATTTCTAGTTATGTAAATACACCTTATTCTTTAGATAGTTTTTTGAGTACTAAAGATGGAGAGGCTAAAAAGAATGACTACGAAGGTAAATTAGGTGGTTTAAAAGGGAATGGAAAGTTATTCGTTGCTAACATAGAATCAAATAAATGATGATGGGAGAAAAGATTTGAGGAAACGAAAAATCAAAACGGAGATAAGAGTACTGAATTTACAGGTTTGACGACTTATAGTTCTGATACTTCATCACAGAAGGCAATAAATAAAGTGTGTGATGAAGCTTATAAGGCGGATAATACTAAGTTCGGTACAGATGATTCAAGTGCTGCCAATACAACTAAGTACAAAGTAGATATAGCTAAATATTGTACTTTTTCTGGAAATGGAAGTGGAATTACTTGATTACCTGTAGCTACACAATCTACTGTAGTAGCGGGAGGATAGATGGATCCAACTAAATTAGCCGTAGGGATCGGAGCAGCTGCGTTAGTAATAGGAGGTGGTATAGGAATAAAGTTTGCTGTTAGTGGTAAAGTGGTTACTTTAGAAGGTCATAAAGATTACTTTGGAGAAGGAAAGGGGACAAAAGTAGGTAATAAATTTGCTTCATTGCTAGCTTCAACAGATGATGATGTAAATGTTTCTTTTTGATCTTCTAGAGTTCATGATTTAGCTTCTAAAACGCCAGATATAACTCTTGCAACAGATGGGTTTTTTAAAGATGCAAAGACCGATTTTGAAACTTATAGAGATGAATTGAAAAAAGAAAAGTCAGCTCAAACAGGCATAGAAGAAAAAGCCAAAAAAGCAATTGAAAAGGTAAAGGGAAAATGCAAAGCTAAATATGGTGAGGATTTTACGGATACAACTATTTCTGCAACTGATAAACCAAAGTGAAAGGAATTCTGAGAGTTTTGTTCTGTAGAAGGCGTAGATAAGACCGAATCTATGGTTAGCTCTTCACAATAAATTTAGATTATGGATCCAATAAAAGCCGCAGCAGGAGCTGGAGCAGTTGCTTTAGTTATAGGAGGCACAGCATATGGAATCTACAATTCGATCGATCCAATGCCAGAATGCGATGTTTTGTCATCAATAAGTGGTTTTGGAACAACGGGCGATTATCAGAGCAGTGAAAGTAAATATGGTTATTACTATGGAAGATATTTAGTTGATCCAGACAAGATTACTGGTTCAAAAAATAAAGATTGATGAGAATGATCCTTTAGATTATGAAAATCTAGCAATAAGAGTGAATTAGGAAGCAAATTTAAAGATGTTAAATCTTCTTATAAATCTGATTCTGATAACAACGAAAAAGATAAAGCTTTAAATCAGATTTGTAAGGCTGCTTATAAAGAAGCAAAAACAAGTGTTACTGCGGCGGGCAGCAATTCTCAATTTAAAGAATCAGATGTTTGATTATTCTGCTCTATATCTCCTACAAGAACAAAACCTGTATTACTTAAAGATTCTGGAACTCAAAATATTCAAGAAGACAAGAATTTAATTGAAGATACAGCGACAGATGAAAAATGAGGGAAAAAATATAAAGATGATTTGGTTTCTACAAGAGTATCAAGTAATGATTGATTCTGAAGTTTAAGAGAGAAGGAATATCCTATATCAGCTATTAATGAAACTGTTGATAATTCAACTCAAGATATTTTTAAGTTAAGAAAAAATAACAGAAAAACAGTTAAGCAGACTTGTCAAGATGCATATGAAAAGGTTTCAAGTAATACAAACGAAGTTCCAGAACAAGAATTAAAAAAATATTGTTTTTTAGAAAAAATATCTAATTAATGTCAGTTAAGTTGGCTGCAGGAGCAGGTTTAGGCGCAGCAGCGGTGATAGGAGGTGGAGGTTATCTTACTTATGACTTGCTTAATAGAGATTATTCCCCTAAAGTTTTAGGAGATCTAGAAAATAGTGTTTTTACTTCAAGATATTCTTCTACAACCTTTTTTGCGCATAAATATAAGAAATATTTAGTAGATCCTGAAGATTCCAGAAATAGATGATGATGGGAAGAAAGATATCAGAATTTGAAAGATGCGATAGCAGATAGCAGCAAGAATATTAAGTTAGATGAGGTTTTTTATAAGACTAATGAGAATAAAGTTACTGTAGCTTTTGGAAATGCAGCTACTTCTTTAAATAAAGTTTGTGGTGTTGTGTTTGGAGAAGACGAAAGCAATTGAAGCTCTTCCCCAAATAAAAAATCTAATGTTTGAACTTATTGTTCAATACTTAAAGAAGAGCCTAAGTTAATTTCAACAACAGATGGTTTTGAAACTGGTAAATTTGGTGGAGATACTAATCATCATAACAAAGCAGTATCAGCTAAACCAAATGAAGAATTCAATAAAGAATTTTGAGATTTAAGAAATAGAGAGTTCTTTGGAGAAAGCGGCAAAGATGGAACAGGGAATAATGCTTCAGAAAAATCTTTATTTAAAGAGCTTTATGCAAAGAAACCTAAGAGAGGCGATTCAGACAATATTAAAAGTGTATGTCATGAAGCCTATGATCAACATAAGTCACAAGGAGAGACTGAACCAAAAGTTAAAGATGAAGATATCAAAAGGTTCTGTTATTTAGTTCCAGAACCAGCACAAAAGTAATTTATGGATCCAACTAAATTAGCTGTAGGAACAGGAGTGGCTGTATTAGCAGTTGGCGGAGGTTATGGAGTAAGCGCTTTATTTAATGGAGGTATGCCAGGTTATTCAGCTAGAGAAGTTAATAAAAGCGATAAGAAGTATGTAGATGATTATCCAGATTATTTTGTAGATGCTTCAAGTGGCGCAAATGATGGTTGATGAGATTGAGTTTTTAAGAATAGATATTTTGATAAGGAAGATAGCACCTCTTCTAAAAATCCAGTTCCTGGCAGTAAATTTAAGGGAGTTAAAAGCGGTTCAAAAGGAAGTGATTCGTTAAAGAATAAGTGCAAGGAAGTTTATTTGCAAGATGCGAGCAAAATAAACAACACTGTTACAGACGACGCTAATAAGTATTTTGAAGCGGATGCTTGAAGATATTGTACTGCTGTAAATAAGAAACCAACAAATATTCCAGATCCAACTGATAATTCCGAAAAGTATGATTCAGGAACTTTTGGAGAGACATATAAGGGAAAACTAGTTGCTATATCTCCTGAAGATAACAAATATTTCTGAGATGAACAACAGAGGTTATTCTTTGAAAATGATGGTGGTAGATCTGGAAAAAAAGCAGAACATAAAACTTTTCAGGATCTTCTAAACAAAAAAACAGGAAGCGTTAAAGCAACATGTGTTTCTTTATATAAACAACAAACAAACGCGAATTCAGATGAAAATTTTAAGAAAGATTTATTTAAGTTTTGTTCTTTAAAAGGAACTGAAAATTAGATTATGGATCCAGTTAAAGGAGCTGCGGGTTTAGGAGTAGCAGCGTTGTTAGTTGGCGGAGGATATGCATTGAAAAGAGGATTGGATAATTGAAATCCAGAAATTTCCTTTCTTTCTGATATTGAGTCTACTGAATTTCAAAAAAGTTATACAGAAGGAACTTTAGGTGAAAAGTATGGAAAGTATTTAACAAATCCTAATGAAAATGAAGAATGATGAAAACAAAAATATGAAGATGTTTTAAAGAAAGTTCATGATGCCTCAGGCAATCCTAAACCGAATGAGAGTTTAAGTGATGAATTCAAGAATGGGGCAGTAACAAAGGGGTTTGACAAAAACGACAATAAAGCTTTAAATAAAGTTTGTGATACTGCTTTTAAAAAGAAATTTGATACTGATATAAAACCAACAGGAGATACTACAAAAGATAGATATAGGGCGGACATTTGAAAATATTGCACTATTTTCGAGAAAGAATTGTTAACTGTTAAAGATTCAGAAAGCGATACATATACAGCTAATTTAGGAAAAACTAAAGAGGGTGTTTTAGCAGCTACCAAAACTACTAATAATGACTTGTTTTGAGAACGAAAGCAAAAAGAGTTTTTCTATGGAGGGAATAATAAGAATGGAACAGGAGAGGATGCAGCTGGAGGTAAGCCTTTTAAGCAACTTCATGATCAAAAATCATCAAAAGCAGATGTGAAAGGGGAATTAGAGAAAGTTTGCGAAACAGCTTATGGAGCAACAGATAATGAAGCAGAAGTTGTCAAGTATTGTTCTTTATTAGATAAGTAGTTTTATGTCTGTAGCAATAAAAGCATCTGTCGCTGGTCTACTAGTAGTTGGAACGGCAAGCGGAGGATACCTGATATATGAATCTACTCGTGAACGAGTTTATTTGTTGAAAGACATGAAAGGTTTTTCTACAAGTTATGCAAATACTACTTTTGGGGGTAAGTATGGTAGATATTTATTAGATCCTGCCTATAACAAAAGCGGATGAGAGGATGCACATAAAAGATTAAGTTCTGCCAAGAGTGAAGAATTCAATGGAAGTGGTAAAGTTACAGAAGCGCATAGCACATCTACTGCAACTGCTTTAAATAAAGTTTGTGAAGTAGCTTTTAAAAAAACATATTCTGATATTTCTAGTAAAGCTAATTATTTGTCAGATATTTGAACATACTGTTCAATACTTAAATCAGAACCTAAATTAGTTTCATCAACTGAAAAATCTTATTCAGGCAAATTTGGAGGCAAGGACGGAATTAAAGATAATTTAGTTTCTGTTTCTGATGCTGATAAAGCAGCAAATGAATCTTTTTGAAATTTAAGAAATAAAGAGTTCTTTGATGAAATTTCGTCTGAATCTATCGGTAGTTTAGCTCAAGGGAGTATTTTTGTAGATTTGTATAGAAAGGAAAATAGAAATAAAGATGTGGACAATATAAGAGAAGCATGTAAAAGTGCATATGGCACAACAGATTCAGAAACTGACAAGGTAACAGATCAAGATCTTAAATTGTTTTGCTATTTAGTTCCAGAAAAACAAGTTAATTAATTATGGATCCAAAGTTAGCTATAGGAGCAGGAGTTGTTGTTTCTGCAGCAGCAACAGGATATGGCGTTTCTTCTTGATTGACTCAGGAGCCAAATAAAGTTCATATAAAAAATGCAGGAACAACAGAAGGGCGTTTAAATTTTGATTTTCAACACCATTTTGTAGATGCTTCTGATACAGAAAACGATAAGTGATGAGATTGAGCTTTTAAGAGCAGGTATTCAGGCAAAAAAGTTTTAAGTACTCAATTTAAGAGCGATATTGGGAATGGCTCGCAATTGAAAAGTAAATGTTTAACCGCTTATTCTCAAGATATAAAAACAGAAATACATCCAAATCAGGAAGCCAACGATAAAACGCAGTATGAGAAAGACATTTGAACTTTCTGCTCTATAGAAGGAGATAAGCCGATTACTATCGAGGAGGCTGGTGATGAAGAACCAGATTTTAAAACTGGAGGTACGAATGCTAATAATTTTGGAGTAACTAATAAGAAACACGTAATTTCAACTAAAGACGAAAGAAATAATAAGTTTTGAGAAATACAAGCACAAGCTTTCTTTAAGCCTACTGATGGATTAGGAAGTAAAGCTACAGATGCAAGCTCAGAGTTTAGCGCTCTTTATAAACACACTGACGAGAAAAAGAAAACAGTCGCAGAATTAAAAAAGACTTGTGAGGACAGATATAAAACAACCTCTGATACTAATAAAGATAAAGAAACTTTTAGATTTTGTTCCTTAAAAGGTAAACAAGATTAATTATGGTTCCAGCAGCTAAAGGAGGGATTGCACTTGTTTTGCTAGCTGCAACAAGTACTGGAGGATATTTCTTATTTAATTCTCAAACAGGAGAAGTGAAACACCCTGTTGTTCTTTCTTCTAGAGATAATTTAACCAACTCTTATGCAGCAGAAAAGTTTGGAAATATTTATTCAATTTATATGGTTGATCCTAACAATGAAGAGAATAAGTGATGATGAGAAAAGGTATATGGAGACTTCCAAAAAGACTTGACTAACGATAGTAAGAAAGCTGGTTTAAGTACAGAATTTACAAGTGAAAAAATCAATAAAGCTTATTCATCAAGTTCAGCAAATGGGGGAAATACGGCATTAAATCAAGTTTGTGATGTTGCTTTCAAGAAAAACTCTACTGAATTAAACAATCCTGCAAATTATGAAAATAATGTTTGAGCTTATTGTTCTATAGTTAATGCTAAATATAAGTTTGTTGATATTGCAAATGCTGGAAATAAATTAATTTCAGATGCGCAACATAAAAATAAAGCTGTATCAGCTGAAAATTCAGATAATTCTTCTTTCTGAGACAAAAGAAATAAAGAGTTTTTTGGAGAGGCAAATAAAGCCGGAACGGGCGTAAAATCTTCTGTAGGATCTATTTTTGAAACTTTATATAAAAGTAAGTCATCAACACCCTCTACTAGCGACAATATAAAACAGAAATGTCAAGAATCTTATAATCTAGAAAAAACAGGAAGTAATACACCTCCTAAAGCTACACATGAGGATATTAAAAAATTCTGTTATTTAATTCCAGAGTAGATTTATGACACCACAAGCTGCTGGAGGAATAACCGTAGGAGCTGTTTTAGCAGGAGGGACAGGAGTTGGAGCTTACATGCTTGCCACTCGTGCTGGTGATCCTGTTACTCTTAAGCAAGTTTTAGAAAGGGTAAATAATGATGATTACAGAGGTAATACTAAGTTAGTTAATCAAGGCACAAATAAAGATTTTCTAGTAGCTAATGTACAAGAAAACCAAGATTGATGAAATGCTAGGTTTGAAAAATATAAATCGTCTCAAACAAATAAACTTGATTCGCCCGCTTCTGATAATTTTCAGCAAGTGAATAAGGGTTATCACAATACAGACGCTAATGCTTTAAATATTGTTTGTGATACCGCTTACAAAGCAGATAAGTCTGGATTCGCTTTAGATACTGGAACTGGTGAAGATGAGAAAAATTACAGAAAAGATGTTGAGAAGTTCTGTACTGTAAAAGGAGAAGAAAAGTTAACTGTATAGTTTTTACAATGATTCCCTTAAAAGTAGCAGGCGCATCTGCAGTATCTGTGGTGGTTTTGGGAGGGGGAGGTTATTTGGTTTACGACAATTTGATTGACACTTATATAAGAACTTTAGATACTACAGGTTATGGCAACGACACTTTTGGCAAGAAGTATGGTAGATATTTATTAGATCCAAATAGTTATAAAAATAAAGGTAGGTGAAGTAAGGAGTATGACAGTTGAAGAGTGTATAAGACACAAAGTACAAATAGTTTAAGTTCTGAATTTCAAGATGATACTAAAGTAGATAAAAGCTATTCAAATTCACAAGAAGAAAGAGCTTTAAACAGAGTATGCGAAGTTGCCTTTAAGGCTCAAGTGACTGAAGTTGAAAACTCAAGTAAGTCTAATTACGACGATAATGTTTGAATGTTTTGTTCTCTTTTAGACGCAAAACCAGTGTTTATTAATCAAAGTGATGCAGAATATAGTGGTAAATTAGGACAAGTTGTGACATATAAAGATAAAGCTATGTCATCTAAAAAGCCAACAGGGACAAACGATACTAATGCTTCATTTTGAGATCTGAGAAATAAAGAATTTTTTGAATTAGGATGAGGAAGTAATGCAGCTAATGATTCTATTTTTAAGACTCTTTACGATCAGAGAGGCAGCTTAACAGATAAAGAGAACAATAACGTAAGAAAAAAATGCGAAGAAGCTTATAAAAAAGATACAAACAGTCCAGAAAAAGATGATATTAAAAAGTTTTGTTATTTAATTCCAGAGTAGACTTATGACACCACAAATGGCAACAGGAGCTGCAGCAGGGATTGCTGTTGCTGGAGCAGGAGGAACAGCTATAGCTTATGCTTCAGGAGCGTTTGGTTATCCTACATATTTTTCTGTAGCAAAAGAGGCTGAAGAAATTAAAAACAAGAAGAAGTATATAGGGGATAATGAAAAGGAAGTTAAAGGTTGGCTTAAAGAAGCAAACAAGGAAACAACTTATAAACAGGCTCTGAAAACTAAACTATCTAGTATGGATGGGAAGGGACTTCCTACTAAACCAGATCAAACAATAATTAATAAATTGGAAACACCAAATACTTTGGAAGAAAACGAAGCAACATCCATTTACAACTATGTAACTGCGTGATGTGACTCTAAAAAAGATTTGAAGCACAAAGAGGGCGGAACTAATGATACATTTGATGTCTTTAAAGGAGTTTGTTTTGTAAATAACACACCCTCTGCGACCTAATATCATGACACCACAAGCATTAGGAGCAGGAGCAGCCGGGGCAGCAGTAATAGGAGGCGGAGGAACTTTGGCCGCTTATGCTGCTGGTGCATTCGGCAATTCTCCCTATGGTGATTATTACTTATATGCAACAGCTTCTACTACAAATGGTGGTCAGGATAGGAAATATATAGGTAGTGATTTATCTAAGATTCAGGAGTTACTTAAAGCGGCGGATGGTTCTAGTAGCTGAAGAGCGAGTATAAAAAATACTCATTGGGATGAAATGGTAAAAACTGTTAATTCCCCTTCAGGATTAACTAAGGATGTAATAGATAACGTTAAAGATACTGGAAATCCTAGATTGAATGATTTTTCCTCTTACATTAATAAATGATGTGAAAGAACAGCAAGAGAAAATGTAGATAAATCAAAAAAGGAGAACGGCCAGTGAGATTCGGAGAAATTTAACGAGACAGATAACGTAAAATGAAAAGCCTTCAAGGAGGTTTGTACAATTCAAAAAAACTAGTTAAAAAGCCATAAATTCTTAACTGCATTAAACAAAACTTGATTAAATTTAATTTTCAGGGTTTTTTTGAAAAATAGCAATTATATATTCTGTAAATAGTGCAGGAAATATAAATTCATAACAAAATCTTCAAGATTTTATGAGTCTGTTTATAAGTTTGCGAGTTATTAATTAATGGATCCGACTAAATTGGCTGCAGGAGCTGGAGCAGCAGTGTTAATAGGCGGAGGAGGTTATGGGATAAGTGCTTTGTTTGATGGTGGAATGCCTGGTTATTCCCCTTTTAAAAGGAATACATCAGATGCTAATAAATATGTTGATTCCTATCCAGATTATTTTGTGGATGCTTCAACTAATTCGAATGATGATTGATGAGATTGGGTTTTCAAGAATAGATATCCCGCTGAAGCAAGTAGTACTTTGCATGGGTCTAAGTTTAGAGGAGTTAAAAGCGGCGCGAAGGGAGAAAGTTCGTTAAAGAGTAAATGTAGTGATGTTTATGCTCAAGACACAAATAATGTAAATACTACCGCTACAGATGAAGCTACTAAGTATTTTGAAACTGATGTTTGAAGATATTGTACCGCTGTTGAGAAAAAACCAGTATTAATTCAGGATGCAGAAAGCAAAATAAAAACAGGCAAAAAAGAGGATGAAGATTATGGCGAGAATGATTACGGAAAGGCACATAAAGCAAAATTAGTATCTGCAATATCAGAAAACAATAAATCTTTCTGACATGAACAACAAAGGTTGTTTTTTAAAAAAGGCGGGGAGAGATCAGGAGAAAATGCAAAGGGCGCAGACGACACGCCCTTTAAAAGACTTTGAAAAAATCAAAGAGGAAATTTACAAGATACATGCAAAGGAGTGTATAAAACCCAAAAGTCTAACGATAATTCAGATACAAATTTAAAAGAGGACTTGTTTAGGTTTTGTTCTTTAAAAAGATCAGAGAATTAGTCTATGGATCCAACTAAATTAGCCGTAGGAGCTGGAGTGGCAGTATTGGTAGGCGGAGGAGGTTACGGGATAAGCGCTTTATTTAACGGAGATGTAACTCCGAACTATGAGATTTTAAAGGAAGATCCTAAGTTTAGTTCCGATTATTCTGATGCAAACAAAGTCGGAAAACTATATGGCAATTATTTAATAGCTCCTTATGGTTCTAGAGGCAAAGAAAACACTGGAGATACAACTAAATCTAACAATAAAGATTGGTGAGAGTGATCTTATGCAAGATGAAAGAAGGATTTTGATGATGCAGCAATAAGAAGCACTTTAAGTGATGAATTTAAAGATGAAACAAAAGTGAAACCTGCTTTTTCAGGTACGGTGGTTACGGGAACAGGAGCCAAACCTTTAAATCAAGTTTGTGAAGAAGTTTATAAAAAACAAAAAACCGATGTGTACCATAGTTCAGATGTCAAGAAAGCAAGTCTTTGAAATGATATGTGAAAATATTGCTCTTTCTTTGATACTCCTTTGACAATTGTAGAAAAGAGCGCTCATAGATATACAGGAAATCAATATGGAGCAATTAAAAAATCTGATTTAGTTTCTGTTGAGGATAAGAATAATAGCGCTTTTTGGGATGTAAGGAACAGTGAATTTTATGCACCTAACGGAGATAAATCAGGAACAACTGTAACTACTGGAATATTTCATACCGAAAAAGCAAAAAACACTCATATCAAAAGTATTTGTGAAGATGCATATACAAAATCTAGTTCTGATAGTGGATATGCGGAGGCAGATGTTGTTAAGTTCTGTTCACTAGGATAATGTCAGTAGCAAAAGCAGCTGGAGTTGCGGCAGTCGTAGTTGGAGTAGCAGGAACAGGTTATGGAGTTTCTGAATATTTAAGAAAGCCTTATCTACTTTCTTACTTTTTGTCTACTAGTGATTTCCAAAGCAAAAAAGGAGAGTATGAGCATAAATTAGGAAGAGTTGGCGGGAATAGTGATGTTTTGGTAGCTGATATGAAAGAGAATGAGAATTGATGGAAGAATAGGTTTGAGGAGTTAAACGAAAAACATAAAGAAAGAAGCACTTCTTTTACTGGCGCAACTACTTATAGTCCTGATACTTCTTCATCTCCAAAAGCAATTAATAAGTTGTGTGATGAAGCATATAAGAAACATGTTTCAGAGTTTTCTGAAGATAAAACCGCAACAAACAATAGCAAGTATAAGTACAAAAAAGATGTTGAGTTATTTTGTACTTTATCAGGCAAAGAAGGATCTATTGTTTTGGGATTAGAAGGAGTTCCTACTACTTTAAAAGGACAAAGCGGCTATTCATCAGACAATGATAAGTCTAAATATGGTTACAAACATGCTGATGAATTAATTTCTACAGTGGCTGATAGAAATAAAGTATTTTGGGAAAAGAGGGTTGAGAAACTGGCAAAAGAAACTTCTCTAAATTTTGATGCAAATAGTTTTTTTAAAGATAATTTCAAATCAGCATTTGAAACTTACAAGAGTGAAAGTAATACTTCTAATAAACCAAGCGAGTTAAAAGCGGCAGTTGAGAAATTAAAGACAGATTGTAAAGCAAAATATTCATATACTACTGAGCCTGTGGTCGGAGATCAAACTAAGTGAACTGAATTTTGAAAATTCTGTTCTGTTAAAGGAGAGCTTTCAGATAATTGAAAAGTAAATAGTTAGGCAATGTCAGTAGTAAAACTTGCTGTAGCAGGAGGTTTAACAGCCATTGTAGTTGGAGGAGGTACTGGAACTTTCTTTTTGTATGTGCCTGCAATGCCTAATTACGAAACTATTAAGACACCAATAGAAAATAAGTTTGGTCAAGATTTTCAGAAACATTTTGTTGATGCTACCGAGAATAACAATTCAGATTGGTGAAATTGGTCTTTTAAATATAAGTACTATTGAAATCCTGTTAAAAGTATGGAATTTAAGGGTTTAAAAAGTGGAAATGATTTGAGAAGTAAGTGCAGTGCAGCATATGCAAAAGCAACCAAAACAGAGATTTCTAGAGATAATGATGAGACACAAGAGAAATACGAAACAGATATATGAATTTACTGTTCTATAGAAGGATTTAAGCCAATAACTATAGATAAATCTAATAGTTTTGGTGATGACATTTATAAAACTGGCACCAATTCTACTAAATTAGGGGGCACAAAGAAAAGTAAACTAATTTCTTTAAATGATGAAAGAAATAATAAGTTTTGAGAGATTCAGGAAGCAGCTTTCTTTAAAGGGAGCGATGATGCTGCAGGTTTAGGTGCAAAGGCTACAGAAGCCTCTTCAGTTTTTAAAACTCTTTATGACAAAACAAATAGAGAATCAACTGACACACTTAAAAGTAAGTGCAAAGAAAAATATGATGGCGATTCTAATACAACATCAGATAAAGAAACACTTAGGTTCTGTTCTCTTCAAGGAAAACAAGATTAAATGTCAGTAGAAAAAGTGGCTTTAGGAGCAGGAGTTGTTGTATTAGCAGTTGGCGGAGGATACGGTATAAGTGCTTTATTTAATGGCGGAATGCCTGATTATTCTCCTTTTAAAAGGAGCGCAGTTGACAATACTAAATACGTAGATTCTTACCCAGATTATTTTGTAGATACTGAAGATCCAAAAAATGATCCTTGATGGGACTGAGTTTATAAAACGAGGTATTTAGCTAAAGATGGAAAGACATCTGACGGCAAAGAAAGACCAGAACCTAAAAGAGGTTTTAAAGATAACATTAATGGCTGAGATGATGTTAAAAAGGCTTGTAAAAGTGCTTATGGAGCAGAGACAGGCAAAATTAAATCTAATACTGAGGATCCAGGAACTGATGAATATTATGAAGCAGATGTATGAAGATACTGTACAGCAGTTAATAAAAAACCAATAGTTGTGAGTTCTGCCCCTAAGGGGGATTCGGGTAGCCAAAAAGAAGATAGTGATTATGCAAGTGGTACTTTTGGGCAAACCAATAAAGATAAATTAGTAGCTATAACTCCTAAAGACAATGAATCTTTTTGACAAGAACAGCAAAGATTATTTTTCAAAAAAGGAGGGAATAGATCAGGAGAGAATGCAACCAAGACAAATAATTTTTTATTTAAAGCGCTTTGAGATAAGGGTTCAGGAAATTTAAGAGATACTTGTTTAACGGCTTATAAGGAAAAAACAACAGTATCATCAGGAGAAACGCAAAAAGTTAACGAAGATGATCTGTTTAGGTTCTGTTCTCTAGAGGGTAAAAAAAGTCAGTAAATTAAAAGATGGATCCACTAAAAGTTGGAGTAGCAACTGTTGTTGTAGCTGTTGGAGCGACAGGGACAGGAATTGGAGTTTCAAAATATTTGAATACACCCTATAGTCTTAAAAGTTTTTTAGATAGTGATGATGGGAAGTCTAAAAGGAATGAATATTCAAGTAAATTAGGGGGTATAGATAAAAACCAAAAGTTATTCGTAGCTAATACAAAGAGTAATGATTGATGATGAAGAAAAAAATATAAGGAGTTACAGCAAGCTGAGAGCAAGAGTACTGAGTTTAATGCAGCTACCGATTATAGTGAGGATGCTACTGATACGAATAGTAAAGCAATAAATAAATTATGTGATGATGCTTACAAGAAAGATCCTTCAACTATTAGCACAACTGCAACAGACACAAATCCTACCTATAAACAAGATATAGCTAAGTATTGTACGGTTTCTTCTCAAGTAGATGATATTACTTGAACAACTACAACTGGAGCAGCGGGATAGATGGATCCAACTAAATTAGCCGTAGGAGCTGGAGCAGCGGTTTTAGTAGGCGGGGGAGGTTATGGGATAAGTACTTTATTTACAGGAGGAAATATGCCTGGTTATTCTCCCAGGAACGTGAATGCAACTAATACTAAATATGTAGATAATTATCCCGATTATTTTGTAGATGCTTCAAAAGGGAAAAATAGAGAATGATGAGACTGGGTTTATGAAACTAGATATTTAGTAGCAAGAGAAAATAAAACTTCCGATGGACAGACAAGACCGGAACCTAAACAATCGTTTATTGGTTTAGAAAGAGGTTCTGGAGATGATAAGTCTATTCAAAAAGTTTGTCGTGATGTTTATGGAGTAGACAGTAATAAAGTTAAAACAACAGGAAATATTGGCGATGGAGAATATTCTGAAGCAGATGTATGAAGGTATTGTACAGCAGTTAATAAAAAACCTGTTCTTCTTAGCAGTTCTGATGCTGCTGTAACAGAAGAAAAGACAGGATATACAAATAATACTTATGGTGATACAAAAAAAGACAAGTTAGTAGCTATAACTCCTCAAAATAATGCATTTTTTTGACAAGAACAAGAAAGATTGTTTTTTGAAGCAGAAGGAGGAAGATCTGGAAAATTAGCAACGGGAGGAAGCAGCGCTTTATTTAAAAAACTTTGAAGTAAAAGGTCAGGAAGTCTAAAAGAAACTTGCGAAGAAGCATATAAGGTAGACAAAACAAATGATACAGGAGACAGTAAAAAAGTAGAAGAGGCAGATTTGCTTAAGTTTTGTTCTTTAGAAGGTAAATAGATTATGGATCCAGTTAAGGTAGCAGCCGGAGGAGTAGTTGCAGTAGGAATCGGGGTCGGTGGATATGGCGTTTCTACTCTATTAGCAGGAGAACCAGATAGAGTTCATATAAAAACTGCGGGAACAGAAGGAAATTTAAGTTTCGATTTTCAACATCACTTTGTGGATGCTTCTGGTACAGAAAATGATAAGTGATGAGATTGATCTTTTAAGAATAGATATTCAGGGAAAACAGATTTAAGTAGTGAATTTGGGAGCGGCGTTGGAGATGGTTCGCAATTGAAAAGTAAGTGTTTGGCTGCTTATTCTAAAGAAATAAAAACTCATATACATTCTGATACAGAAGAAGCAGATAAGAAAAAGTATGAAAAAGACATTTGAACCCTCTGTTCTATAGAGGGAGATAAGCCGATTACTATTGAAGAAACTTTGGAAAAAGAACCGAGTTTTAAAGTTGGTGCTACGCATGCTAGCAAGTTTGGAGGAACTAATAAGAAGCATGTAATTTCAACTCAAGATGAGAGAAATAATAAGTTTTGAAAAATACAAGCACAAGCTTTCTTCCAATCTACTAATGGATTAGGAAGCAAGGCAACAGTAGAGAATTCAGAATTTAAATCTCTTTATGCATCGACCGAAAAATCCAAAAGAACATCAGAAGAGCTAAAGAATGCTTGCAAAACTAGATATGAAGCAGAGCCCGAAGACAATAAGAATAAAGAGACTTTTAGATTTTGTTCACTAAAAGGAAAGCAAGATTAGTTGGTTATGTTGCCCGCAGCTAAAGCAGGAATCGCTCTTGTTGTATTGGCTTCAACAAGTGTAGGAGGATACTATCTTTTCAATTCAAACACAAAAGAAGTAAAGCAGACTTTTGTACTTGCATCTAAAGTGAAAACAGATTTGGACAGATCTTACACAACTGAAAAATTTGGAAATGTTTATTCAATTTATATGGTTGATCCTAACAATGAGAAAAACAAATGATGATGAGAAGCGGTTTATGAAGCTTTTAAATCTGATGTGAGTGGTTCATCTGAAAAAAGTAAATTCAGCACTGAATTTCAGAACGTTAGTGCTATAGATCAGGCTTATTCAAAAAGTTCAAATGATACTAAAGCATTAAATCAAGTATGTGAAGTTGCTTTTCAAAAAACAAAAACTGACGTTTCATCTACCACTAAACCTAATTATGAAGATAATGTTTGAACATATTGTTCAATACTTAGATCTCATCCAAAAGTAATACCTGATTCTGTAGATGCCGCTTATACAGGCAAGAATGGAGAAACACATAAGGGTAAAGCCGTTTCTGTTTCTGCAGAAGATGATGAAGCTAATAAATCATTTTGAGATTTAAGAAATAAAGAATTCTTTGATATTGTTTCTTCTAAATCATCGGGGAATTCATCAAAAGGAAGTATTTTTAAATCTTTATATGGAAAGAAAAGCGATGTAAGAGGCGATGAAGATACTGTAAAAAAAGCATGTGAAGGCGCTTATGGAAAAGTTAGTTCTGAAAACACCGAAGCAAGCCAAGAAGACATTAAAAGATTTTGTTATTTAGTTCCTGAAATAACTGCTGATAGTTAATGGATCCAGTAAAAGGAGCAGCCGGCCTAGGAGCTGTAGCTTTAGTAGTCGGTGGAGGATATGCTTTAAAAGGAGGATTGGATAATTGAACTCCTGAACATTCCTTTCTATCTGAAATGGATAGGTTTAAGGAGGTTTATACTGAAAAAACTTTCGGAAGAATATATGGAAAATATTTGATAGATCCTAATAAAGATGAGGCTTGATGAAATAAACAATACAAGGATGTTTGATCAAAGGATTATGAGCCACAAGCAGCAAGCACTGTTCAAACCAATGACAGTTTAAGTGTTGAGTTTAAAAAAACAGAAAAAGTAGATAAAGCTTTTGGTGCAAGCGGTGATACGAAAGCTTTAAACAGGGTTTGTGAGATTGCATACAAAAAGGATTCAAAAGAACACATAAAGCCAGAATCCGGCAGCGATTCAACAAAACAGAAATATAGAGAAGCTATCTGGAAATACTGTTCTATTTTTGGTAAGGAATTGCTAACAGTAAAAGATGGAGGAGGCAATAGTCTTGATGCAGGAAAAATAGGAAAAGCAAAAGAAGCAGTATTAGCTTCTGTTAATTCTCCAAATAACAATGAATTCTGAAAGCGTAGGCAAAAAGAGTTCTTTTATGGAGGAGATAATAAAGAGGGAATAGGCAAAGATGCGAGCACTGGAAAAGCTTTTGGCAATCTTTATAAAGAAAAAGACAGTAAATCTGAAACAGAAGGAGCTTTAAAAGAAACTTGTAAAAATGTTTATTTAGAAGCGTCTTCAGACAACACTCTACAGACGGAAGCAGTTAAGTATTGTGGCTTAATAGAAGAAATTTCAACAGAAGCAAAACCTTAATCTAAAAACCCAAACTTTTCTTAATACCTACATACAGTTGTTTAATTGACTATTTCTTTTTTCCAAGCACAAAAAATAATTATGTTTTTTGTCCGTATTACAATGGGCTTTTGAGATCTTATTTGGGGAGAGTGAGCGCTTCAGAAAACATTGAAAACGATAAAGAACAACAGTTAGTAGTAAAGTTAGAGGATTTATTTGATCCTAAGTTAGCTGAAACAGTCGCAATGACTGATCATTTTCATGCTAAGTTAAAGATTGTTAGTGATGCTCGCCAAATTAAATCAGTTCTAGAGGGTTTTGAGTTACTTAAAAATTTTTGTGATACATGAATATCAAGGGGTTCAAAAGCTTATGTGTTAGAAACTCCTGAAAATATTCCAACACTTCAAGGATTTAGAATCGTTTGTCTAATAGATAATGCTGTTTGAACGACTTTTGAGAATGTTAGAAGGGATTTTCAAATAGGAAATACAGTTAAGTTGATTGGAGCATGAGGGCAAGTTTTGAAATGCTTAAAAACTAAAGATAAATTCTTTGTTTTCTTTTTACTTTCATTGGAATAATTTAAGTGGGTTCTAAGATAAGAATTTCAAATTTAGAAAATTAGGAATAACAAATAGTTAGATTAAAAATTTTTCAAAATTCATACGAGAAAGATTCAATGTTCGACACGTTGAAAGTTACATAATATTAATTAGGGAAATATTGTTATTTTCAGAAGATACCTTACTAATAAATGGATCCAACTAAATTAGCTGTAGGATCAGGAATAGCTGTAGTAGCAGTTGGAGGAGGTTTAGGTGCTAAGTTTGCAGTTGATGCTAGGACACCGTCTTCTTTGAAAAATAATGGTGAATATTCTGGTACAGGAGATAAATCTAAATATGGTTACAAGAATGCAGATAAATTGATGTCTACTTTAGCTGTAAGAAATAATTTCTTTTGGGAAGAAAGAGTTTTGGATTTAGCTAAACAAGAACCGATTAATTTGTCGACGGGAGGCTTTTTTGGCACAAGCTTTAACGAGAAGATTACAGCTTATAAAACCGAAAAGGGAAACAGTACTTCAAATGAAACAACTATAAAGGAGAAATTAGATGAAGCTGTTAAAGACCTTAAAGAGAAGTGTAAATCAAAGTATGACGATGTATCTACTTCTATGACATCTGGAGATGATGCAAAGTGGAGAGAATTTTGAGAATTGTGTTCTGTTTCTAAACAAGTTCCATCTAATTTAGAAGATACGTTTAGTGTAAAAGCATAATAGACAATGGCATTAACAAAAGCAGCTGCAGCAGGAGCTGGGGCTATATTGATAGCTTCTGGAGGTTATGGCGTTTCAACCATTTTCACCAAAATACCTAATATGCCAAATGTTCATTCGGTTATTAAAGAAAGCAGTGCTTTTTCAACTAATTATGCAAGCGGAAAGTTTGGACATACATATGGAGATTATTTAGTTGATTCCAATAAAACAGAAAATAAAGATTGATGGGAATGAAGCTTTAACTATATCTTTTGAAATACTTCATGAAATGATTTGAGCAAACAATTTAAAGGAGTTAAGCAGGCTTATACTTCTGATGCATCTGTAAACAGCGCCACACATTTAAATAGAGTTTGTGAGACTGCTTATAAAGATACAAAAGCTAATTTAGAAGCAGAAGCAAACTCTAAATACGCAAGTAATGTTTGATCTTTTTGTTCTCTATTTATTAATAAATTAGTAACTGTTGATCAGTCATTAAATAAAGATGGTTATTCAACTTCATCAGGAAAAATAGGCCATGAACAGAAATCAAAGTTAATTTCTGCTGTAGATAAAAGAAATGATTTGTTTTGAAAATTTAGAACAGATGAATTCTTTGCTGATACAGGGACAAGATCAGGAAAAACTGCAACAAATGAGAAATTTTTCCACAAGTTTTATAACGATAATAAAGATTTAACAGATAAGCCAAGCATAAAAAGTAGATGCAACGAAGGATATGAAAAATCTTCAGGCACATCTGATTCTTCAGATACCAATCCTAAAGCAGATGAAGTTGTTAAGTTTTGTACTTTAGAGGGTAAGTAATAGATGGATCCAGTTAAAGGAGCAGCTGGTTTAGGCGCAGTAGCTTTAGTAGTTGGCGGAGGATATGCCTTGAAAGGAGGTTTAGATTCTTGAACACCAGAAGTTTCTTTTCTTTCTAAAATGGATGAAGCAACTTTTAAGAAAGATTACACAAATGATAAGTTTGGTAAGAAGTATGCTAAATATTTGACAGATCCAAATAAGAATGAATCTTGATGAAAGAAAAAATATGATGAAGTTTTGAAGAATGAACAAGAAGTAAAAGGAGAGAATGGTCAAGTAACAAATAACAACAATTTAAGCAGCGAATTTCAGAAAGGAGCGGTTTCTAAAGGATTTGATTCAAAAGATACTAATGCATTAAATAAGGTTTGTGAGGCAGCTTTTAAAAAAGATTTGACAGATATAAAGCCTTCTAGTGGCACAAACACAGATAAAGACAAATATAGAGCAGGCATTTGAAAATACTGCACTATTTTTGAAAAAGAATTGCTAACCGTTAAAGATGCGTCAAATTCAAGTTCTTATGATGGCAGTAAGTTAGGAAAAACAGAAGAGGATGTATTAGCTGATACTAAATCTGAAAATAACAAAATATTTTGGGAAAGAAAACAACAGGAATTTTTCTTTGGAGGAACCGATAAGAAAGGAATAGGAAGCAAAGCAACTGCTGATAAGGCTTTTGGAGATCTTTATAAGAAAAAAGACTCAAAAGAAAAAGAAGTTGGTGCTTTAAAAGGGGTTTGTGAAACAGTTTATGACAAGGAAGATAATGATTTAAAAAATGAAGTTATCCTTTACTGTTCTTTATTTGAAAAAGATAGTCAATAAAAAACAAAATAATTAGATTATGACACCACAAACAGCAGCAGGAATAGCTGCAGCCACAGTAGCTGTAGGAGGAACTAGTGTTGGAGCTTATATGTTGGCTAAAAATGGCAATACCACCATTACTCTAAAGCAATTTTTGAGCGATGCAAAAACTACCAACAAAACAGAATATACAGAAGGAAATAAGTTAGCTTCTGTAGTTAAGAATCAAGAAAAACTAGTAGCAAACGTTTCAGCAAATGAGTCTTGATGAAATAGCAGGTTTGATAAGTATAAACAACCAAAAACAGAAGACACTTCTGTTTATACACTTAGTAGTTCGTCTGAATCAACAGTATTTCAAGCTGTAGAAAAAGGATACAGCTCTGAAAATGGAGATGCAAATAAAGCACTAAATCAAGTTTGTGATGCTGCTTATAAAAAAGTTAAAACTGAGTTTCAAGGAACTGATGGAAATGACGATAACAAAAAGAAATATACAAATGATGTTAAAAAATTCTGTACTCTGCAAGAAAATGCAGATTTAACAATTAGTTAATACATTTAAGACACTTGTTGTTGTTTGAAAATTGAAAATACTTTTCCTTTTTAATTAATTAAAAACCGCATAAACAGCCTCATAAATAGTCATTCATATAATACGTTCAAATAATTTAAAAATGGAAATACCAAAAAGCATGGTGGCAGTAACTGCTGTTAATTTTGCGATGTTGATTGGAACTACTTATTTGACTGCTCAGTTGAATCTTAAAACGGATGGTAATTCATGCAGTTCTTCTACAAGTTCAACCAACTAAGACTTGATAAATAATTTTTTGATTCTATTAATGCTCTTTGTTTTTTGAGATTAATTAGAAATAAATATTTCTTATATGGTCATGCTTTTTACAATGCGCACAACTTAAATAAAAAACAATGTCTATCTTTTCAACTATTGTTAAGGCTTTAATAGCTACTGGAGTTTTATCTGGAGCAGCAGGTGTAGGTTCCAAAATATATCTAAAAAATGGTCATGGTTTTGGAACCATGGATGTAGATCCAGTTTCCAATGTTTCTACTTCAAATACACAAAATACAGCAACTGTTACTCCAACTCAAAATCAAGAAGCATCAACAAGAACAACTTATGGTTCACTATTGATAGACAAAAAATATGAGTTAGTAAAAGCAGATACATCAAATGACATCATCCTAAATATCATGATGGAAAGACTGGATCCTACAAAGGACAGTCTTAGCTATTCTCAAGGACAAAGATTTTCAGTTAGCTCACCAGTTACTTTTGGTACCAAAAAATTTGATAGTCAGATAGGAGGTAAAAATTATTCCTTGACTGTTCTACAAAAACCACAAGACACTTTTATAGATCCTTGAAAACAAGCATGTATTCAAGCTTTAGCTGTTGAAGTAACTAAGGAAAAAGTTGAGAAGTCTGGAACTACTGAATACAGTGAAATGGCTAAATTGAGGGAATGATGCACTATACCTACAGTTGATCAAGTTTTAAGAAGACATAAGTTGACTCCACTTAATACCAATACAGAAGATACTAAAGATGATGAAGAATGGAAAACAGTAATATCTGGAGGTTGATTTAAGAAAGAAGGAGATAAGAATAATTGAGAAGATCAATCTTTTATAAAGGATGAAGCTGATTTAAATATTGTTGTCGGTACTGATAAGTCTGGAATTAATGGTAAGAATGATGTAGATAAAAGCAAGATAGATGTATTCAAAAAAAGATGCAAAGATGAGTTATCTAAACCTTTTGAAAGAAAAAACTTCTATTTAACTACTCAATTCATTAATGGAATAACAGGAGATAAACCAGAAATAGATGCTTTCCAAGAAACAGCTTTGTTCTGTGTTAAATCATTTACAGCTTCTCAATATATAACTGATTCTTTACAGGGATTAGTAAGTGATAGCGTTGAGATAAGCGCAGATGATTATTGTTATTTAAGTGATGTAAGTAATAAAGAATCTTTAACTACTAATAATCCTCTAGGCGGTAAATCTTTCTGATGTGCAGTTAAATCTCTATATAAGGCAAAGCCTAGAAATTAGGTTTTCTTTTCTGGTTTCATTGGATAGTTAACTAATTCAACAAATCTCTTTAATTCTTTATCTATTTCATCACTAGAAAATCATTCTGTTGTTTTTCCTGCAGTATATTGAGTTCAAGGAATGCTGTTTACTACTTCATGAAGTACTGTTTCTCCATTGGAATTTTTATTTGTGCCGAATATATTTACCAATCCTAGAAGTATTCAGAAAAGTTGGGAATCGTAATTAATTATTATTTCTGATCTGTCGGTCATGTCACAGCCTCATCCAAATGTGAATATGTTTATAAAAGCAGCTGAGAATGCGTTTCTGCACGCGCCTTCTAACTTATCTCTTTGTTTGCCTTGTTCTACTATTGAATAAGTCGAGAAACTTTCTCTCTTAAATTGTTCGAAATCTTGTTTTTCTATAGGTTTTGTTTCTATTAAGCTAGTAAGTATTTTCTTTAGAGAGCTTGCTTCTTCAGGGATTTTGTTGACACTTTCTAGAAGTTTTTGCTTTTCATTTCCTGTTAAGATTCCTATCAATATCTTCGGAACTATTTCTATTTTTTCATTTAGTTTTTTTATTTTCTCATCTATATCCTTTATGTGATTCTGCATAGAGATTCTTATGTTTTTTATTTGTTCTATGAAGTTTGCATTATCGAACTTAATTTCTTTTTTGAAATTGATCAATATATTTTTTATTTCTGCAATGTCCTTTTCTATTTCTTGTTTTCACTCTTTTATTTTTCCGTTTAGTTTTTCAATGTGTTGATTGTTATTAGGGATATTTATTGTTACTCTGAAGTCTTGGTATCTGAAGATTTCAAAAAATGTGGATTCTAGTTTTGTGTTTATATTGTCATTGTTCAGTATTGTTCTAGAGAAAGCAATTTGTTTTTGATTTTCTAGAATTGAGTAGACTTTTTCAGATATTGCGTCTATTTCTTTAAGTAAATAACTCTTAATAAATGCAATGAATATAGGAACTAGGATATCTTCAGATTTTTCTGTTGGTAAACGAAAAGGGGTTATCTTGGAGAATTCTGGAAATTCTTTGTATTTTTCAAGATCTTCAATTAATAATTTTTGGATCTGATAATTCTCTGAAATACTAATATTGTCTATTTGTTTCCATCAGTTTTCTATTTGATCTTTATTCTTAATTATTAAGTCATTTATTTTTTCTATATTCCATATTTTGTATATAGATTTTTCATACTCTAAGGCTGTTTCATTTTCTAATTGTTGAGAAGATTTTTTATCTGAATAAAGAGTATTAAGGGAATATGTATCTGTAAAAGGGATAGTTGCTGTTGCAGCAGTCATAACTGATGCAGAAAAGGCTATTTTTTGGGTTGTTGTTCAATTAATTCAGAAGAAAATTTTGTGTGGCAGTTTCATTTTTATTTGTTCGCTAAGTTCTTTTAGACTTGTGATAGCAATTTTTTGTGTGTTGATTTTAGATTTTTTTGATAAGCGTGTATTTGTTTATTGAGTTAGATTCTAAGAATTGCTACAAGCGTGTAATTTTTTTTACTTTTTAAGCTTGTACATAGATTTTAAATTTAATCAAAAAAGCCTCTTCATTGCATGTTTCTAGTTGAAGATTTAAATTTAAAAACCTTCTTTTAAGCTGAATTAGAGGGCTTAATAGCAAGCATACTTATTTGTCTATTTATAAGATGTCATTTTTTAAATATCTACACTAAGTTTTTTCTTTGATGAGGCAGCGTTCAAGAGCATAAAACGATAATCATGTTTTTGAAAAATATTACAATTTCCCGCATTCTGTCGGGATATCAAAGATGGAGGATTTTAAGAAGCCAGCGATTAAATCAGCTAAAGCTCAGAAATTAATTCTTGAATTAGAGGATTTGTTTGATCCTAATTTATTTGATTTCAAGAAATCAATTTTTGCATAACGATTTCATGGAAAGTTGGTAGTTTCGGGAGATGCTTGTGATCTACTAATTATTAAACACGGTTTCATATGCCGTTTGCTCTTATTTGTAAAGATGAGATAAGGTGAGGTTCAAAACTGATGGTTATGGAATCTAAACCCAATATACCAGAGTTTTTGGGTGTTTATGTTTTGTGTTTCATACATGAAGGATTGTGATGAGAACAGAGAGTTAAAGACGCTTTTAAGCCTGGAAAAACAGTTGAGTTTATTGGAGGATGAGGTAGATTTGTTGAGTGAAGCAAGATGAAAGGGAGATTTTTTGTGTTTTCTTTGGTTGCATTGATTTAGTGTTGATCAGTTCATAGAGATCTCAAAATATCTGTTTAATTTTTGAGAGATGAGTAATTATTTGACAGAAAAATAAGTGTGTTGTTTATGCATATAAGTTACTTTTGTCATTTTTAGCTATCAAAAAAAACACTTTAAAAAATCGAAATTCTTTCTTTGTCTACGGATAGTTGATTTTCTAGAACCATAGATTCTTAAAGGGAAATGTAAAACTGCCATTTTTTTGCAAACTATAATTCTCACTCTTTCTTAAATTAAATGCTCATGAACACTCCTAAAAAACCAGAATTTAAATCGGCCAAAGCTCAAAAAATAATTTTGGAGTTGGAAGAGCTTTTTGATCCTGATCTTTTTGATTTCAAAACTTCAAGATACATTGAAAGATTTCATGGGAAGTTTGTAGTTAAGGGAAATGGTTGCGATATTCCCCTTGTTAAGAAGGGCTTTATGCCTTTTGCTTTTTTCTGCAAAAAAGAAATAAGGTGAGGATCGAGGCTTGTATATTTGGAAAGTCCCCCACATCTTAAGGAATTTATTGGTGTTTACGTTGTTTGCTATGTTGGAGGTTGAATTTGGTCTGAAAAGAAGATTGAGGATGTTTTCAAAACAGGAAATACAGTTGACCTAATTGGAGGTTGAGGAAGATTTATAGAGTGAAAGAAAAAAATGCCAGGTAGGTTTTTTGCTTTCGCAGTTATGTCCGTGTTGTAAATAATCATTTTAGTTTGTTGAAATTAGAGATTTATTTTCTTTTTTGACTACTATGGATGATCCAAAGAAACCAGAGTTTAAGTCTGCTAAAGCGCAGAAATTATTGCTCTCTTTGGAAAATGTTTTCGATCCTGCTTTTTTCGATTGAAAAAAAGAAAGATTTGTGGAGGGCTTTTACGCCAAGTTGATAGTTCAAGGCGATGCATGCAAGATTCCCGCTGTTGAAAAAGGATTTATGCCTTTTTGACTTTTTTGCAAGAATGAAGTAAGGTGAGGCGCAAGAGCAATGCATATGCAGTCCCCTCCCAATATTCCTGTGCTTAAGGGTGTTCATATGGTTTGCATAATAAATGGCTGATTGTGAGAGACTAGAGAAGACATTAAAAAAGCTTTTCAGATTGTAAAGACAGTTAATTTAGTGGCAGAGCATGGAAGATTTATAAAGAGGGAAAAGGATCCAAATGTATTCTTCTTATTTTTTCTAGTATTCGATAATTAACGATGAACAAAAGAGTTAGTTTTCTTTTTTCAATTTGTAGCACTTATAGATTTATTTTTCTTATTTAAATTAGTCACAAAAGAACGAAGTCTTATTTTTACTTAAATGTATTTTTTTATTTTTTATTCATTTTTTTCACGAAAAAGCTTTGCTACGTGTTGTTCTTTTTGAAAAATTAAATTTTTGAATTCTTTCTTTTTAATTTTGAATAATCTTGCTTGTAACTCTCAAAATATTTACGAAATAGAAATAAATTTTTTAATAACTAATGAACTTGACAGCGTTAAGACTGAATACAGATTTTTTGGAAGCTAAATGAGGATTGGGAATGCTTTCATTCTTACTTTTACCTCCAGCTATTTACTTCTGTGTAAAGAATGAGTTTTGAGGATCAAAAATATATAAAGGAGTTTCTAGAGTATCAGCAATTAATTTTTCTACTCCAAAAGGATCTGATTCATCTCTTCCAACTTTGTTGGCTAAACCCACATCTGTCTATAGTAAATATAAGAATGTAATATTGCAGCCAATTGAAAGAAGTAAGACTAATCAACAGGAATTTGACCAATTATTTCCTAAATGGCAAGAGAAATTGGATTTTTTAAAGCAAAATTATGAATCTAAATATAAAGATGTGAGCGATACCTTGAATAGTATAAGCGGTTTAGCGGATGGAGCAGTTTTGTTAGCTGGACAATGTTGATATTCATTTGCTTCCGATACTGCCGTCAAGGAAGGCATTAACGATAATAACAATTGAAAAGTCGCACATAAGGAACAGTTAGGACTTTTAAAATCTGCTGGTTCTAATGTAGAAGACAAAACAGATAAATTTTGAAACGCAATGTGAGATTTATGTTCTGATTGAGGAACATCCAAAGAACCTATAACTAAACCAGAAGATTGAGGAAAAGTAAATTAGCAAGTTAATTTTACTTTGTATCTTATCATTTATAGAAAACTAATTCTCAGTATTTTCTTTCCTACGAGGCTTTAAATATTTGTATTTAAAGCAAGGATTTATATACAAACTGTTGTGTTTAATTAAAAAGGTCAATTTATTTCATGGATCCAATAAAAGGTGCAGCTAGTTTAGGAGTTTTAGCTTTATTGATAGGTGGAGGTTATGCCTTGAAAGGAGGTTTAAATCTTTGAACTCCTGAGCATTCCTTTCTGTCTAGTACGGAAGATTTTGAAAAAACTTATGCAGATAAAACTTTCGGAAGAATATATGGAAAGTATTTGTCAGATCCTAATAAGAATGAAGCTTGATGGAGTAAGCATTATGAAGAGGTTTGAAAGAAAGATTATGAACCTACAAGCGGGAAAGCTATTAGTGATTTAAGTGATGAGTTTAAGAAAACAGATAAAGTAACTAAAGCCTTTGGAGAGGAGGGAGATAAAACAGCCTTAAATAGAGTATGCGAAGATGCGTTTAAGAAAGAATCAGCAACAGATATAAAACCCACTTCTACAGATGCTACAAAAGATAAATACAGAAAAGCTATTTGAAAATACTGCACTATATTTTCAGAAGAATTGTTGACTGTTAAGGAAGGTGGTGATAATCCTACAGATGGAACAATTGGAAAAATAAAAGAAGAGGTGCTAGCTTCGACTACTTCAAATAAGAACGATGCATTCTGGGCATTGAAACAAAATGAATTTTTTTATGGAGGAGAAAGTAAATTAGGAACTGGTCATGGTTCTGCAGAAGGAAAACTTTTCAGTGACTTGTATAAACAAAAGGGTTCTAAATCTCAAGAACAAGGAGCACTTAAATCTGTTTGTGATGGCGCTTATAAAAAGAAATCAACTGAGATCCCAGAACAAGAAGTTGTTAAGTATTGTTCTTTAATAGAAGACACAACCGCTTCTAAAGCTTAGATTTCATTAATTAATATGTTTATAAGGATAGATTAAAAGATTGTTATGTCAGTTTTAGTAAAGGCTGGAGTTGGTGTTGGAATATTGACGCTTGTTACAGGCGGAGGTTTCTATATCAAGACACTTTTAGGGGAAGAGATTTCTTTTGTTACTTTAACCGTAGAAAAGGATTATGGAACTGTTTATACAAATGAAAAAATAGGGAAATTATATGGTGATTATCTAGTTGCTCCTTTTGGTTTGTCAAAAAATGATGGAAACGTTGATAAGTCTAAAGATAATGAATCTTGATGGGCGCTTTCTTATAGAAATTTTGAAATAGACGGAGCTTCTAGTGATGATTTTAAAAAGGTAGAAAAAGTTGACAAATCTTTCGTTGATAAGGATTCACAAGATAATAAATCTTTAAATAAAGTTTGCGAGACTGTTTACAAGGGAGATTATTCAACAATTGATATTTCTTCAGCATCTACAACAGAAACTCCACAATCTCAACTAAGGAAGGATTTATTTAAGTATTGTTCTTTTCTAGGAAAAGAGCCGACAACTATTTCTAATAAAGAGGAGGGAAAGAAAAAATATTCAGATGATCAAAGTTACGGAGCAATTCAAGCAAGTAAGTTAGTTTCTGTTACAGATAATGGCAACCGTCTTTTCTGGGCTACACAAACAAAACTTTTCTTTGAGGCAGAAGGAGACAGATCAGGATCTAAAGATGCAGATGCAAATTCTATATTTAAAAAGTTGTTTGATGAAAACAAAGATAAGAACAAATCTTGAGACTTAGTTAAGAATGCTTGTAAAACAGCATATTCTAAAAAAGGAGAGGATAGTGCTGCAACCGATAAAGCACCCAAAGAAAGTGTATTTAGATACTGTTCATTAAAAGGAAAGGAATAGAAGTTAATTTTTAAATTAAAGATTTATTTTTATTTTGTGCATGTTGCCTGAAATACTTCTAAATCTTGCTTAGTTTTATAGTCACTTTGATTATCTTCATAAACTCCGTCCTTTTCTTTTAACTGTATAGTTTCATCTCTAGCTTTTAATTCACATCACTCTCCAATAAAACCAGCCCATTTTTCTGATGCTGGTCTATTATTTTGCTGCGCTTGGTTTATTTTTGATATTTCAACTTTACTGTTTGGCAAGCTAGCCTTTATATGACCAAAGTTTCTAACTAAAGTGTTTTTATATTGAGCTCCCTGAGCATTAACACTTACAACATTCAACTGTTCTATTATTTGTTCTTTGTTGTTTCCTATGTATGTTTTATTTTTTTGTTGAACCCATTTGTAAAGGGCAGAATAAGGTTTTTCTGAAGGGATTTGTTCCTTATTAGTTTCTGAATTAAGTGCTCCTTGTTGAAAAACTATAGCTGTTACTATGCTTCCGATTAGAGCAACACCTCCTAATCCGTAACGTATAAGATTTCAATCCATGGTAGATGATTTGCTTGCTCTCTTATTTATTTTTTGAGTAAGAAATAGTTCTCTTGAATTTTTTAAAAATTTTGAATAATAAAGAAAACTTAAAAAAATTTAATTTCTAACTTTATAAGAGGTTGATTATTGATTTATGGCAACCACAAAAGTTGTAGGAACAATTTGCGCGTTATCTGCGATAACTGGAACTGCTAGTTTGATTACTATCCTTCTTTTGGAAGGCGGAATGCCAGAATATGAAACCTTAAATTCTCCTGGTTCCGGAATGTATGTTTCAGATTATAAGAATTATTTTGTTGATGCTACTAAGAAGAGCAATAATGATTGATGAGAGTGAGCTTTTAGAAATAGATATGAATTAGATACTAAACCTGTACCTGGTAGTAAGAGTTTTTGAATGTAGATGGAGGAGTTGGCAAAGATAGATCTTTAAATGGAAAATGTGAGGATGTCTATAAGCAACCAAAAGCAAATATAAATACTCAGAGCACGCATGACCCTAATAAATATTTAGAGGATGAAGTCTGAAGATATTGTTCTTTATTAAGCAAGAAGCCAAAGACTATTGAGGAAGCTAAAACTACTGATACTTATAAAACTGAGAACACATATGGAAAACAGTACAAAGACAAACTAATAGATCCGAAGCATGAAGATAATGAGGATTTCTGAAATTTAAAGAATGCAGAGTTTTTGGGCTTGAAAGGAGCTAAAGCTAAAAGAGAACAGGTAACTAACTCTAATTCTATTTTCTATAACGCTAATAAATCAGTTAAGCAATTATGCAATATTGCTTACTTCGAAACAACAAATGGAAATAGTACTCCTTTGGAAGATGTATTTAAGTTCTGTTCTTTAAAGGGAGAACAGTAAAGCTAATTTTTTTGGCTCTTTAATTAGTTTGTTTACTTTTTGCCGTTGTAAGTCCTTTATATATATAGATATATGACTTTATTTGTTAAGGTAGCTTCTGCTTTGGTGTTTGTAGCAGCTGCAAGTACAGGGGGATATTACTTACTCAGTTCTGGAAACGATAGAGTTTTCGTTATTAAGGATAAGAACTCTTTTAATACTCTGTATACAGAGGAAATGTTCGGTAATGATTACTCTCAATACATGGTAGATCCTGATAGATATGAGAATAAGAAATGATGAGAGGAATCTTTTAAGAAATTTAAAAGTGCATCTAGCTCAACCACTTTAAGTAATGAGTTTCAGGTTCAGAACATTACTCTTGCGTATTCTGATGATGAATCAACTACACCTATTAAATCTCTGAACAAGGCTTGTAAAGCAGCGTTATTGTCTAATCAGACTGAGATTGATAAGAAAGCAAATTACGAAGATAATGTTTGATCCTTCTGCTCCGTAATAAACACTAGAAGAAAATTTTCAAGTAAAGATAACTATACAAGCAAAGTAGGAGGTTTAGAGATTTACAAAAATAAAACTGTTTCTGTAAAAGCCGCAAATGATAAATACAATTCATCATTTTGGGAGACAAGGAATAAGGAATTTTTTGATGAAATAAATTCTGGATATTCAGGAAGCATGGCCTCAAAAGATTCCATATTTTCTGATTTATATAAAAAGAAGTTAAATAGAGGAGAGGAAGATACTATTAAGAAAACATGCGAAAAAGCTTACGAAGCAAGTTCATTAGATTTAGAAGAACCAAAGATGAAAGACTCTGATGTTGCTTTATTCTGTTTCTTAATTCCAGAAGTTAGGAAGTAGAGCTATTTTGGATCCAACAAAAGTAGGTATTGTGGCTAGTGGGGCTGCATTGATAGTCTGTGGAGGAGTAGGAATTAAGTTTGCTTATGACGGAAGAGTGATCACTTTGGAAGGGCATAAAGATTATTCTGGAGAAGATAAAGATACAAAAGTAGGAGGGAAGTATGCCGCTTTTCTTGCTTCTGTTGAAGGCAAGGTCAATGATTATTTCTGGAACAAGAGGGTTCAACATTTGGCAGGTAAAAACATTAGTTTCCAAGATGGAGGATTTTTTAAAAATGACTTCGAGACTAAATTACAGGCTTATAAAAATGATCAAACAAAATCGGATAAGAAGAAGGCAGTTGTTGATGCATTAAAGAGCAAATGCAAAGAAAAGTATGATATTACTCCTTTACCTAGTTACACAAATGGAGAAAAATTAAAGTGAAAGGAATTTTGAGAGTTTTGTTCTATAGAAGGGTCAGCACCTAAAGAGTTAAAAAGTTCTCTGGAATAAAAATTATGTCATTACCTAAAGCAGCAGTAGTTGGAGGCGGCGCAACTGTCTTGACAGCTGGGACTAGTTACGGAATTTATAACGCTGTTTCTTCAGATTCTATGCCAGTAAATTTTGTTGTTTTGTCCAAGGATTCAACAACGTTCGACGGAGATACAAAGATAGGCAATTTATATGGAGATTATTTAATTTCTCCTTTTGGCAAAGACAAAAATAACAATCAAAAGTGATGAGAATGGTCTTTTAGGAGGTGGCAAGAAGACGAGAAAGGCACGAAAAGGACATTGAGCTCTAGTTTTGCAAAAGACAAAATTAAATCCGGATATCAACCGGAAAGTAAAACTACTGAGGACGAGCAAAAATCTTTGAATAAAGTTTGTAAAAATGTTTATGAAAAAACAAAGACAGATATTACCAAGGAAAATAGTGACTCTAATAATGATAAAGAAAATTTAAGAAATGATCTTTGGAAGTATTGTTCTTTCTTTAGAGAGACTCCAAAAAGTATCGATGAAGTTGAAGCTAAAGACTATTCAGTAGCCGATACATACGGAAAAAAATATGCCAGTAAATTAGTTGGCATTAAAGGCAACGATACTTTCTGAGAAACAAGAAATAAAGAGTTTTTTGAAGAAGTAGGTAAGACAAGTAGTATTCTGGATGCAACAAATGATTCTTTGTTTAAAAAGCTTTTTGATTCTAAAGGCGGGGAAAATAAAGGAAACATAAGAGAAACTTGTAAAGCAGCTTATTTTCTAAAAGAGACAAAAGAAGACAATAAATTAGCTGCTACAAAAGATAATGTTTTTAAATTTTGTTCATTAGAGAGAAAAGCAAGTTAGTTAATGGATTTGGTAAAAGCATCCGCAGCTGCTGGTGTTTTTATGGCTGCAGGGGCAACAACTTATGGCATTAGTGTTCTATGAAATATGCCAGCATGAAAACACATTACTGAGAATTTGACTAGTGAAGTTTATGCTGAAAATTACAAACATTATTTAGTAGGAGCAACAGATGAAAATAAAGGTTGATGAGAGTGATCTTTAAAGAACAAGTTATCTAAGGATAAAAGCTCAGAAAACGAAAAACCTGGTTTTGGTTTTAAGGATGTTACAGACAATTGGAAGAATCTAAAAGATAAGTGCGGTGAGGCTTATAAAAAGCCAAAAGGCGATGTTGTTTCAGACACTACAACTTCTGATAAATACCTAGAAAGAGATGTATGAAGATATTGTTCTCCTAGCGTCAAAGGAAAACCAAGTACTGTAGCAGATAAAGATACTGAGCAGTATAAAAGTAAAACGGATGTATATGGAACGACTCAAAAAACTAAATTAATTTCAACTACGGATGAAAGTAATGATTGGTTTTGACAAATACAGGAAGATAGATTCTTTGGTATCGGTCGTTATAAGGGCGAAACTCCCGAAGGTTCGAGCGGAATAACACTAGCTGATGATTCTTTATTTCATGAATTGTATGAATCCAGAAAAAAGTATTCTAGATCTACAGTCAAAGGAACATGTGAAATTGCTTATGGACTTAAATCAACAAAAGAAAATGGAAAGCCAACTGCAACAGAAGCAAATGTTCTTAAGTTCTGCTCTTTAGAAGGTAAATAATTTTGTGCTGACTCCTCCAACAAAATTAGAAGCAGCAGTTGCTGTAGTAGTGGGAGGAACAACTGGAGGTTACTTTTGATTACAAGATCCAGGAAATCCCCCGTTTACTGTTGAACAAAGATCTATTTCTTATGGCAATAGCACTTTCGGACAAGAAAATGCTAAATATTTAGTAGATCCTAATGATTCAAGAAATAAAGAGTGATGAGATGAGAAATTTACGAAACTTTCTATTCAACAAACAGGTAGTGATGCTGCCAACAAACTACACGAGGATTTCCGAAGCGAAGCAATTACTTCTGGATTTGGAGATGATAAGTCCTTGAATAAAGTGTGTGATACTGCTTTCAAAACTCAAAAGAATACTTGAAGTACTAAGACACACTATGAAGACAATGTTTGAACTTATTGTTCTTTGCTAGGAGTAGACATTAAAGCTAATAGGTAATTCCCAATATAAAGACCAATTAGGAGAAAATCATAGAGATAAAGCAGTTTCAGTCAAAAATAATGAGAATTCTTTAGATCTGAAAAATATTCTGGATCAAGCGCAGAAGGTTCAATATTTTCTGGCTTATATTCCCAGAAAGGAAATATAAAGTCTAGCAATATAAAAGCAAAGTGTGAAGAAGCTTATGAATCTGAAAAAACACAGACAAATCCTATTCAAGCAACAGATGCAGACATCAAAAAATTTTGTTACTTAATTCCTACAAGTTAGTAAGGTATAGTTTGTTCTGCTTGAAGGACTTTCAATTACTTTTTGGTGATTTAATTTTCAAATATGAAGTCTAAAAAGCATTAAATAGTCATTTTTCTAATTTATACACAATAGAAAATCGTAGAAAAGTTAATAAGTTTTAAAAATATTCATTAAATTTAAAACTCAAAAAAAATTAAACGTGGCAATAGTACCTTTGATTAAATCAGTAATTATCTTAGGAATAGGAGCAGTATTGATTGGAGGAACTGGAGTGGGAGCAAACTTTTTGTTTGGAGCTCAAGAACCATTCAGATCTACTTTAGAAACTGTTGACGATGGTAAATACGCTTCTGACTACAAGAGATATTTTGTAGACAATACTAAGAATGAAAACGACAAATGATGAGATTGAGTGTTTGAAATGAGATATGAGTTTGATAAGAACGATGAAGAAAGCAAAAGACACAGTGCACTTACTAAATTTATTGGCTTAACAAGTGGTTCTGCTAAAGATAAATCTCTAAAGAAAGTATGCGGAGATTCTTATAAGGAATCTACAGATAATGTAGTTTCTAAGACAAATAATTCAATAGACTCACAAAAATATTCAGAAGATGATGTTTGAAGATATTGTTCTATATTTGGCAGCAAACCTAAGACATTGAAGGAAGTAAGTTCAGAAACTACAAGAGCGGAAAATACATTTGCAAAAACCAAAGAGAGCGATCTAATCGATACTAACTATGAGGGAAATGAAAAGTTTTGAAATGAACAAAATAAATATTTCTTTAGTCTTCAGGAATCAGAATTAGAAAACAGTTCTATGTTCAAGAATCTATACAAAAAAGAATTTAAAGGGCAAAATGACACAATAAGAGATGTTTGTGCAGAAGCTTATAAGAAACAATCAAATGGAAATACAGATTCAAATGCTGAAGTTAAGGAGACTGAATTACTTAAGTTTTGTTCTTTGAAAGGTAAATAATAAATATATTTTCATTTATAGATTCCAACCATTTTTTTGATCCACAAAAACACAATATTTAATAAATAAATCCTTTTTTGACTCTGTAAATAACTTTTACTTTTTGAAATTTATTATTAATAACTATTTTTAATACAGTCATCCTTCTTAGAATGCCGCCAACTTCAATGAAAAAACAATGTCTATATTCTCAACTATCTTTAAAGCTTTAACAGCTACTGGCGTCGTTTCTGGAGCAGCAGGTGTAGGTTCCAAAATATATCTAAAAAATGGTCATGGTTTTGGAACCATGAATGTGGATTCTTCTTCTAGCGAAAGAGTTGTTGATAATGCAGCTACATCTTTATCAACTCTAGATTCACAAACTCCTGCTAGAAGAACATATGGAACTGAATTAATTTCTAAAAATTTTGATTTAGTAACTGCATCTACAGAAGAAAAGATAATTCTTAATATTTTGATGGAAAGGTTGGATCCTACCAAGGAATCTTTAACTCACTACAGCGGAACAAAATTTAAAACTAGTCCGCAAGTTGTTTTCAATAAGGAGACATTTAATAGTAATGTTGGATCAGTTAATTATTCCCTTACTGTAGTACAAAAACCGGATGCTTCTAATGTAGATCTTTGAAGAAACGCTTGCATATCTGCTTTAGATCAAGAAGTTTCAGACGATGTTAAAAAAGAAGGAAGCGAAGAATACAAAGAACTTGCAAGACTAAGAGAGTGATGCACTATCCCTACTGTTGATCATGTTTTAAGAAGACATAAATTAACTCCACTTAATACTGACTTAAACAACAATAAAGATGAAGAAGATTGAAAAGATGTTATATCTGGAGGTTGATTCAAGAAAAAAGAAGCAAACAAACAGCCTTGAGAAGATCAAGCATTTATTAAAGATGATGATTTAACTTCTGTTATTGGAGCTGATAAATCAGGAATTAAGGATAAGGACTCAGTAACAAATGCGCATATAGAAATTTTCAAAAGAAGATGTAAAGAAGAATTAGAGAAGCCATTTGAAAGAACTAACTTCTATTTAACTACTCAATTTATTAATGGAATTAGTGCAGATTCAAGACCAAAAATAGATGCTTTCCAAGAAGTAGCTCTGTTCTGCATGAAACCTATGAAGGCTTCTGAGTATATAACAAAAGCCTTACAAGGAAAAGTACAAACTCAAGTAATAATACCAACTACTGATTACTGTTACATGAGTAGCCGTGATTTTGATCAGTGAACAACCCATAATCCTCTAGATGGAAAAACTTTCTGATGTGCTGTTAAGGCTTTATATAAAGCTCAATAAAGTGTTATGAAACTGTTTAGTTCTAAATTTAATACTGTAGGTATACCTACCTTGTTTATTGGATCAACAGGTTTAGGTATCAAGCTTTATATAAGTAAAGATGGCTATTCATTAGAGAGAGCAGAAGGATGAGAACCATCCTCTTTCGATATTCCTGTAGATCCTTTTCCAATTGAGCAAGATTTAGTATTACCTCCTGAAAGTTTTGTACCTAAAGTTCTTGATTTACCTGTTTCAGCTCCACAAGATATCGAACAACAACCGCTTGTTAGTGTAAATACAGAGAAAAAACCTACTAATAATTCTCCAGCTCCTGTACTTCCTCCTGCATCTGCTCCTAAAGCTGCACCAGTTATTCATAAATTTTCTGATGAGTTAAAAAGCAAGGGATATACGGTTGTTAGCGATGAAACTAAGGATGATGTTGTATTGAATATTCTGTTACAAAGATTGTTCCCTAATAAGACAAAAGGATTTACTTATGGAGATAATCAGATATTTAAGGGAAGTAAAAGAATTGTCTTTAAGACTAAAAAAATAAAGGCAAAAATAAATAGATTTGACAGGGAATTAGTAATCTTAGATAAACCAGATAAACAATTTATACCTGTACATAAAAATGCTTGTATAGAAGCTCTAAATGCTGAATTTAAATTTAATGAAAGTGATGCTAAACAGAAGAAACAGGTAAATGATGAACTTGCAAGATTGAGAGAGTGATGTACTGAACCAAAAATTAAAGATGTTCTAGGTAGACATAAGTTTCAATTGCTTACAGAAGCACGAACTAACGCTACAGATGAAGATTGAAAAGAAGTAATAGCTGGAGGTTGATTTAAAAAAGAAAAAGGCATTAAGTATTGAGAAAAACAAGCTTTCATATTGCCTAGAGAAATTAACGAATTTTTAGGAAAAGATAAATTGAATGGAATAAGTTCTAAATCCCAAGTTACTCAGAAACATATTGATAAGTTCAAAGAAAAATGTAAAGCTGTATTGGAAAAACCCTTTACTAGATCTACTTTCTATATTCCAACTGCATTCTGAAAAGAAACTAAACCAAAACCAGGAGTAAATATTGATCCTTTCCAAGAAGCAGCTTTATTCTGTTCTAAACCCATGAAAGTTGAGGACTACATAAGTAAAGCTATGCAGGGTGTTCCTAAAAAGGCATTTGTTACTACAGATGTAGTAGATTATTGTTATGTAAAACAAAGCATTAATCAATACAAAAAATTCCAAACTAATCAACCTATAGAAGGAAAATCATTTTGATGTGCAGTTAAGTTACTTTACGGCCAAAACAAAACTTCAACCTCTTCTAGAGGTAAGTAGAAGGATTTGAATAGTGACTTGGTTTAGATTATGTTGGGCTATAAAGCATTGCTTCAAAATGCATTTAATTTCTTCGGAATACCATCAGTTTCTATTGGAGCTGTAGGAGGCGGAGTAAAAATATACCTTGAATCTTCTTCTGGAAAATTAAATATCAAGTTATCTTATTTCGGTACATTTAAGAAAGCAATAGAAGAGAAAGGCTACAAAGTTATTAGTTCAAGCACAGAAGATAAGGATTCCAAATTTTCTTTAATACATGAATTAGATCCTCATCTAAATACTCTAAGTAGAAAATCAAATGATTTATTTAATGGAAGCTCTGGATTTAATTTAGAAAAGAAAGTAATTGCGCAAGGAAAAGTAACTCCAGAAGAGGGAAGGGAAATAGATTTCACAATTACTTGAACTCAAGACCCAAAAACATCAGAAATAAATAATCACAAAAAAGATTGTGAACAGGCTCTAGCAAAACCTTTTGACTTTAAGGATCAAGAAGAATTAGAGAAGTTAATTAAGTGATGTACTGTAGTACAGAGTAATGGAGACCTATTAAAAAGAAATGGCTTTACTTTATTAAATACAGAGAATACCAATGATGATGCTATTTGAAGGCAAGTAATAGCTGGAGGATGATTTACTAAGGGAACTACAGGTACAGATTACAAATATTGAGAAAAACAATCTTTCTTCGGTGAAGATGACTTAAAGAAACTAATAGGAGACTCAAATAGTATTAAGGAGATAAAAGAAGAAAGTGATGTAACTGATTCACATATAGGAGTATTTAAAGAAAGATGCAGAGCAGAACTTAATAAATCCCCTGAAATAAAAAACTTTCCGCTTTCTAAATATTTCCTCTCAGGAGCAACTAATCCTTCTTCAGGTCTGAAAGTAGATAGTTTCTTTGAAGCGGCATATTTCTGTACAAAACCTATGAAAGCAGAAGAATATGTAAGAAATAATTTGAAATCGCAAGTAAGAGAATCAAGTAAATCCAAAGGTTTAACTTGCTCTCTTGAATATGTAGAAGATTACACCTGATATACACATCAACCTGCTCAAGGAAAAGGTTTCTGATGTGGAGTTCAGGTCTTATATAAGGGCAGAGCTCAATAATTCTTAGTATTAGTTTTTAGTAATTAGACAATTTTTCTTTAATTAGTTATTTCTACATAACCGTAAATATTTCTATTAAAAGGTATATTTATATGTATATTGTGGTTCTAATTAAAAGCCTGGAGAAATTATTATGAATTTAATTAAAGTAAAAGCAGGAAGAAGTAAAGATACTCTAATGTTTTGCTCCCTTCAAGGAAAACAGGAATAAATGTCAGTAGCCAAAGTTGCATCTGCAGCCGCATTAGCAACAGGAGTTTTAGGCGGAGGAGGTTATTTAATATATGACAACTTAATTGATACTGAAACTAGACTTCTTGCCTATTCATCAGACTTTGAAAAGACATATACAGATGCAAATTCTTTTGGTCGCAAGTATGGTATATATCTTCTAGATCCTGATAGTTCTAAGAATAAAGACGTATGATCTGCTTTATTTAATAAGTGAAGTAAGGATAAAGAAACTAAAGATAACAATAGATACGAAAACTTTAAGAAAACTAAGATAGATAAATCTTTTGGCGCTGACAATAAAGCTTTAAATCAGGTTTGCAAAAGTTCTTTTAAGGAAGCAAATTTCAATAATAAAGATAAATATGAAGAGAATATTTGAGCTTTCTGTTCAATATTTGAAGCGAAGCCAAAGATGGTTTCTTCAAGCGAAACAACTTATTCAAATAAGTTCGGCACTAAAGCAGAACACAATGGTAAGTTAGTTTCTGTTAAATCTGAAGATGATACATCCAATAATTCTTTTTGAGACAGAAGGAACAAGGAGTTTTTTGGAGAGGTTAGATATGGAAATTTAGGTTCAAAAGCATCCAATGAGTCTATTTTTAAAACTTTATATAACAAGAAAGATAGAGGAGCAAATGATACTGTTAAGAAGACTTGCGAGATAGCTTATTCAACGACAACAACCTCTCCAAGCAATAAATTTACGGATGCAGATCTTAAATTGTTTTGTTATCTAATTCCAGAAAAAACTAGTCAATAAGAATATGGCTATAGCTAAACCTGCAATTGCTGCCGGAGCAGTTATTGCTGCATTAATTGGAACAGGTTTCGGGGTTGGTAGTTATTTCTATGTCCCTGATATGCCAACTTATATTACTGTTTCTCAATTGAATGGAAGCTTAGCTTCTACTTATACAACTAACACAATTGGAAATGTACAGCAGAAATACTTTGTTGATCCTAATGATTCAAGTAATAAACAATGATGAGAATGAACTTTTAAATATATTTTCTTCTGATCTTCAAAAGATCAATTAAGTACGGAGTTCTCTAAAGTTACTGAAGCTTATTCTTCCAATACAGAAACAAGTGATAAGCATTTGAATAAGGTTTGTGAGACAGCTCTAAAGAAAGAAAAAACACATTTTTCAAGTAATAATTCTAAATATGAAAATGATATGTGGAATTATTGTTCTGTATTTATAGTTAAACCAGTAACAATTGAAAATTCTAAGAAGAAAGAGAAGTATGAAGCAAATACATTTGGAGTAGAAAAAACTCACAATTTCATTTCTACTCAAGATTTAAGGAACGAATTTTTCTGAAGGGCAAGAAACGAAGAGTTTTTCTCAGAAAGCGGAGACAAATCAGGCAACACAGCTACAGCAAATTCTTTCTTCAAAAAATTTTATGATGACAATAAGAACAAACCAGATAACAGATCTAATATAAAAGATCAGTGCGAAGCTGCTTATAAAAAGAGTTCTAGTTCTACAGGAAATAATGATTTAAATTTAGCAAATGTTAAGCAGTATTGTTCGTTTGATGTAATTCCTGCTTAGATAAAAAATTTCTTTTATTTGGCTTTAGATACAGATCGATATGATAAATAACTTCTGGTCATATCTTTTCATTCTCCTTTAGCTTCCTTGTCTTTTATTTTTTCTGCATAAGGTCAATTTTTATCTATATCAGTGCTGCTTCCATTATTTGAACACCCAACTCAAGCGTCTCTGAAATATTTCACAATTTCTTCCTCGCTCACATTACCTAAATACTCTCTAACTTTATCTTTTCAGTAATTTTTATCTGTTTCTTTTTCGAGCACAAACTCAGATACTTTCTTGCACTCTTGATAAAAATTATTCATAAACTCCATCTCTTTTTTTTCTTTCGTTTTTTTTATTTTTTCGTCCATTTGATCTTTTCACTTTGTTAAATGAGAATTGTTATCCCATACTTTCTCTGTCTGTTCAGTAATGATCAAGCCACGAAATCTTTCTCCCCTTATTTTGTGACTGTTAGATCAAAAGGTTGCAAATCTATCTTCTCAATCATTTTTTTCTTCCTCGCTCAATTCATAGTATGTAGCTGCTTTTGTTGACTTTACTTTTCCTTTAAAAGCGTCTTCAAACTTGAAACCGACTCTATTTCAATCATTAGGATCACTTGTTGTCATGAAATCATCTCAAAATCTCCCTTTTATTCCGTAAGTAGTAGCTGAACCTATCACTAAAGCAACTGCACCACCACCTAATTTGAAACCTAAATTACTCATTCTTTATTTTTGGAAGTATCTTTTAAGAAATTAATAACACTTCTTTTTACTTATATCTTTAGCTAGATATTGCTCTTCCTTAGCCGTATTAGATAAACAAGATGATGGTTATTATTCTCTAAAAAATATCAATTAAATGAAAGAAAATTAGGCGGGGTTTGTACACAATTCTTTAAATGTTTCTAAGTCTTCTTTAATTTTTCCATCAGTTTGTACATCTTTGTAAATACCTGAAGTTTCTTCTAGTTTTATTGTTTCATCTCTAGCTTTAATTTCACATCATTGTTTAACGAAATCAGCTCATTCTTCCGATTCTTTTTCTCTATTGGGTTGAGCTTTATTTATCTGTTTTTTTTCAAGTGTGCTTTCTGGTAGACTTTTCTTCATATGATCAAATTTTTGAACTATTATATTTTTGTATTGAGCGCCTTGTGAATGTAGTTTGAAATTATTCAATTGTTTCTTTATTTCTCCTTTATTGTTCCCTATATATGTTCTTTTGTTTTGAGTGGTTCATCTATGAAGAGCAGCATAGGGTTTTTCCGCATCGGTTTTTTCATCTTTTGAATTAAGCGATCTTTGCTGAAAAACTATAGCTGTTACTACACTTCCGACTAAAGTAACACCTCCTAAACTGTAGCGTACTATGTTTCAATCCATATTTGTATTTTGAGTTGTGCCATCAAATAAATGAACTGTTAAAGATTCGATTAATAATTGAAGTTAAGCTTCAATTTTTAATGAGAATTAGAGTCTGTTTTTGAATATATTTATTTAAAAAAGTAGCATTTAATCTTTTGAAAGTTGAATTGTTTTTCAAATTTAGATAATTATTTTTTGTCTTACGAAATTGTGATTAATAAATAAACTAATCACACAACAAAGTCAAAATATAACAAATATAAATTAGGCTTTTTTAGAATTGGTTTATTTAGAAAATTTCAGGAAAAAATATGAGTGCAGCAATTAAGGGAGCAGTGGCATTAGGCGCTACAGCTGTAGTAGTAGGAGGAACTGGTGTTGGTGCTAAGTTTTTACTTGATGCTCAGGAACCTAATTGTGTGAGGTTGAAAACACCTCAAAGCGGGAAGTATGGCGAGGATTACAAAAGATATTTTGCTGACGATACTGATTCAAGTAATGACAAATGATGAAACTGAGTATTTAAGAATAGATATGAGAAAGATAAGCAAGATACTGCTGCAAACAAGCATGCTGCATTAACTAAATTTCTAAATTTAACTAGTGGTTCTGGTTCAGCAAGTTCTTTAAAGAAAGTATGTGGGGATGCTTATAAAGAAGGTTCAGACACTTCAAGTAAAGTGGTAGGTAAAAGTCAAGTTAATGGAGCTACAGATAAATATTCAGAAGAAGATGTATGAAGATATTGTTCTATATTTGGAAATAAGCCTAAGACATTACAGGAAGTAAACTCTTCGGATGCAGGGAATAGCAATGAATTTGCAAAAACTAAAAAGGAAAAACTTATAGACATTTCATATAAAGGAAATGAGAAATTATGAGAAGAACAAAATAGACATTTCTTTGGGCTTAAACAAGAGGATTTGAATGGAGTAAAAACTTTATTTACAAATTTGTTTAAGAATAGAAATGGCACAGTAAAAGACACTTGCGCTATAGGATATACAAAAACAACAAGCGACGATAGTGAAGTTGTAGAAGCTGACTTGCTTAAGTTTTGCTCTTTAAAGGGTAAATAATTATGACCTCTTTACAGACAGCTGGTGTTGTTGGAGCTGGA
Organism: Candidatus Mycoplasma haematohominis; assembly: GCF_902712995.1. Lineage (GTDB taxonomy): Bacteria > Bacillota_I > Bacilli_A > Mycoplasmatales > Mycoplasmoidaceae > Eperythrozoon_B > Eperythrozoon_B haematohominis. The sequence continues at coordinate 128,499 of NZ_CACTIB010000031.1, forward strand.
GTAGTATTAGCGGCAAGTGGCGGATATGGAATAAGTACTTTGTTCTCTGACGGGGAGCCAGACTGAAAACCATTTGAATCAACTTCTTTAACAGGACAGTATGCTGAAAAAACAAAAGCTTATTTTGTAGGGGAAAATAGCGATGCTTGGTGGAATTGATCTTATGAAAATAGATTAAAGAAAGATAAAAATGAAAGTGAGACTGTTCATTATGGTTTTGCTGGTGTATTAAACGGGAATGCTTTAAAAGGTGAGTGCAAAAAAGCTTATGCAACTACGAAAGGAGATGTCAAAAGCACTAAAGAGACAAATAAATATCTAGAGTCAGAGGTTTGGAGATACTGCTCTTCATTGGAAACTAAGCCCAAAACAATAAGCGAAGCAAAAGAGACAACTTACAATTCAGTGTCTGGTTCTTTCGGAAATAAGAAAAAACAAGAGCTAATTTCAGTTAAAGGAAATGATCTATTTTGAAAATTAAGAAATCAAGAATTTTTTGGAGGAGGAATCTATGGGCCTTCTAAAGCGGGAACCATAGACGCAACAAAAGATTCTCTCTTTAAAAATTTTTTAGATAATGGGCAAGGAAAGAAAATCAAGGATATATGCGAAAAAGCTTACTTAATGGAAGAAAGTCAAGATTCTTTATCTGAAAAAGCTCAAGAAGCGACAGTAGTTAAGTTTTGTTCTCTGGAAGGGTTAGGATAATATTCTTTTCTTTAGATAAAGATGAGTTCTCCTCTTTTAATTACAACTTTGGCTTTTTTTGTGGTCGGAGGCGGCGGAACTATGATTGCTTATTTTGCAGGAGCTTTTGATACTTCAAGCGTTAGGACAGATGGCAAGTATTTCAATTTTCATGAATATGTAATGTACGGAGGAAAATTTAATTACATAGGAAATAAAAAGAAACCGCCAACAGTAGATGATGTGAAAAAACTTTTGAATGATCCAAGTAAAGGGGGAAATTATCTTAGGTTTTTGGACGAAAATATTAGGAGAATGGATTTTCCAGTTGCTTACGGCTTTGTTTCAAAGCCTCGAGTATATGAAGCGAAAACAGATACTAATGCTTTTAATGCAACAGCTGAATATGTAAACAGATGATGCAATTGAACAAAAGATTACCCTTTATTACCAATAAAAATGCAATTTACAGATGAACAGTTAAAGAAAATTCCTTTTTGGGATACATTTGAAAACGCTTGTTTAGAGGCTATCTAGATTGTAGTTACTATGGATCCAATTAAGTTATTTATTGGAGTAGGCGCAGGAGCTTTATTAATTGGAGGAACAACTTATGTTGTTTATATCTCTGTCAATGTTATGCCGGAATGCGATGTTTTGTCTTCTATTTCAGGCTTTGGAACTACTGATAAATATGAAAATGGTAAGTATGGTTATTCATATGGGGATTATTTAGTTGATCCTAATAAATTGACTGAATCAAAAAATAAAGATTGATGAGAATGATCATATAAATCATTGAAGAGTCATAAACCTGATACTTTAAGCGCAAAATTTAGAGCAGTTGAAGTAGCTTACCAAGCGGAAGACTCTAGCCCTGAAAAAGCTTTAAATAAGGTTTGTGATGCCGCTTTTAAAAGCGATAAAGTAAATGTAGTAAAGACAATTTCAGAACCTGCAATAGACAAATATAAAGAAGAAGATGTTTGAAAATTTTGTTCTATATCTCCAAATAGACAAAAACCTGTTTCTCTGTCAGATTCAAAGGATAATTCTGAGAAAAGTTTAGTTACCGATAGTTCTAAAGAAACATGAGGAAAGCAACATAAAGACGGTTTAATTTCTGTCGATACTTTGTCTAATCAGTGGTTTTGAGATCTAAAAGAAAGGAAATTTAAAGACGAACAGGACGAAGCAAATTCACAAAACGTTTTTAAAAATAGAAAAAAGAATAATAAGACAGTTAAAGAAACTTGTTCAGATGCCTATAGAGAGTCGTTCACAGAAAAAACAAAGGTAACCGAAACTGATTTAAAAAAATATTGTTTTTTGGAAAAACAATCTAGTTAATGGATCCAATAAAAGGAGCAGCCGCTGTAGGAGTTGGGAGTGTAATAATAGGAGGAGGTTATCTTGGTTATGAACATCTTTCAGTTAGTTACACCACAATAGATAAATCTGGCAATAAGACTAATTACGCCAGCGGTTTAGCAAAAGATGATTTAGATAAATTTGTTGATCCTCTGTTAGATAGTAATAAGAAGTGATGAGAGAAGGTGTACGAAGTTTTGAAGCATGATAAGTCAAGTAAACCAGAAACAATAAGTTCGCAATTTAATAAAGTAACACACGGCTTTCAAAAAGATGGAACAAGCACAACACACTTAAATAAAGTTTGCGAAACCGCTATTAAGACAACAACAATTAACTCTAAATATCTAAAAAATGTTTGAACTTATTGTTCTATTCAGCCAAATTTAGCTGAGAGAAAAGGAAACGAGCCTGAAGTTAAGAAGACTTTAAAGACTAAATCAGATTCTTCTATTGCGTCTGGGCAATTGGGATCAGTTGAGAACAATAAGGGTAAGTTAGTTTCAAAAGACGAAGAAAATCAAGAATGATGGAATTGAGTTTATGAAAATAGATTGAAACCGATTAAAGAGAGCGATAGTGAAAAGAAACCTTACATAGTAGTTTCATCACAGTAGATGCAGGATATCACGCTTCAAATATCACAGCATTAAATAAAGTTTGTGAATCTAAATATAAAGAAACAAAAGATAAATTTCCAGATAGTTCAACAGCAAGTAGTGATGACAAACACAAACTTAAAAAAGATGTAGAAAGGTTTTGTACTATCGGAGGAGAAGGAGTTCTAGAAATACCCGAGTAAAATCATTTATTTTTTTCAGTTACTTTTGCACAAACTGCATTTTTTAACTGTTAGATAAAAACGGTTAATCTACTTTTTTGTGATAGGCGGAATAACGAGTCAAATTAGGAATTGCTGTTGGAGTTTTATTTTTTGTTTATTGAAAATTAATTACCGGCATGATTTTTCCCTTTTAAAGAGCAGACTTTTAGAGTGTCTTGTTCCGTTCCCGTACTTTGATATTTACTTTCGCAAACTTCTTTAAGAGCCTTTACTGTTTTTTCTTTTAAGGTTTTGAACGGTGATGAATTTTCACTTAAATTTATCTTTCCTGCAAAGAAAGCTTTAGCCTGTATTTCCCAGAATAAGTTATTTTTCCCGTCTTTGGTTGAAATTAGAGACTCTTTTTTTGTTCCTCCAAATTTAGCAACGTCAGTACCATCTGTTTTGTATTTCTTGTATTCATCTTGTTCAGAAGATTCAACAGTAATTGGCATTGAACCTTCTATAGAGCAAAAGGATCATATGTTTTGTTCGTACTTTTTCTTATTTTCTTTGTCGCTTGATGTGTCTCCTGGAATATGTATTTCACTTGTAGCTTTTCCATACGCAGTTCTACAAACTTCTTTTAGTTTTTCAATGTTATTTATGACGTTCTTTTTGAATTCATCACTTAGAAGTTCATCTTCGTTTGTTTTTCCATTATTTTGCAAAGTCCCAATAGACTCTATGTGTTCAAATCTAGTTTGTCATCAAATGTCATTTTCATTTCCCGTTGCATCCATGAAATGTAGTTGGAAATCATCACCAAATTTTCCTGCGATCGCTTCCTTTATAGAAACCTTTGGTGCTGGCTCATCAAATAAAGTAAAAATGTAGTAACCCCCTCCACCTCCAATAGCGACCAAACTCCCTCCTATAACTATTGCTTTTATAAGAGCCATTAGTGTTTTTATTTATCCTTTCAAATATAACTTTTCTAATTTGAAGTTTTCATTTAAATGACTTTAATTAGATAGAAAGTCTTTTTTACATCGAAATTGTAGTCTAGCAATTGGCTGCTTATTTTTTTGTAGTTTTTCTAAGTATTTGCAATTTATTCTTAAAATTTCGCAGGCAAAACGACCCTTCTTTATATAATTCATGTGTTATTTTTATATTTAAGGCTATTTCAACTAAAAACTAGCACATTCATATTTATTAAGTTAGAACACTAATGACCCCTGCTAAAGGAGCTGCAGCTATTGGCGCAGGGAGTGTATTAATTGGAGGAGGTTATCTTGGTTATGAACATCTTTCAGTTAGTTGCACAACAATAGATAAATCCGGCAATAAGGCTAATTACTCTAACGGTATAGCAAAAGAAGACTTAGATAAATTTGTTGATCCTTTGTTGGATAGCAACAAGAAATGATGAGAGAAGGCGTATTTATTTTTGAAACGTGATAAAGAAAGTAAATCAGAAACAATAAGTTCCCAATTTAATGCAGTAACACATGGCTTTCAAAAAGATGAAGCTAGCTCAACACACTTAAATAAAGTATGCGAAACTGCTATTAAGACAACAACAATTAACTCTAAATATCTAAAAAATGTTTGAACATATTGTTCTATTGAGCCAGTTTTGGCTTCGAAAAAAGGAAACGAGCCTGAAGTTAAGAAGACTTTGAAAACACAAGAAAACCCTACATTTACTTCAGGACAGTTAGGATTTGTTAATGAAAATAAGGATCAATTAGCTTCAGCAGATCAAGCAAATGAAGAGTGATGAAATTGGGTTTATGAAAATAGATTGAAACCGATTAAAGAAGATGAAACTAAGAAAACAACTTTACATAGCGATTTTAGTGGGTCAACTGTAGGATATGACGACACAACAACTACAGCACTAAATAAAGTCTGTGAGGCTAAATATAAAGAAACAAAAGATAAATTTCCAAGCAGTGCAAGCGATGCTGATGAACAAAAAAACAAACTTAAAAAGAATGTCGAAAGCTTTTGTGTTAGGGGAGGACAAGGAAATTTAACAATACCAACTAATTAAATAATGTCCACTCAAGCAATAGCTGGAGCAGCTGCCGGGGCGGCATTGTTAGGCGGAGGAGGAACTTTAGCTGCTTATGCTACAGGGGCTTTTAATAAAGACGATTATTTCAATAAAGCAAAAAGGGAATTAACAGATAAAGAATATATTGCAGATCAGGAAGACAATATGAAGAAATGATTAATTCAAAAAGATAAAGGAAATGATTACAAAAAGAACTTAAAAGACAATATAAGCAATATGACAGGAGTAGTTGGTTCTACTGCTCCAGAAAGTACTAAAGTAGATAAGTTACAAGGCGATACTCCACCAACAGAACAAGAAGCAAAAGAAATTTATGATTATACAAAAGCATGATGTGAATCCAAAAAGAATGCTGTTTACAATGATGCAGATGGTCAAAATAAGCAGGAGTTTGAAAGATTTAAAAAAGTTTGTTTTGTGACTAAAATAGCGGTTTAATAATTTTTGTGTCTATTCCAGTAAAAGCAGCTGCAGGTGGCAGTGTTTTGGCTTTAGCAGCAGTTGGAGGTTATGGAGTGAGTACTTTGTTTGGGAAAGAGCCAATACATATACAAACAATTACTTCAGGAAAGTTTGGAGAAGATTTTCAATTTCATTTCATGGATGCCTCTGATGATAAGAATGATTCTTGATGAAAAGAAAGATTTAAAAAGCATAAATCTGGAAAAGATAGTGAATTTAGCACTGAATTTAAACAGAAAACTGTTAATAGTTTTGAAAGGCCTAAAGAGGCTTGCAGTGATGCGTATACAAAAAAAACTACAAAGAATGATATGCATCCCGATTCAGAAAATGCAGACAAAAAGAAATATGAAAAAGATGTTTGAACTTTCTGTTCTATTGATGGAAAGAAACCTAAAACTGTAAGAGAAGCGGGAGAAGACGGAAAAACTGAGTATTCTGGCAAATCTGGAAAAACAAAAGAAAATGACTTAATTTCTGTCCATAGTGAAGAAAACCAAGGTTTCTGGGAAAGACAAGCAAGAGCTTTTTATAAAAGAAAAGGCGAAGACGGAAAAACGGAAATTGAAGGAATAGGACAAGAAGCAAAAGATGGCGATTTGGGTTTCAAGACACTCTATGATAAGCAGGAAAAGGATAGAACAGTCGATTCTCTAAAGGTAGCATGTGAAACAAGGTATAAAGAAAGTTTTGACAACACAAAAGACAAAGAAACTTTAAGATTTTGTTCTTTGCAAGGTAAACAAGAAAGTTAAAGATGTCAGCTTTAGTTAAAGCAGGAGCAGTTGTTGGTGGAATAGCTTTGACAATTGGGGGGGCTTTTATGTAAAAACTCTTTTGGGAGAAGAAGTATTGTGTATTCCTTTAACTAAAGAGGATGGTTATTCAAGTACCTATAATGCCAGTTCTACAAAAGTAGGGAAGTTGTATGGTGATTATTTAGTTGCTCCTTTTGGTTCAGTTTTAAAAACAGGTAATAGTAGTTCTGGAAAGGCTGTAGAAGACAATAAGAAGTGATGAGAGCAAACATATGAAGTTTTTAAGAAAGATAAAGGTTTGAGTAGTGAATTTAAAGACAGAATTGATAGACCCTATGACAATAGAGTAACAGCGGTATCACAGACGCAGGAAGCAAAAAAGGCTTTAAACAAAGTTTGCGAAGAAGTTTATGGAAAAGCATCAACAGATATTGAAACTTCTGCATCAGACACCGGACATACAAAATCGAATTTAAGGGAAGATCTATTTAAATATTGTTCTTTCTTAGGGAAAGAACCAATAAAAGTTTCTGAGAGCGAATACACTGATGCAGACAGTTACGGAAAAAAATATAGTAGCAAGTTAATTTCTACAACAGACAGAAAGAACGATAAATTTTGGAAGAAACAAAATGAATTGTTCTTTGAAGAAACTGGAGATAGGTCAGGTAGTGGATTAACAGAAGAAAGCCCTAAATTCAAAGAATTATTCGAAGACAAACAAAAGAAGAATGAATGAGACGCACTTAAAAAAACGTGTGAAAAAGCTTATTCCAAGAAATCAAGCGACACAGATGGAGATAAGGCAAAAAAAGAAGATGTGCTTAAATTTTGTTCTTTAAAAGGAAAGGAATAATAAGAGTCTTATGTCTTTAGCTAAAGCTGCTGTTGCGGTTGGTGGAGCGGCTTTGTTGACAGCAGGAACAACATACGGAATTTATAGTGTTATGGATCCTATGCCGAGTGATTTTGTTGTTTTGTCTAAAGACACAAATTATTCTACAACCTATTCGTCTAGCAATGATAAAGTGGGCGAATTGTATGGAAATTATTTAATTTCTCCTTACGGCTTGACAAGCAGTTCTGAAAATTCAGATAAACCAAAAGATAATAAGAATTGATGAGAATGGTCTTATAGAAGGTTGAAGTCTGATTTGAAAGGCAAGAATGTTTTGAGTGCCGATTTCTTGAGTTCCAATATTAAGCATCCTTATAAAACTTCTGGACAGATATTAAATAATGATGAGAAAGCATTAAACGAAATTTGCGAGACTGTTTATGGCAAAACCAAAACTGATATTTTCAAAAGGGCCGGTGATTCAGACGATAACAAAGAGAATTTAAGGAAAGATTTATTCAAGTATTGCTCTTTCTTCTGAGAAGCTCCTAAAACTATTGGCGAAACAAAAGGAGAGAGTTATTCAGGTAATACATCATATGGCAAAAAATATGAATCCAAATTAATTGGTACAAAAGGAAACGACATTTTCTGAGAGACAAGAAATAAAGAATTTTTTGAAGGTGGAGAGGGCAATAAAGGAATAGGGAAAGATTTATCAGCAGATACCGATTCTTTATTTCATGGACTTTATTCAACTAAGGGAAAACCTGATCAAGGAAATATAAAGGAAACATGCAAAAAAGCATATGCTTTACAAGAGGGTTCAACTGGCACAACACCAAAAACAACAAAAGGAAATGTCTTTAAGTTTTGTTCATTGGAAAAGAAGGAGATTAGTTAATGGATCCAGTTAAAGTTTCCGCAGCTTTAGGAACAGTTTTAGTTGCAGGAGCAACAACTTATGGTGTAAGTACTTTGTGAAATACACCTTCATGAACACATATTTCTTTGGATGACGGGACATTAAGTAGTAAATATGCAGATAATTACAGACACTATTTTGTTGGAGCGACAGACGAAAATAAGAATTGATGAAGTTGGTCTTTGAAGAATAGATGATCTAAAGATAAGAATGATTCTGATGAAAGTAAAAGACCAGGATTTGGATTTAAAGATGTTTTGGATGATTGGAAAAAGTTAAAAGAAAAATGTGATGAGGCATATAAAAAACAAATTTCAGAGATTTCAAAAACAACTAGTGAAACTCAATATCTGGAAAGGGATGTATGAAGATATTGTTCTCCTGGTTTTGCAGGAAAGCCGACAACAGTACAAGAAAAGGATTCTACTACTTATCAAGCTCAGGATGATTCATATGGCAAGACTCAAGGAACAAAACTAATATCAGTGACAGATGAAAATAATGATTGATTCTGACAAATACAACAAGATAGATTTTTTGGCATTGGTCGTTATCAAGGAATTACTGCTGAAGGATCAAGTGGAATAAATAAAGATACTGATTCCTTATTTCATGCTTTATACGAATCTGGAAATAGTCATTCTAGATCTATAGTAAAGGAGATATGCAAAGAAGCTTATTTTGTCAAAACAACAAAAGAAGAAAACAAACCAACTGCGACACAAGCGAATGTTTTTAAATTTTGTTCTCTAGAAGGTAAATAGCTTTATGAATGTTCCAGCAAAAGTAGCAGCAGGAACTGCTGTAGCAATAGGAGGAACAACCGGAGGTTATTTTTTATTTAATAGAGAATATGGAGAACCTCCTTTTACTGTAGAACAAAGATCTACTTCTTATGCCAATAGTACTTTCGGAAAAACAAATGCTAAATATTTAGTAGATCCTGATAATTCTAGAAATGAAGAATGATGAAATGAAAAGTATAAGGTGTTATTTTCTAAACAAAGCGAAAGTGATGCAACAAGTAAATTAAGTACTGAATTTCAAAAAACAGCTATTACTTCTGGATACGGAACAGGCAATAATGCTTTAAATAAGGTTTGTGATGTTGCATTTAAGGAACAAACAACGAGTTGGAATACAAAACAAAATTATGAAGACAATGTTTGAACTTATTGTTCTTTATTAGAAGGGAAGCCAAAATTACTTACTGAATCAGATCATAAGGATAAATTAGGAGGAGCTCATAAAGATAAAGCGGTTTTGGCTAAGAATGATGATAATTCCAAATTCTGAGAACTAAGGAATAAAGAATTTTTTGGTAAGGGCGAATATTCTGGAGAACACGCTACTGGATCAATATTTAAAGGTTTATATGGAAAGAAAGGTCAAGAAAAACCAGGAACTATTAAAGAAAAATGTGAAGAAGCATATGGTTCTGATAAGAACCAAGATTCTTCTTCCATTCAAGCATCAGATAAGGATATAAAAATGTTCTGTTATTTGATTCCTGTTAAGGAACAACAGGGTAGTTAATTAATACTTAGAAATTTATTAGAAAAGCATGAGCGCAACAGTCAAAGGAGCGGCGGCATTAGGTGCAACAGCTGTAGTAGTAGGAGGAACAGGAGTTGGAGCTAAGTTTTTGCTTGATGCACAAGAACCACACTGTGTTCGTTTAAAGAGCCCTGCAACAGGAAAATATGGAGAAGATTACAAAAGATATTTTGCAGAAAGCAATGGATCTGAAAATGATAAGTGATGGAACTGAGTATTTAAGAATAGATATGAAAAGGACACGAGAGATTCTTCCGCAAATAGACATGAACCATTAAGTAAATTTAAAAGTTTAGAGAGCGGTTCTGGAGTAGATAAATCTCTTAAAAAAGTCTGCGGTGAAGCTTATGCAGATGAAAAAGCAAATGTGGTTGTAAGTAGCTCTGCTAAAACTGACAATACTAAATATTCAGAAGAAGATGTTTGAAGATATTGTTCAATTTTCGGAAATAAGCCTAAGACTTTAAGAGAGGTTAAAGCAGATGATGTATCAAGAAAAAATAATACATTTGCGAAAACTAAAGAAGATGTGCTTATAGATATTGCAGATCCCGCAAATCAAAGATTTTGAGATGAGCAAAACACTTATTTTTTTGGACTTAAAGAAACGGAATTAAATGCGGGAGAAAAATCTATTTTTAAAGCTTTATATAAGAAACAAAATAAGGGTCAAGAAGACACAATAAAAAATGTTTGCGAAGAGGCTTATAAGAAACAATCAACTGTGAGTGATGGTTCAACAACAGATGCCGAATTACTTAAATTCTGTTCTTTAAAAGGTAAATAATCACGACTTCATTGCAGAGAACTTGAGTTTTGCTCTTTGTAAGGATCGGGATAATTTTAATTTTTTAAATATAAGTGAATTTATTGTTTAGAGTAAGTTTGTTCTTGAGCAAAGTTTAAGAAAAGAAAATATCAAAATCTAAATTTAAGGCGGTTGTATTTTTTTTATTTTTGATGATTTTAGTTTTACTCACCAATTAATGTGAGATGATTATTTACGTTTTTATTGATTTTCCCCTTTTAAACTATGACATCCATTCAATTATCTGTTGCTGCAACGGGAACAGTAGCTGTTGCGGCAGCCGCAGCTGGCACAGCTGCATATATGACATCTTCTTCTAGTTGTTTAACTATAGAACAAGCTGTAAAGGCAAGAAAGATTGTTAAGAAGTATGAAGATAGAAACGATTATTGGTTTTCAAATAATTTAGCTTCTTTAGGAAATAATGCGAGTTTTTTGATCGCAAATATTTTGGAAAATGAGTCTTGATGAAATTCTAAGTACGATTCTCAATTGAAACCTTTGAATGGCGATGTTAACAGAGCTTCTTCAAGTCAATTTAAGCAAGTTACAAAAGGTTATGATAGGGACGACGAAAAAGCCTTGAATAAAGTGTGCGATGCAGCTTATAAGAAGAATTTTGGAGAGATTATTACTAGCACCGAAAATGAAAAATATGCAGGAGATGTAAGATAGTTTTGCACTAATGAAAGCGATGCAAATTTAATTTTTAATGAAAATCCTGCTGCTAGTCATGATAATGATTACGATAGTGATTAGTTTGTAGACAAGATTTAAAGGCATTTCCTAGTTTTTAAAAAACCAGCAAAAGATAAATTTTCAATATTAGTTTTTTCAACAAGTAGTTAAATTTATTCTTTTAAAAAAATAGTTTGTTTGCTTTTTTTGAATTCAAATTAAAAGCCAGTCAGTTCGTTTTTACTTTCTTTAAAAGTAATTTATAAGGTCAATTAATGAATCCATTACAAGGAGCAGCAGCTATTGGTTCTGGAAGTGCTTTAATAGGAGGTGGTTATCTCGGATATGCGTATTTCTCTGTCAGTTACATAACTATAGCTGATTCTAGTAATCCGGATGATTATAAGAATGGTGTCGCGAAAGATGACTTTGATAAGTTTGTGCATCCTTTATTGGAGGAGAATGAGAAGTGATGAAGCAAAGTTTATGGAGTTTTAGTGAATGATAAAAAAACTAAGTCGGATACAATAAGTTCTCAATTTAGTGAAGTAACATCATCATTTCAAAAAGCAGGAACAAGCAATACACACTTAAATCAAGTATGTGAAACAGCTATTAAAGCAACAGAAATAGTTAACTCTAAATATTTAAAAAACGTATGAACTTATTGTTCTGTTAGACCAGATTTAGCAAAAGATAAAGGTAATGAGCCAACAGTCGTTACGACGTTGGAGGGAAAAACAGGCATAGAGGATTACAAATTAGGAAAAGAGGGAGATAACAAAGGTAAGTTAGCTTCTCCTGAACAAGTAAATGAAAAATGATGAAATTGAGTTTATGAGAATAAATTCAAGCCTAGAAAAGAAAAAACAAGTAGCGATTTATCTACTGAGTTTAATTTAGTAAATGAAGGATATAGTTCGTCTTCCAACACAGCTTTAAATAAAGTTTGCGAAGAAAGATATAAAGAGGGAAAAGATAAGTTTTCTGATGAATCATCAGACTCAGAACAAAATAAATACAAATTAAAGAAAAATGTAGAAAGTTTTTGTACTGTTGAAGGAAAAGGAAATTTAACTATGCCAACTACTTAAATTATGTCAACACAAGCAATAGTTGGAGCAGCTGCCGGGGCAGTATTATTAGGAGGCGGCGGAACTTTGGCTGCTTATGCAGCAGGAGCTTTTAGCAATGACACTTACTTTATTAAAGCAAAGCGAGAATTTACTGAAAAGTCATATATTGCGGAGAAAGAAGAAGAAATGAAAGGTTGGTTGACTCAGCAAAATAAAGAAACAACTTATAAGACAGATTTAAAAAACAATATTAAGAAAATGACAGGAATATCTAAGACTGCACCTACAGAAGACAAAGTAAATAAATTACAAGGAGAAACAGCTCCTACAACTGCTGAGGCAAAAGAAATTTATGATTATGCAAAGAATTGATGCGAGTCTAAGAAGGAAACAGTTTATAAAGGAGAAGAATCTGAAGCAGAATTTGAAATTTTTAAAAAAGTTTGTTTTGTTAATAGTCCAGTAGCATAATTAGAAATGTCTTTACCAGTAAAAGCAGCTGCAGGAGGTGGAGTTTCAGCTTTAGCGGCAGTTGGGGGTTATGGCGTAAGTACTTTGTTTGGCAAAGAGCCTATTCATATACAAAATCCTACTCCAGGGAAGTTTGGAGAAGATTTTCAATTTCATTTTATGGATGCTTCTGATAATAGGAATGATTCTTGATGAAAAGAAAGATTTGATAAGCTTCAAGCTGAAAATGATAGTGAATTTAGTACTGAATTTAAAAAGAATGTCGTTGATAGTGTAGATAAATTGAAGACAGCATGTAATGACGCTTATTCAACAAAAACAACTAAAACTGATATGCATCCTGATACAGATGACGCAGGAACAAAAGCTAAATATGAAAAGGATGTTTGAACTTTCTGTTCTATTGATGGAAAGAATCCTAAAACGATAAGCGAAGCAAAAGAGGAAGGTAGAGATGAGTATAAGGATAAATCTGGAAAAGAGAAGAGCGCAATCTTCGTGTCTGTGCACGATAGAGAAAATCAAGGTTTCTGAGAAAGGCAAGCAAGAGCTTTTTATAAAAGGAAAAGCGAAGATGGAACAAAGGAAATTGAAGGTATAGGAAAAATAGCTAGCGATACTAATTTGGGCTTCAAAACTCTTTATGCAAAGTCTGAAAAGGATAGAACAGTTGAAGATTTAAAAGCAGCATGTGAAAATAGGTATAAAGATACTTTTGACAGCACAAAAGACAAAGAGACTTTAAGATTTTGTTCTTTACAAGGTAAACAGGATTAAAGATGTCAGCTTTATTTAAAGTAGGAGCAGCAGTGGGCGGATTAGCTTTGACAGTTGGAGGAGGTTTCTATGTAAAGACACTTTTGGGCGGAGAAGTTGTGTGTATTCCTTTGACTAAAGAAGAAAACTATTTCACGACTTATAGCAACAATGAGATAGGAAAAATTTATGGAGATTATTTAGTTGCTCCTTTTGGTTTAGCGACAGCAATAGAAACTAGCACTGGAGGAGGTAAGGTAGAAAATAACGAAAATTGGTGAGAACAAACTTACGCAGTTTTCAGAACAGATAATGGTAAAAGTAGTGATTTTAAGGATCAGGTTGATAGAGCTTATGAACATAAGGTAGCTCCAGCGCAAACTAAAACTAAGAAAGCTCTGAACAAAGTTTGCGAAGAAGTTTACAAGAAAGCGTCTACTGAAATAGAAATTGTTACATCAGGAATAGATAACGCAAAATCTAATTTAAGAGAGGATTTATTTAAATACTGCTCTTTCTTAGAAAAAGAGCCAATAAAAGTTGTTGAAAAAGATTATTCCGATGCAAAGAGTTATGGAAAATTACATCAAGGTAAATTAATTTCCACAAAAGACGATTCAAATAATTTTTTCTGAAAAAAACAAAATGAATTGTTCTTTAAAGATTCAGGAGATAGATCAGGAACTGGCGCAACAGGCGATGCCCAATCTATATTCAAAAAGTTATATGTAGATAAAAATAAAAAAGATAAATGAGATGCCCTTAAAGAAGTTTGCGATCTAGCTTATTCAAAAAAAGAAAGCGATACAGAAGATAATAACGCGCCTAAATTAGATGTATTTAAGTTCTGTTCTTTAAAAGGAAAGGAGTAATAAAAAACGTTAACGTAGGTGATATTTCGAAAGACGAAATAACGGAAAACATCAAAATCTAAATTTAAGACGATTGTAATTTTTTTATTTTTGATAATTTTTGTTTTACTTGCTAATTAATGTGAGATGATTATTTGTGTTTTTCATTTATTTTCCCCTTTAAACTATGACATCTATTCAATTATCTGTGGTAGCAACAGGAACAGTAGCCGTTGTGGCAGCCGCAGCTGGTACAGCTGCATATATGACATCTTCCTCTAGTTGTTTAACTATAGAACAAGCGGAAAAGGCAGGAAAGATTGTTAGAAAGGATGGAGATAGCAGTGATTATTGGTTTTCAAATAATTTAGCTTCTCTAGGAAATAACGCGAGTTTTTTGGTTGCAAGTATTTCAGAAAATGAGGGTTGATGAAATTCTAAGTACGATTCACAGTTGAAGCCTTTGAAAGGAGGCAACAATAGAGCTTCTTCAAAAGAATTTCAGAAAGTTACGAAAGGTTACGATAAGGATGACAAAGCGGCTTTAAATAAGGTTTGTGATGCGGCTTATAAGGAGAATATTGTGAAATTTACTAATAATGGAGATTCTGAAAAGAAAAAATATGCGGATGATGTGCAAAGATTTTGTACTAATGAAAAGAGTGCAAGTTTAAAGTTTGAAGCAGATTCTTAATCAAATTCAGAGTCTGAAGAAGATTAATTTTTTATTTAAGATATCGATAAGAAGCTTATTTGTTTCGACGAGGTTTTTTAAGCAGAAAAGTATTGTAAGTTAAAAATGTCTGTGTCAGTAAAGGCAGCTGCAGGAACTGGAGCTGTTGTATTAACAGCGGTTGGTGGTTACGGATTTAGTACTTTTTCTGCATCAGGAGAGCCTGATTGAAAACCTTTTACGGCAAATAATTTAGTTGGCAAGTATTCTGAGAAAACGAAAGCTTATTTTGTAGGAGAGAATAGTGATGCTTGATGGGATTGATCTTACAAGAATAGATGAAGCAAGGATAAAAATGAAAACAGGGCTTTACATCATAACTTTATAAGTGTAACAAGTGGAAAAGATTTAAAGGATAAGTGTGTGGCGGTTTATGGAGAAGAGAAGGAGAATGTGACTTCAGCTTATCAAAATGGTAAATATCTAGAATTGGAGGTTTGGAGATACTGTTCTCCATTGGATACTAAACCAAAGACGATACAGGAAACGGGAGAGAGAACTTATGAAGGTTCAGTTAGTTCATATGGATGAGTCAAGAAAGAAAAATTTGTATCTGTAACTATTGAAGAAAATAATTTATTTTGAGAATTAAGAGATCAGGAGTTTTTTGGGTTAGGAAATTATTCTACGATTTTGACAGACAATAGTTTTGATCAATCTAAAGATTCTCTCTTTCATAATTTTTTTAAAAATAAAAGTTTTGAAAATAGACCAAAAATAAAAGATGTATGCGGAGATGCTTATAAAATGACAGATACCCAAGAAGCTGAAGATAAAAAAGTGCAAGTTAATACAATAATTAAATTTTGTTCTTTAGAAGGTAATTAATGGATCCAGTAAAAGGAGCAGCCGCTTTAGGTGCTGGAGCAGTAGTTGTAGGAGGTGGTTACATGGGTTATTCTTATCTTTCTATAAGTTGTACTACTATTGATCAGTCTAAAAATAGTAGTTCTTATAACGTTGGAACTATTGGAGGAGATAACAAGAGTTTGTTTGTAGATCCTTTGTTAGATGAGAATAAGAAGTGATGAGATAGTGTTTTTGAGGTTTTAAAGAATGATCAAACTAAAAAAGCAGACGAAATAAGCTCTGAATTTAAATTAGTAGATAAAGGATTTAAGAACGATAATTTAGCCGATACACAACATTTAAATAAAGTATGTGAAACAGCTATAAAGAAGAATACATCAGATGTTATTAACTCCAAATATCTAAAAAATATTTGAACTTACTGTTCTGTTAGACCGGATTTAGCTAAAGAAAAAGGAAATGAACCATTAGCCGAAACATTAGCTAAGAGAAATAATTCAGATATCACTGATAGTCATCTGGGATCAAAAAACAAAGATAAGTTAGTAGCTAATGACGCAGTTAATGAGAATTGATGGAAATGGGTTTTCGAAAATAGATTGAATCCTTTAAAGACAGCAAATGGTCAAAGCGGTAATCAACTAAGCTCTGCATTCAGTAGTGTGACTGAAGGATACAATACAGCATCATCCAATAACGCTTTAAATAAAGTTTGTGAAGATAATTACAAGAAAGGAGTTTCTGATTTTTCTAGTACGAATAGTGATGCCAATAAATATCAACTAACCCAAGATGTTAAAAGATTCTGTACAGTAGGCGGAAACAAAGATTTATCCTTAAGTTAATTTCTATTTAATACCCCATTCATTTTTTCAACCCTTAAAAACACTATTTAGACCAGTAAGTTCTTTTTTGCTCTTTTAATAACTCTATCTTTTTGAGATTTATTCTTAATAACTATTTTTCTAAAGATCATCCTTCTTAGAATGCCGCCAACTTCAATGAAAAAACCATGTCTATATTCTCAACTATTGCAAAAGCTTTAACTGCTATTGGTATTGCATCTGGAGCTGCAGGAGTAGGCTCCAAAATATATCTAAAAAATGGTCATGGTTTTGGAACCATGAGTGTTAATACTGAAACCACAAAAACTACTACTGATAGTAATCCTATTCCTGCAGTTCCAACAGAAGAACTACAAACTCCAACTAGAAGAACATACGGAACTGAATTAACTAAGAAAGATTTTTCACTAGTAACTGCAAATACAGATGAAAAAATAGTTCTGAATATTTTGATGGAGAGACTAGATCCTACTAAGGATTCTCTAACTCATTACAAGGGAACTAAGTTTAAGGATAGTCCACAGGTTGTTTTCAAAAATAAGACATTCAACAGTAATGTTGGAACTAATAGTTACTCCCTTACTGTAGTACAAAAACCAGATACTTCAAATGTAGATCCTTGAAGACAAGCATGTGTCGTTGCTTTAGACAGAGAAGTTTCAGCACAAGTAGAAACACAAGGCAGTGAAGAATATAAGGAACTTGCAAGATTAAGAGAATGATGTACTATTCCTACAGTTGAACATGTACTAAGAAGACATAAGTTAACACCACTTAATGTCAATGTAAATGATAATAAAGATGAATCAGATTGGAAGGAAGTAATAGGTGGAGGTTGATTTAAGAAAGAAGGAGATAAGAATAACTGAGAAGATCAATCATTTATTAAAGACAATGATCTAACCACTATTATTGGAGCAGAAAAAACAGGAATTAAAGATAAGAGTGAAGTTACAAAAACACATATAGATCTATTCAAGAATAGATGTAAAGCTGAATTAGAAAAAGCATTTGAAAGAAATAATTTCTATTTAACTACTCAATTTATTAATGGAGTAACTGATAGTCAGAAACCAGAAATAGATCCTTTCCAAGAAGTAGCTCTGTTCTGCATGAAGCCTATGAAAGCTTCTGACTATATCAAGTCAGCTTTACAGGGAAATGTAAAAATAACAGTAGATACACCGTCAACTGATTACTGCTATCTAAGTAGCAATGATTTTGATAATTGAACAACAAATAATCCTTTGCAAGGCAGAACATTTTGATGTGCAGTTAAGTTGCTTTATGCACAAAAGGGCAAATAAAGAGAGATCATGGAAGGATACAAATTTCTAATTGAAAATGCCTTTAATTTCTTTGGCATCCCATCAATTATTTTCGGTTCATTAGGTGGCGGTGTAAAGATATATCTAGATAATTTTCATAGCACTTTAAATATTGATTCACCTTACTCAGGAACATTTAAGAAGGCTATAGAAGCGCAAGGGTATCAAGTTATCAGTTCTAGTTCCACACATGAAGAATCTAAATTTTCTTTAGTTCATGAATTAGATCCTCATCTAAATACCTTACATAGAAAAGCAAATGATTTATTTACTGGAAGTTCTGCCTTTAAGTTGGAAGTTCACACAATAGCAAAAGGTAAGGTAACTCCAGAACAGGGAAATGAAATAAGCTTCACTATTACCTGAACAAAAAATCCAACACATTCTGATACCAATCATCACAAAGAGGATTGTGTAAAAGCCTTAGATAAACCTTATGACTCTAAAAACAAAGATGAATTCGATAAATTAGTCAAATGATGTACTGTTATTAGAAATAACGGTGATCTATTAAAGAGAAACGGATTTACTTTACTGAATACCGAAAATACAAGTGATGATGAGATTTGGAAGAAAGTAATCTCTGGAGGTTGATTTACTAAGGGGACTCAGAAAGAGAACTATAACTATTGAGATAAACAGTCTTTCTTTAGCGCAGAGGATCTAAAAACATTGATAGGAGAGGGAACTAATATCAAAGAAATTAAATCTGAAAACGATGTTGAAACAAAACATATAGATCTTTTTAAAAAGAAATGTAAAGCAGCTTTAGAAAAATCTCCGGATATAAAAAATTTCCCCCTTTCTAAATATTTC
The DNA here is from genome assembly GCF_902712995.1 of Candidatus Mycoplasma haematohominis. Classification (GTDB taxonomy): domain Bacteria; phylum Bacillota_I; class Bacilli_A; order Mycoplasmatales; family Mycoplasmoidaceae; genus Eperythrozoon_B; species Eperythrozoon_B haematohominis. Next base: position 147,118 of record NZ_CACTIB010000031.1, read on the forward strand.
TTATCTGGCACAACTGATCCAACTAAGGGACTTGCAGTAGACAGCTTCTTTGAAGCAGCATATTTCTGTACCACACCTATTAAAGCAGAAGATTATGTGAAGAATAATTTGAAAGCTCAAACAAGAGCATCTAGTGAATCTAAAGGATTAACTTGTTCTCTTGAGTATGTAGAAAACTATGAGTGATATACAAATCAACCTGCACAGGGTAAAGGTTTCTGATGTGGTGTACAGGTTTTATATAAAGGAAAAACCAAATAGAGGATCATGATCAAAGAACATCGCTTATTGTTTTCACGCTGATTTACAGCGGTTGGGGTTCCTACACTGGTTACTGGTTCTGTAGGTGGAGGTATAAAACTTTACTTCAGAAATTTTGATCCTAATGCAATTTATGGTCTATCTCTTTTGGATTCTGAAACAAATCAAAAGCCTAAGAAAACTTTCTTGGAGGTAATTCAAGAGAGGAAATTAACTCCTATTAGTGACCAAACTCAGTCGGCACAAATACAAACAGTATTGTTGCATAGATTAGATGCACATTTAACTTCTTTCGGAACTCAAGATAATGAATTTTTTGAAGGTAGCAAGAAAATAACTTTAGAAAAACAAGAACACAAAATTGAAGGTACATCCATAGCAGAAACAGGAAGAGAAATTAAATTTGAATTGCAACCTTGGAAGAAGCCAAATGCAAGTAGACATAAACAAGCTTGCACGGAAGCATTAAAGAAAACCTATGATGAGAAAACAGATACTGAAAAATTAAATAAGTTAATTAAATGATGTACTGTTATAGATTCCAATAGGGAGTTATTAACTAGAAGTGGATTTAGACCTCTAGATACAACTAGTGGCAAGGATGATGATCATTGAAGAAAAATAATTGCCGGAGGTTGGTTAACTTCTAAAAAAAATGAAAACGATAATAAGATTTATAAATATTGAGAACAGCAAGCATTCTTTGATGATGCAGCTTTAAAGCAATTATTAGGAGAGAAACTAGAACAGGAAATAAAAACAGAATCAGATGTTAAAGAAGTCCACATTAATTTAGTTAAAGAGAAATGTAAAGTTGCTTTAAATTTAGCTCCAAAGATGGATACATTCCCACTATCTACTTTCTTTCATAAGGGAATTAAAGAGCCTGATAAATCCAAATATAAAGTTGATAATTTCTTTGAAGCTGCTTTCTTCTGTGTTGAACCTATGAAAGCTGAGGACTATATTAAGACTGTCTTGCATGCTAATGTTCGACCTGTTGATTCCAAAGATGCAGGTTCTGGAAACAGAATTTGTTCTATAGAATCTACACAAAATTACGATTGATATACCTATCAACCTGCCGAAGGTAAAGGTTTCTGATGTGGAGTTAGGGAGTTATACGCTGGACACGGAAGCACTCATAAATAAAACTTTTTAAAAAATATTGCTTGTTTTTTTCTTTTTTTATTTATTTTTAAAGCTACTAATCATTGATAAATAGAAAAGATTTAAGGAATTTTTATAGCTTTAAAAGTATATGAATATTTAAAAATTTTTAAAAAAGTTATTAAGAAAAAATATTTTTTGCAAATTTCATAAGTTTTTATTTTTTTAGATAGATGAGGCTGCTTATAATAGCCGGCCAATTCTAAAAAAATAATTATGTTGTCAAGTAAGTTAGCTAAGTTATTGGCTGCCTCTACAGTAGTTACTGGTTCAGGAGGAATAGGGGCAAAGGTTTATTTAAAGCAAGGTAAACCTCTTTCAATAAAAACTCTTTCACCTAGTTCCGAAGAAAAAGTTATTTCTCAGGTTGCAGATGAAACAACAGAAACTACAGTTGAAAAAGCTCCTGAAGTAACTTTCGGTTCTTCTTTAACTAGCAGCAATTTCAAAATAGTAACCGAAAGCACTACTGAAGAAGTATTGCTGAATATTCTTATGGAAAGGCTAGATCCAAGCAAGGATACAGCTCAAGATTACAACGTTAACAGAATTTTCACTGGAAGTAAGCCAATTAAATACGGAGTTAAATCATTCACTGGAAAAGATAATAAGAAACTAACAGTTCTACAAAAACCAGACAAACAATATGCAGCTGACCATAAACAAGCATGTATAGAGGAATTAAAGAAACCTTATGATCAAAATAATTCTACAGATAAGGCGCAACTATCAAGATTAAGAGAGTGATGTACTGAACCTAAAGTTAGAGATGTACTAGGAAGACATAAATTTACTGTTCTTAAAACCGAAAATAAAGATCATGATGAACATTGAAAAGAAATAATCAAAGGAGGTTGATTTAGTAAGACAGGAGAAACTAAGTACTGAGATAAACAATCATTTATTGCTGGAGATGAACTTAAAAAAATTATTGGAGATAGTGATACTGGATTTACAGGAGAACCAACAGATGATCAAATTTCAGTATTGAAAAATGCATGTAAAGCAGTATTAGATACTCCTTTTACTAGAGAAAACTTCTATTTAACTACTGATTTCCTTTCTGGTATTACTGGATCAGATCCAAAACCAAAAATGGATCCATTCCAAGAAGCAGCATTATTCTGCACTCAACCTGCAACAGTACATCATTACATAACTGTAGCCCTACAAGGAACACCTATTACTCCTACTAAGGCAGATGATTATTGTTCTTTAAGTGCAGGAGATGTTAATTCTTGAAAAACAAACACACCTATGGAAGGAAAAACTTTCTGATGTGGTGTAAGAATTGCTTATGGTCCAAAGAAACCTTAATCTGTCATGAAAGTATTTAGTGAATTCTTTAATCACTACGGGATACCGCTTTTATTTATTGGTTCTACAGGAACAGGAATAAAGCTTTATTTTGCAAAAGCAGGTTATTTAACTAATTCACAGTTATCTGAAATTAAATTTGTATTACCTGAGAAGAAACATAAATATTCAGATGAGATAACCAACGCAGGTTTTACTCTTGTTACTTCATCTACTACAGATGAAGTAATGCAAAACATAATCTTTCAGAGGTTATTTCCTAATAAGGATGTGACTTTTTCTTATTCTAAGGGTCAAGTTTTTGCAGAAAGTACTGCAGTTACATTTGAAGCAAAAGTTTTTAAGACTAAGGATGGAAAAGAACTAAAGACTATTTCTAAGCCAGATAAAAAATATGTTGAAGATTTTAGAAAAGCATGTTTAAGTGCTTTAGATAAAGAATATAAGAATGATAAAGACCAAGATGGCCCAAATAGTAAAGAGTTAGCTAGATTAAGAGAATGATGTACAGAACCTAAGATAAAGGATGTTTTAAGTAGACATAAGTTTACTTTACTTAAAACAGATGAAAACAACAAAGAAGATGATGCATATTGGCAAGAAATAATCAAAGGAGGTTGATTTAGTAAGAAAGACAATACTAATTACTGAGAGAAACAGACATTTATAAAAGAGGAAGAAGATTTAAAGAAAATTATTGGAGATCAAAAAACTGGATTTACAGGAGAAGAAGTAAAACCAGAACAAATTGCAGTACTTAAAAAAGCCTGCAAAGCAGCATTAGATAAAGAATTTACAAGAGAAAACTTTTATCTAACCAAAGATTTAATAGATAATGTTGAACCTACAACACCAGAATTAAAAGTAGATTTATTCCAGGAAGCTGCTTTGTTCTGCAGTAAGCCAATTTCTGCAAAAGAATACATAGAAAAAGCTATGCAAGGAATAGCTTATACAACTGTTCAAACACCAGCTAATACTGAATATTGCGAAATTTCTGAAAAGAATATATCTGAATGAAAAACCAACAACCCACTAGATGGCAAAACCTTCTGATGTGGAGTTAAGTTGTTGTATGAAAAGTCTAAGAATCATCAACCCAGCAAATAACACTTAGCCACCTTTTCTTTTTGTTGTTATTTATAAGTTCTTTTGCTGATTTAAGAATCGTAGATACAATGGCACACCAATATTCGAAATAAAGTTTATGAAAATACCTTTGAAAGTAGTGTTCTCACTTATTATGGCTGCATGCGGAGGATTAGGTGCAGGAGTAGATATTTATCTTAGAAACTCTAAGTTTGACAATATAGAAGTTAGCGATGAACCAGGTCATGATCAAGAATCAAAATCATTATCTGATTCTTCAACGCCTATTAATAAATCTTCCGTAAATACTTATCCTGATGGTACTTTTGGTAAACAATTAGCAACTAATAAGTTTGCTCCTGTTTACTCTTCAACTAGCGACTCCGTATTCCAAAACATTCTTTTACAAGGATTACTTACTTTTAATAACAAACCTATTGTTTACCAAAAAGATCAATTATTTACAGGTAATCCTGTAGTTACTGTAAGTCCACAAGTTAGAAATATTTCAAACAAGAACTTTTATCTATATGGAAAACAAAATGACAGTGTTATCTCTTCTTACAAAGAATCCTGTATTGCAGCTTTACAAAAACCTTATACAAGTAGTGATAGTACAAGCGAAGCAGAACTTAAGAAACTAGAACAATGATGTACACAACCTAAAGTTAAACATGTCTTATCAAGACACGGATTTGAACTTATTAAAGATAGTGATGACTTTAAGGAAGTAATAGCTGGAGGTTGATTTAAGAAAGATGGAAATACTAAATACTGAGAAAAACAAAGTTTTATTAAGAAAGGGCATATAGATAATTTCTTAGGAGATAAGTCTAGTACTGGAATAAACAGTAAATCAGATGTTTCATATGCTCATGTTGCAAAACTTAAATATAGATGTTCTGCAGCACTAGAAAGACCTTTTATAAGAGAAACTTTCTATATGCCAAAAGAGTATTGAGAACAAGATAAAACAGTTACATATTCTTCAAGATTCTTAGATGAATTCCAAGAAGCAGTGATTTTCTGTACAAAATCTAGAACAGCAGAGAAATATATTGTTGAAACTCTTAAAGGAAAAGCAAAAGAAACTTCTGAATTAGATTCACAGGATGTTTGTTACTTAGCTAATAAAGTAAACGACTTAAAAAATTTAAAAACTTTTGATCCTTTTGGAGGAAATGGTTTTTGATGCGCAGTTAAGTTACTTTACAAAGAAAATTAGATAATTATTTCTCTGGTTGATTGTTTCAGGTACTTTCGTTGTGCTTTTTAATTTCGTCTCTATGAGGTCACTCACTATTTATATTCACACTACTTCCTTTTTCAGAGCAGCCCACTCACACATCTCTTCAATATCTAGCTTTTTTCTCCTTAGTATCTATTTTTGGATTATTTAGAACGCTCTCCTCATATTTTTCTCAATAGTTATCATCTGATTTGTTGTTGAAAGATAAAGAAGATACTTTCTTGCATTCATTGAACAATCCTTTTACATTTTGATCTTTAATTATTGATTTAAATCTGTAACTTCTTATCTTTGAATTATTCTTTTTGTAATCTTCAAACCTCTTTTTTCATCATTCTTTTTCTTTTGTATCCATAGATTCATAATTTTCCGCAGTTATTTTGTGCAGTAGAAGTGCTTCGTCTATTGTTTTGTTATCTGAGAAAAAACTACCAAATCCATAACTCATTTGTGATGTTGATGAATCGTTTTTTCCAAAACTTTCTTTTTGTGATTGAGTCTTTGCAATAGCAGTAGTTGTTGTTCCGGTTGCTATTAAAGCAGTAACTCCCGCCCCAACTTTTGCAGTTGTTGAACTTATTTCCATGTTCTCTGTTCTTTTCTAAAAATTTAAATAAGAATAATAACTTTGTCTCTAATTCTGAATTCTATAGAAGATAACTATACGTGATTTAAAGAAAGTTGCATCTAGTTTTTCTTTTTTTAACAAATTAAGTTTTTACTCTTTTTCGCCTTTATCAGAACAGTACCTTCATGCATCCTCTATTTCATCTTGTATTTGACTATCTCCTAAGTAAAAGTCTTCGCAGACTTTATTTAAAGCTGTTGCATTGTCGTTTGAAATGTCTCAACCTTTATTTACATTTTTAAATTTATTACTTAGAGGAAAAGCGCTTGTTTCGTTTTTCTTATCTTCCTCTAGACGGTATTGATATGATCACTCTCATCATTTTTGACTGTAGTTGTAAATAACAAATTTATTTCTATTGTTTTGTATTTGTGCGTTTTTAATATTTCCTTTTTTAGACTGCTCAACTGTTAAATAAATTATTTCTTCTTCTGTTTGCCCTTTAGGAAATTTAGCTTTTTTTGCTTTAGAAATTGCTTTTGCTTCTTCACTTGAATCTGGGTTTACTGCATCTGTAGTACACATTAATCAGAATATAGGTTCATATTTTTTGAAATATCATCCTTCTGAATAACTTTTGTCACAGAACTGATTTAGGTGCAAACTTGTTGCAAATAGGTATTTTTTGTCTTCGTAACCGCCAACTATGTTGACATATCTACCAAAATTTCCATTTTTGAGCATATATTTTCTAGTTTCGTAAGTTTTTTCTCATCAATCTTTACTTTCTTTTCAATCTACAAATTTTGGTTTGTGACTTGTTATAGTGTGGAATCTGTATGCGCGATATCTAGTTTCGCTCTTTTCTACAGTTGTGTTTGAGGTTGTATGAATTCTAGGATCAATTTCATTTTGCGCACCTTTTCAAAAAACTGTTTTATTTTTCTTTCTTTCAATCTTTGTACTTTCAATATTTAAGTTGTTTAAAGCTGATACTTCTTCAGAAGAGCCTTGAGATAAAAAATAAATTTGTAATAGTTCATAGCCGGATACTCCTAAAACAGAATTAAAAGCAGTAACTGCTGAGGCTATTGTTATTTTCGATTCAGTAAGCACGTGATTTGTTTTTTGAGCATTAGAGTGTTTATTTTCGGAGCCTAAGATTTTTCTCTGCAGTAAATTAGTTTCTGTTTTTTTAAAAGCTACTTGTTTGTTTTTTACTTATTTATTCGAGATTTGCTCTCTTCCAGCATCAGAGCAGTATCTTCAGGCATCATCTATTTCATTTTGAGAATTATTGTTTGAAGCATCATAAAAATCTTTGCACACTTTATTTAGGGCTCCTGCATCATTGATTGAATCGTCTCAACCTTTGGTTGCATCTTTAAATTTTTTACTTAGAGGAAAAGAACTGGTTTCATCCTTTTTATCTACTTTTAATCTGTATTTATAAGATCATTCTCACCATTCTTTACTGTAGTCATAGACAATAAATTTACTTTTATTGCTGTCTACTTTTTTGTTTTTCATTTGATCTTTTTTCGCCTGTTCAACGGTTAAATAAGTTATTTCTTCTTGAGTCTTTCCTTTTTTAAATTTAGCTTTCTTGGCTTTAGAAATTATTTTCTCTTCTTCTTGTTGATCTGGATTTTTAGCATCTGTAGTACACATTAATCAAAAAATTTTTTTGTGACTTTTGTAATAATTTGTTTCAGAATAGTTTCTATCGCAAAATTGATTTAGATATAAGGTTGCAGAGTTTCTGTATTTTTGATCACTGTAGCTTCCAGAGATGTTTACAAGATCTTTAAAACCTCCATTTTCTAACATATATTTCCTAGTCAAATAAGTCTTATCTCATCACGCTTTATTTTCTTTTCAATCTACGAATTTTGATCTATGACTTCATATTTCGTGGAATCAATAAGCTGTATATCTACTTTTGTGTTGGAGCACTGTAGACGGCGAAACAGTGTGAAGTCTAGGATCAGAATCGCTTTGTGTTCCTGTTTCAAAAGTAACAGTCCCTTTTTTGTTTCTCTTTATTTTTGTTGCTTTAATTGTGTTGCTGTCTAAAGAAGATAATTCTTCTGAGGAATTGAGACCAAATAAATAGATTTGTAAAAACTCATACCCGGATATTACCAGAGCTGTATTTCCCGAAATTCCAGAAACAGCAATAGTTATCTTGGATTCAGTTAACAAATCTTTTTCCTTACTTTTAAAGTTTTTTGTTTAGATCAGAGATTTGATTTTTTAAATTTGTAAACTTTTTTGCCTAGTTATTTGTATATCTACTTGCTTGTCTTTTTAATTTATTGTTTTCCATCATCAGAGCAGTATCTTCAAGCATCATCTATCTCATCTTGAAAATTATTGCTTGTTTGTTCATAGAAGTCTTTACATACTTTATTTAGAGCTGTTGCGTTGTTGTTTAAATCTTCTCAACCTTGAATTATTGTTCTAAATTTGTTACTTAAAGGAAAAGGACTAGTTTCATTTTTTCTATCTGCTTCTAGTCTATATTCATAGGATCATTTTCATCATTCTGGACTGTAGTCGTAGATTACAAATTTAGTTTTTGCATCTTCGGTTATTTTTGTGTTATTTATACCTTTCTTTTTCGCTTGTGTAATTGTTAAATAAGTTATTTGTTTTTTCTTACCGTCTTTTATTTGAAATTCTGCTTTAGTTGCCCACGAAATTACTTCTTCGCTATCATTTTTTTCTGGATTTTTCCCATCAATAGTGCACATTAATCAAAACTGTTCTTTGTATTTTTGAAAAAAGCTTCTATTTAAGTAGCCTTTATCGCAAAATTGATTCATGTGTAGATTTTTTGTTCATCAATGTTGTTGATCGCTATATCCTCCAACTATAGGAAAATATGGTTGAAAATTTTGATTTTTAATTACGTATTCTCTTTGTTTATAAGCATCTTCCCATCATGTTTTGTTTGCTTCTTCTCATCCGACTAATTTGTCTAAGTGATTTTTTATGTGTCTAACGCCAAAACCTTTGTGTTTTGTGTAATGTTTGCTTCCAATTATTATTGACGGGGCATGTCTTTTTCTAAGGTCAAAATTTGATGTTGTTCCTTTGGGAGTAGTTTTATTTCTTGTTCTTTTAATTTTTGTTACTTTTATTAATTCATTATTTAAGTTTTCAACTTCTATTGATTCTTCATTTAATGCATAATATATCTTTAATAACTCACTCCCAGACACTCCTAAAGCTGCATTGGCTGCAATAACAGAAAAAGTGATAGTTACTTTTGACTCAGTTAACACCTTACTTCTATAAAAAAGTAGTTTGTTTATCTCAGGTATTGAAATCTTGATATCTAACGAATCGATTTTGAAAGTTTTTTCTATAGTTACGTATTTACTTTTTTAGGTTCAGTTTTCTTATTAAGAATTAACTCCTACATCTGAACAGTACCTTCATGCATCCTCTATTTCATCTGATGTAGAACTATTACTTTCATATAGGTCTTTACATATTTTGTTTAGAGCTTCTCCCTTACTTAACTTTTCATCTCATCCTGAATTTGCTTTCCTAAATTTATCACTTAAAGGAAAATCGCTTGTTTCATCGTCTTTGTCTATTTTCAACCTATATTTATAAGACCATTCTCATCAATCTGGACTGTAATCGTAAACGACAAATTTGTCTTGTGAATTACTTATTTTTGTATTTTTTATCGTTTCTTTTTTAGATTGTTTGTAGTTGAAATAAGTGATTTCTTTTTCTTGTTCGCCTTCTCAGAATCTTGCTTTTGTAGCTTCAGCAATTTCTTGCGAACTATCTGTTTCATCTGGATCTTTTCCTTCTACAGTGCACATTAATCAGAATTGTTTTCTGTATTTTTTATAGTAATTGGTTTGCGCATAGCCTCTGTCACAAAACTGATTCATTGGTAATGGCTCAGAATGATTTTTGAAATATAGATTTGTTATGTTTTCCATACTGTAACCTTTGGTTATTTCTACTTTAGGATTTACGTCTTGACTTTTGATCATGTACTCCCTTTGTTTGTAGGTTTTTTCTCATCACGATTTATTGTCTGCTTCTCAACTTATTAACTTTCCTCTGTGCTGTTTTGGTATATGAAATAGCATAGAAGTTCTGTGTCTTTGATCTAAGTGATGTTTAACGATTTTTAAATTTGAGTCATTAGAAACCCTTAAATCAAATTTGCTTTGGGAATTATTTTTAAAAGTTGTTTCTTTTGTTCTCTTTCTTTTTGCTTTTGTTGTTTTAAATATCGAGTTTTCTAAATTAGTAATTTCTTCAGATGATTCTTGGCCAAGTAAATATATTCTTAATAGTTCATATCCAGATACTCCTAAAATCGAGTTAAAAGCAGCAACAGCTGTGGTTATTGTTATTTTTGATTCAGTAAGCACTTTATTTGTTTTTTGAGCATTAGGTTGTTTATTTTGGGAGACTTAAGATTTTTCTTTTCAGTAAATTAGTTTTTGTTTTTTAAAAGCTACTTGTTCGTTTTTACTTATGTATTTATTGAATTAAAAACGGCATATATTTCATGAAGAACAGTTCTAAAAAAGGTTTTAGATTTATTGATTTGCAATTCTTTATATCAGTCACAAACTATTTGTGTTGGATCTAATTTTCTTGCTTTCAATATCTATCTTATTTTTCCATATGCAATGACTTTAATAACTATTGATTTTCTAAATAGTTTTTCCGTTTCTTAAGCTCGTAATAAAAGGGCGCTTAGACCGAATAATTTATTAATTCTTTTATGACTTCAATTTTTAGCCTGTAAGGCCTTAAGTTTTTTCATTGCTTAATTATTTCTATATCTAATTGATTTCTAACTGTCTATAGGCTTTTTAAAGCACTAGAAACATATTAAAAATTTAGTTCCTATTGTTAATTTGATAGGTGTTTTTTGTTTTTACTTAATAGAAAGTTCAAAACAATTTATAGATTGTTGAAGTTGAGTAAAAACATTTAAGAAAACTTTTACTTATACTTTTTCTTTTATTTTTCTATAGGTTTTTTTACAAAGTAAAAAAATAGAGGGGGACAAATTTTGATGGTGAAAGGGGACAATTTATGATGGACATCAGGGACAGTTTGTGATGGTGAAAATAAATCTTTGTTTTAGAAAGTGGTATTCGAATAGATACCTGACAATTGCTTACTTTTATGACTTCAATTTCAATCTATTAGGGCTTTAAGTTATTAGGTTGTCTGAGAATTAAAAATCTAGAGGAGAAAAATAGTTTTTATTTATGTGTTTATTGAATTGAAAACAGCATATGTTTCGCAAGGAAAAGATCTAAAAGAAGTTTTATGATTTGTAATTCTTTAGTTTCGTATAAATCAGTATTGGTTTTGAAGATGCTTTAGCGATTGTCGATAGTTTATTAATTCTTTTCAAGAAAGAGAACAAATAGATTTATTGACTTAATTGACTGTTTTAGAAAGTGGTGTTTGGTATTTATCTAATAAGTGCTTACTCTTATGACTTCAATTTTTAAGCTATAAGGCCTTAAGTTTTTGCATTGCTTGATTACTTCTATATTTAATTGATTTTTAACTATCTATAGATCTTTTAAAGTGCTAGAAACATATTAAAGATTTAGTTCTTATTCTTAATTTGATAGTTGTTTTGTGTTTCTACTTAATAGATAAGCTCAAAACAATTTAAAGCTTTTTGAAGTTGAGTAAAAATATCTAAGAAAACTTTTTATATATCGAGAAATAGACGAAAAAACAAATCAAATAAAAGTAAGAGATATAGTAAATTTTGAAACTTAAGACAGACGAGAAATTTTACAATTCCGACTGAATTTCCTCAGTTTTTTATGGTTATATGAATTTTTTTCAAATAAATACAAAATTAGTTTCGCAAACCGATCTTAAAAAACACGAACAACTATTTTTAAGTAGAGTTTTCTTAAAAGTTGCAGTTGGTTTTTTAATTTATGGTTTTTTTATCACCGGTTTAATTCCCATAGTTTATAAGGAGCTAGGACTCGATTCAGGAATAATAACAGCAATATGTTTCTTGGTGCCAACTGCGATCTGTGGGTTAATTGCTCGAATGATAGATCAAATTGAAATAAAGAAAAAAGTCTATTGTCTCATATATTTTGTCTTCGTTTTTTTAACGTATACTTTTTCAATCCTGGGACTTGCAGCATGTTTCTTGGATTTTAGTTTTGTAAAGAAATTAGATTTTGATGTAGCGATTTTTCAGACATCACTTTTATTTACAGCAGTTTTTATAGTTGGTTTTTTAATTTATTTAATTCCTGCAATAGTCGGATTTTTTATTTCAAGAAAAACAGCCATTTCCTTAAAAAAATTTATCAGTTTGGCATCTACAACGACAACACTTGTCCTAGTAATGTTTGCGGCTTTTTTAGTAGTGTGTTTTAAAGTCATTTTTAAAAAAGCTGATCCCGATTTCATAATTCTTATTACAACATTCATTTCTGTAAAAACTGTTTTATTTTTGGCTAGTACAGTAAAGAATACTTTTAGAATGAAAAAAACAATGAAAAATATTGACTATAAAAATCTTGAAGAATTGAGATTATGAGAGTTTAGTTTTGTTACAAGAAATTTGGATAATATTTTCACATTAATTTTTGATGCATTATCTTTTCTACTAATATGAGTATTTGATCTTTTTTACGATTAGATACTTTTTCTAACTAAATGAAACACACATTTCAAGCTATAAAGCTTTAAGTTATTAGGTTGTTTAGGAATTAAAAATCTAAAGGAGAAATAGTTTTACTTATTTAATTTGCAATCTATGCTTTTCCAGTATCAGTACAGTATCTTCAAGCATCATCTATTTCATCTTGAGTAAGGCTATTTTCTTGTTCATAGAATTTTTTACACGCAGTGTTTAAGTTTGTTTCATCGCTGTAATTAGTTTCTTCCCATCCTTTATTTACTTTCTTGAATTTTTCACTTAAAGGAAAAGCACTTGTTTCATCAGCTTTGTCTATTTGCAATCTATATTCATAAGATCATTTTCATCATTTTTCACTGTAGTCATAAACCACAAATTTATCTTCTTTGCCTTTTATGTTTGTGTTTTTCGTTTCTGGTTTCTTGGCTTGTTTAAAGGTTAAATAAGTTATTTCTTCTTCTTGATCCCCTTTAGGGAATTTTGCTTTCTTTGCCTGTGAAATTATTTTTGCTTCTTCTCCTTCATCTGGATTCTTAGCATCAGTAGTACACATTAACCAGAAAATGGTTTTATGTTGGTTGTAATACGCTCTCTCTGTATAACTCTTGTCGCAAAACTGATTTAGATGTAGATCGTTCGATTGTAAATATGTTTGATTTTTATAAGCTCCGGCTATTGCTAATGAATTTTCAGGCTCGAGGTTTTCAAGCATATACTTCCTAGTTTTATAAGTCTCTTTTCATCAAGCTTCGTTGTCTTTTCAATCTACTAATTTACTCTTATGTTTCCTTATGTTGTGAAAGCTGTAGATTCTGTATCTATCCGGCACTTGATCAACTGTTTTCCTATATGTTGTGTGAGTTCTAGGATCTAAAGTACCTTCAGTTCCTTTTTTCGAAGTAATAGTTTCATTCCTTTTTCTATTAGTTTTTATTTTGCTGATCTGAATATTCTCAACAGTAACAACCCCCCCAGAAGAACTTAAACCAAGTAGATATATTTTTAATAGTTCATGTCCAGAAACTCCTAATGCTGCATTTATGGAGGCAACAGAACAGGAGATGGTTATCTTTGATTCTGTTAGCAAATCTTTCTTTCAACTTAAAAAAGAATCTATTTAGATTAGCGAACTTAAATTTTTATGTTTTCGAATTTATTTGATTAATTATTTATATATCTACTTATTTGTTTTTTTAATCTATTGTTTTCCAGCATCAGTACAATATCTTCAAGCATCATCTATTTCATCTTGAGTAATGCTATTTTCACTTTCATAAAAATCTTGACATATTAGATTTAATGAAGTTTTTTTATTTGTTTCTTTACTTCAACCGGTAGTTGCGTTTTTAAATTTATCGCTCAAAGGAAAAGAGCTAACTTCACTATTTTTATCTACTTTTCATCTGTAATTAAAAGATCATTCTCATCATTCTGGACTGTAGTCATAGACAACAAATTTATCTTTGGCATTATTTGTTGTTGCGTTGTAAATGTTTGTTTTTTTCGCTTGTTCGACAGTTAAATAAATTATTTCTTCTTCTGTTTCTCCTTTATTAAATTTCGCTTTATTTATTTGAGAAATTGTTTGTGTATTTTCTTTGTCTTTTGGATTTTTAGCATCTGTAGTGCATAACAGTCAGAATTGTTCTTCGTGTTCTCGAAAATATGAATTATTTGAATAACCGTAATCACAGAATTGATTCATATGTAATTCTGATGCTTGTCAATATTGTTGATTTTTGTATCCTCCAACTATGTTTACATATTTTTCAAAGTTGGCATTTTCTAAAACGTATTTTCTTTTTTCGTAGGTTTTTTCCCATCATTCTTTGTTTTCTTTTCAATCTACAAATTTTCCCTTGTATTGAGATATTTGATGAAAGCTATATACGGTGTATTTTGCAGGGTTTTTGTCAACTGTAGTTGGATTAACATCTTTATAAATCCTTGGATCAAAATTGCTTTTGGTTTTAGGATCGAAGGAAACGGCGTTAGTTTTTATTCTAGAAACCGTTGTTTTTAAAAATATTGAATTATCCGAAGCAGATATTTCTTCTGATGAATTTCTTCCTAGTAGGTATATCTTTAAAAGTTCATTTCCGAAAACCCCTATAACTGTGTTGCCGGTAATTACAGACAAAATGATTGTTATTTTTGATTCTGTTAGCATGTCCTGTTTTTTGTTAAGTTGGGCGACTTCTAATAAGTTGTTAAGGTTTCTAAATAGCTATTTTTGGGTTTTTGAAAATTTACTTCCTTCTATGTATCTTTTTCTCCTTTGTCTGAACAATATCTTCAAGCATCATCTATCTCGTCTTGAGAATTATTGTTTGTTTGTTCGTAGAAGTCTTTGCAGACTTTATTTAAAGCTGTTGTATTTTCCCTTGAATCATCTCAACCTTTATCTATTTTTTTGAATTTGCCGCTTATAGGGAAGGCACTTGTTTCATTTTTTTTATCTTCCTGAAATCTATATTGGTAGGATCATTCTCATCAATTTGAGCTGTAGTCATAGACTACAAATTTATCTTTGGCACTATTTGTTGTTGCGTTGTAAATGTTTGTTTTTTTCGCTTGTTCGACAGTTAAATAAATTATTTCTTCGTCTTGATTTCCTTTTGGGAATTTTGCTTTTTTTGCTTGAGAGATTATTTTTGCTTCTTCTTGTGTTTCTGGATTTTTAGCATCAGTAGTGCACATTAACCAGAATATAGATTTATATTTTTCGAAATATGTCTTGCTCCAATAAACGTGATCACAAAATTGATTCAAGTGTAATTTTGTTTGACTTGCGTATGGTAAATTTTCGTATCCTCCTTCTATATTTACGTACTTTTTAAAATTCGCATTTTTAAGCATGTACTTTCTTACTTCGTAAGTCTTTTCTCATCATTCTTTGTTGTCTTTTCAATCTACAAACTTTGCTTTATGTTCTTGTGATATATGGCGAAATCTATAAATTCTGTATCTACTTTCATGATCATTAACCGTTGTTTTAGTAGTTTCATGAAGTCTAGGATCTAGAACATCCTTTGATTCTTTCCAAGCGATTGTCTTGCTTTTCTTCCTGGAAATTTTTGCATTGCTGATTGCAGTATTATCGAAAGAAGATAGTTCTTCTTGCGCGTTTCCATTTAATAAATAAATTTGTAGTAGTTCATACCCAGAAACTCCTAATGCTGCATTTATGGAGGCAACAGAACAGGAGATGGTTATCTTTGATTCTGTTAGCAAATCTTTTTCTTAACCCTAAAAAATACCTATTTAGATCGGGGAGTTGAATTTTTATCTACTTATTCAAATATCTACTTATTCAAATATCTACTTATCAAGAATTTTTCAACACATCCATTTGTTTATGCAAATAATAAAAAATATCAGTGTTTGATTAAGGAATAAAAAAATAATCTTTATGTTTTTACAAGTTGGAGTATCAACAAGGATAGCTATAGGCTATGCTTACGTAATGCAAGACTGAGAGCCTGTAATTTTTTCTAATTATTTTTGAATTGTCTACTAATTTTGCGACGCCTGAAATGTTTTTATTTTGTGTATAAATTTCAATTAATCTATTGATAATTTTTTCCGTTAGAACTAATTTTTTTTGTAGGGAAATTTTGTGGGCGCTTCGTAAATCCATAAGCATTTCATTTTTTATATACTCCCCTGAACTTTTTGCATTGATGAATAAAGTTTGATTAGATTTTTTGTTTTTTCTGAGAATAATTAAGTCTCTTACACCCCCAGAAAGTTGATTAGGCCAGTACACAAACTGCATAACACATTCTACGTAGTTATTCTTTACTAAATATTTCCTTGCTTCCAAGGAAATATCTCTTAAATAAGTAATTACAGCTACACCATCCTCGCTTAAATTATTCATGCAGTATTTAAAAAAAGAAATTTCATCTTCTTTTCTTAAAGATCTATATAAATTTGCCACTATTACATCAAATTTAGTTTTTTCTATAGGATTTAAGATTCCTAAATCAATAGACAGATTATCGTGATTTATTTTGTTTAAAAGCATATTTCCTAGACAATGTTTGTAGGCAGATGGACTACTGGTTCTTCCGAACATTTTTAGTTCTCTATTTGGATTAAATTGTTTTCAAATTTTTTGAAATTCTAAAAGTGTAGATCCGAAGTCGCATAAGGGATCACATACTGTTTGAATCTCACTATTTTTCAACAATGCTAGCCTTGATGATAGTTCTGATACTTCTGGGCAGTATGGTATTTGTTCGAAATGAGAGTAATAAGCAACTAAATATTCATAAGCTTCTGCAAAGTTGAATTTAGCTTCATAGTTTGAATTTAAATCTTGCATATCTTTTATTATTTTTTCGTTCAGCTTTAACTCCTGCTCTTTGTTTTTGAAATCGAACAAATTAAAATTCCTGAATAGTTCTTTGTATTTATCTATTGCGTGGTTTTCTATTTTTCTAACTACCTCTTTTAAGTAGATACTTAACCCATCAGAATTTTTTTCATATCTTTTCAGTACATTTCTGAATCTGTCCTCAGGGTAGATATAAAAACCTTTTTCTTTTAAATTTTCATCTATGTAATTAATTGATTCTTCTGACATGAATTTGTAAAGTATCAAAAATAAAAACCGTTCACTTGCTTTATTTATAAGAGGCTTGTAGAGCCTGTTTTTTTCTTTTTCAAAAGACATTATTTTTTAGAGAACTCAATTCTTTTAGCTTTAAAAAGTTTTTGAAAAATTAGTTGAGTGCAAACAAAATATAGAATCAAAGAGATAAAGAAAATAAGTCCTTGAAAAGAAAAGGCATATTCTACAGCATCGGGTTTACTGTCATCTGTGAACAGGGAATAGATTGCTCATGCATTTGTTAGGAAAAAAATTATGAATATAACAATCTGAAAAGATACTTTCAGCTTAAATGGTCGTTCTTTGAATTTCTGATACTTTATGAAATTTGAAATATTTTTATATGCTCAAAAAAAAATAAAAAAAGCTAATACTGTAAAAAACAGACAAGCAAAAGGGTGGCTGTTTCTAAATGCTTTTGTTGTTTTATATAAAACCGAAAACATGATTTCTTATTAGGATTTACTAAACAAATTAAATTTTTTCAGATAAATTGACTTGTCCAAATGCTTTTCGATTTGTTTTTTATTCTTTAAAAAATTAATTTCTCTATTCTAAAAAACGTAGTATCTAGTCAAGCACCAAATATGCGACAACTTACACATGGAGAAATATTAGTTGAATATGATACCTATATTCTTGTTAGTGAATAATAGACCAAGTCAATGCAGACCAATCTCAAAGAGAGCGATTTAAAGTGAATAGATAGATATCTAAAAAGTAAATCTAACTTGGTTATATCTTGAGCTTTGTATTTAGTTTTGAAATGTGTTCCCTGATTTGTTTTTTGTCATAATAAATCGTTTAAGGTCTTAAATTAAGAGAAGCATGAATGAGCGGAGCTCCACAATATCTTTTATATAAATTAAGTCATTTCTTGTTTTCAGGTAGCGCATAGAGAAAAATGAGAGGACGAGTGCTCAGTGATCTAATAAGAAATATGCCAGATAGACAATATTGAGCTGCCTTTTTATTAATTTGAGTATTTACTATAGTTTTTATTTGTTTAGCTATAAAAGATGCTCTTCATTTTTTGAAATATGAAAAATTCAAATGTTACCCTTCTAAATTAAAAATATTTTCTAAATTCGCGGCTATTGCAATTCTTGCTTTAATAAGTGAATATTCCATTATTTCTTGTTTGATGAGCGATAATAACCTTCCATTTTTAAGCTACTTCACCTCTATTTCAAGTTCTGTTTTTTTAATTTCTTGATTTCTGTATTTCTTTGGCACCAAGTCAATATCTTTCGTTTTCAGAAGTAAAAGAGTTTCTTTCGAAAATAATGTTTTTTAAAAAAGAAAAAAATTTACTTTATAGCCCTCTTGTAGAAAATACAAACAAGCGTTTTTTGTTTTTTATGCTCTATAGATTTATGTCAGAGGAACTAGATAACCATTCAGATGAAGATTTGCCGGAAGAACAAATAAGGTCAGTAATAGAAAGCAAAGGCTTTTATATTCCTGTTGAAAATAGATTTAGAAATGTATTTGAGAGATATGAAGGAGATTCTGATGGTCTAAGTATCTGTTTACAGAAAGTAGTTGAACAAATAGAAAACAGTTCAGTAGATGAATATAAGGCATTATTTAGAGATCTTTATTTCCTTAAATTTAAAGGTAGACAACAAGGATTA
Organism: Candidatus Mycoplasma haematohominis; assembly: GCF_902712995.1. Classification (GTDB taxonomy): domain Bacteria; phylum Bacillota_I; class Bacilli_A; order Mycoplasmatales; family Mycoplasmoidaceae; genus Eperythrozoon_B; species Eperythrozoon_B haematohominis. Next base: position 165,709 of record NZ_CACTIB010000031.1, read on the forward strand.
AAGTTGGATGAAATAGTTATAGAAGAAATGCAGAGTGTCCAGAATTTAGATTTAAATTCAAGTGAAAAAACTAAATTCAATTTTGCAGATGCTTACGAATATTTAGTGTCTACTTATTCTGCCTATGAAAGAATATACCACTGACCAGAAATATCAGAACTATTATCAAGGTTAGTGCTATTGAAAAATAGCGAAATCAAAACAGTGTGTGACCCTTTGTGTGATTTCGGTTCTACGCTTCTTGTATTCGAAAAAACTTGAAAACAATCTAATCCTTCTCAAGACTTAAAAATCTTTGGAAGAACTAACAATTTATCAGCTTATAAAGATTGTCTAACAAATATGCTTTTGCATAATATAAACCACAATAATTTATCAATTGGTTTTGGTAATCTGAATAGAGAGGAATCTACAAAGTTTGACGCAATAGTAACTAATTTATATAGTCCCTTAGATAAGAAAAATCAAATTTCTTTTTTTAAATATTGTTTAGAAAATCTGAATGAGAACGGCATAGCTGCAATTGCATATTCAAAAAATATTTCTAAGGAAGTCAGAAAATATCTAATAGAAAATAACTGTGTTGAATGTGTCATACAATTCAGAATTGAAAAGGATTTACATTTCTGAGGATGTATAAAAAATTTAATCATCCTTAGAAAATCAAAAAAATTAGATCAAACGCTATTTATTAATGCAACAACTATAGGAGATCATATAGAGGATGAAACGTTGTTTTTTGGTTTCAGAGACCTTTGTTCTTTCTGGGGAAAATTATCTTTAAATGAAGAAAATATAAATTGAATAATTGATATTTGCAAGAGAAATAAAAGTATTAGACGTAAGTCTAGATTAGTTGACAATTTAAAGATCAAGGAGAAGAAATATAGCTTTAAAGTTGCTAATTATGTAAATGTTCCAAAATTGAAAATAAGTTTTGTTAGATGAATTTAAGTCTTGTAGGTTAGAAATTGAAGTATGAGCATGATATTGATTGTTGCAAAAATGACTAATGATATTAAGGATGTGTTTCGTATTTTGCTCAACTTTATTTCTTATTAATGTTTGGTGCTTATTTAAACCTCCATCCTCTATCTCTGCTTAAAGCAGTTTCATATCCTCTAGATAAGTAATATTTAACTACTTGACTTTTGTAGGATGACAGTTGACCCACTTCTCCTTCTAATAAGTCATATTTAGGGTAAACTATCTTTCCATTTTCATACAACCCCTTAGATCTAAGGGGTTCAATTCCATTTCTATAGGTATCGTTGCCTATGAAATTCAAACCTATTACGTTTTTATTTTCATCTACAGCTAAAGAGCCTGAAGATCCTTTAATTAAAGGAAAATCAGAGTCTATGCTGTAATGATATCCTCAGGATATGTAATTAACATTTCCAAAATTTTGTGTCAATGAAGTGTTTCAATGGCCTATTACTTCTCTTTCTCATCCACCAGAAGATCTTCAATCCAATTCACTAGCTTTCTTTTTAAATGGAGAAAAGTTACCTTGACTTCTAAATGTGTGGGGTATATTTGATGGATATCCTGCTAAAAAATAATTCATCTTATCTGCTTTTATGTCTTTAGTCGTTTTTGAAACTAACAATTCTTCAGAAAAAAAATTTAACGCCTTATCTTTTATCTTTCCTTTTTCTTTGTCATATTTGTTATAGAAGTCTCGAGTTATCAACTGAGCTGTTTTTTCATTTTTAAAATCGACTTCTACTACTGCAAAATCTTTGAAATAATTGGGATGTTTTAGAGGTTTTTTAGATAATGAAGAGATATCGACACCTAAATAATTTATAGGAGCGTAAAAGAGCTTTGCATTATTTTCTGAAAAATAAAGATATTCTTTATCTATTCCATTCGCTGCATTATGCAAATCTGAATTTTTAACTTCTTGTTTAGGAGCTTTTGTTCAATACTCTGGAGCTAATTCTTTATATTGTTCTTCATCGGTTATTGTTGTTCAATCTTTGTTTCTCTCTTTAGAGATGATTCAAGGTTCATGAGAATCTCACAGTAAATCTGTAATTTTGAATGATCTAGGAGATTGAGGAAGTACTTGTTTATAGGGGTTGTCTCGAAAATCAAAGCCTTCAATCACATGATAATTAGTTGCTATGAACCATTTAGTTGGATATTTTCGATTCCCTCTAGGAAGAACATAATCTAAAAATCAACTTGTCCCTGACCCTCTACGCCAACTCCACAATTTAAAACTGTAATCTTGTATTGTCTTTATTATTTCTTTACCTTTTGCTACGTCAATTTTTTTGCTTTCATTTCAACGTTCATATCATTCATAAGAATAATTTGATTCCCTATATACCTTTCATTCATGTGTATAATCTGCTGCTTTAGATTTCTCTAAATCAGCTATTAACTCTTTATTTTCAATAGCTAGCGGAATATAAACCTCTACTTCTTCTCTGTATATCAAATAGAAGATTTTTGGAGAAAAAGAAACTCCTATAAATGTAGGAACTAACGTGATAGGAATTCATTTATTCATGATTTATTAACTAGTAAATTGAAGAGTTAGGATATTTCAGTAAGTAGTGTTTTTAGATGTTTTAGATGTTTTAGATGTTTTAGATGTTTTAAGCAAATTGCCACATATTGTTTTTTGAGAATAATTATTGATTTTTCTTCCCTTCATCAGAACAATATCTTCATGCATCATCTATTTCGTCTTGCGATGTTGTGCCTGATTGTTCATAAAAATCTTTGCATATTTTGTTTAGCGCATTTGCTGAACTTACGTTTTCATCTCATCCTGAAGTAGCTTGTTTGAATTTTTCAGTTAAAGGGAAAGCGCTGGTTTCATCTTCTTTATCTACCTTAAGTCTGTAATTAAAAGATCAATCTCATCAATCTTGGCTGTAGTCGTAAATTACAAATTTACTTTTGTTCTCTTTTACTTGAGTATTTTTAGGATCTTCTTTTTTCGATTGTTCGAAATTTAAATAAGTTATTTCTTTTTTGTTTGAACCACTCTCAGGAAACCGTGCTTTTGATGCTGTAGAGATTTCTTGTGAATCTACATCATTATCTGGATTTTTTCCATTAATAGTGCACATTAATCAAAATTGTTGCTTGTATTTTTTGAAGTATGGTTGTCTTCCATATCCTTTGTCACAGAATTGGTTCATATGCAAAGGTTCATTATCTCCTCCCATGTAAACATTCGTATCATTGTAGGCTCCTAGGATAGTTATTTTTGGATTAACTTTTTGATTTTTTATCATGTATTCTCTTTGTTTGTAAGTGTTTCTTCATCATTGTTCGTTGTCTTTTTCTCAGCTAACTAATTGTTTTCTGTGTTGTTGATCTATATGTCTAAGGCTTGATGTTCTATGCCTTCTATCTTGAGGATGTTTAACTATTTTTGGGCTTGTGTCTTTAATTTCTCTTAAATCAAATTTATTTTGAGAGTTAGATTCAAAAGTTTTTTCTTTTGATCTTTTTCTGTAAGTGGTTATTTTTGTAACTGCTTCGTTGTTTATAGCTTCAACTTCAGTTGAGATTTCTTGATTTAGGAAATATACTTTCAAGAATTCGTATCCAGATACTCCTAAAGTTGCATTTCCTGCAACTCCAGAAACTACAATGGTTATCTTGGTTTCTCTTAGCAAAACTTAAATAAAAAAAGTTATTTATTTAAGTAAACAGAAATACAGTTGTTGCTGAATTAATTTTCTATTTTTTAAATATCAACACATTTGTCTTTTTAATTAGTTTCCTCTCCTATATCTGAACAATATCTTCAAGCATCATCTATTTCTTGTTGTGTTTTTGTATCAGTTTCTTCATAGAAGCTTTTGCAGACTGAGTTTAAACCTGTTGTTGATCTTGTTGTATTGTCTCAACCGTTTTTTACTTGTTTGAATCTATTACTTAAAGGAAAGAGGCTTGTTTCATTTTCTTTGTCTACTTTAAGTCTGTAATCAAAGGATCATTTCCATCAATCTTCGTTGTAGTCATAGACAACAAATTTATTTTTGTGATTTCCTATCTTGTTATTTTTTATGTTTGTTTTCTTAGATTGTTCTAAAGTTAAATAAGTTATTTCTTCTTCTTTTTCCCCTTTAAAAAATTTAGCTTTTGTTGTTTGAGAAATTACTTTCTCTTCTTCGGTATCATTTGGATTTTTCCCATCAATAGTACACATTAATCAGAACTGCGCTTCATGTTCTTGGAAATAGGAAGGATCAGAGTAAGCCTTATTACAGAACTGATTCATGTGTACATTGTTGATTAAATATTCGTTTGATTCGTTGCTGTAACCTCCTATTAAGTCAACGTATCTTTCAAAGTCCCTACTCTCTGATATGTATTTCCTTTTTTTATAGATCTCGTTTCACCAATCTGAATTATCGGAAAATAAAACTACTAATTTTTTATGATCTTGTTTTATCCCTTTAAGTGGATGTTCTGCTTGCTTTTGCTCTTTTTCAATATCAATTGTTTTTAGATCATTCTTTGTGTAAATCCTGGGATCGAAACTCTTTTGCGAATCTGTCACAAAAGAAACAGTCTTAGTTAACTTCCTTTCAATTTTTATTATTTCAATTGCTGAATTGTCTGCTTTTGTAATCTCTTCAAATGAACTTAGATGTAAAAAATACTCCTTCAGCAATTCGTATCCTATTATTCCTAAAGCTGTATTTCCAGAGATTGCTGAAATAATAATGGTCGCCTTTGTTTCCTTTAGCAAAGTAAAAATATTTAAAGATTTATCTTTTATTGCAAATTGACAAGTGTGTAGGGTGAGTATTATCTAATATTTTTAAAACAATTACAATTTATCTTTTTAAGTGTCTTTTTTTCCAGTATCGGAGCAATATCTTCAGGCATCATCTATTTCGTTTTGTGATGAATTGCCGCTATTTTCATAAAAGTCTTTGCAAACTTTATTTAGAGCATTTTGCTCATCTACTTTACTATCTCAACCTTTAGTTATGTTTTTGAAACTATCGCTTAAAGGAAATTTACTTTTTTCGTTTAATTTATCTACTTTAAATCTATATCTATAAGATCATTCTCACCAATCTTGGCTGTAATTGTGGACTACGAATTTATTTTTATGACTGTCAGATATTTGGCTATTCTTTATAGTTTTTTTTGATTGAGCAAGAGTTAAATAAAAAATTTTTTTATTGGAATTATTAATTGGAAACTCTGATTCAGTTCCTGTTGAAATTATTTTTGATTCTGCCTCTCTATCTGGATTTATCCCGTCAACTGAACAAATTAGTCAGAATTGATCTTTATGTTGTTGGTAGTAATTAGCGCTAATGTAACTTTTGTCGCAAAATTGGCTTGCATATACGTCTCCTGATAAATCTCAGTTCTGTTCAGAATTGTATCCCCCAACAATACTTACATATTTATTAAAATTTTGATTTTCAAGAATGTATTTTCTTTTTTTGTAAGTCTCCTCTCATCAATCCTTGTTATCATCAAAAACTCCAACAAGCTTACTTTTGTATTGGTTTAGATAGTAATTTCTATAAACAATGTATTTACTACTATATCTATCATTAATGGTTTTAGGTCTTGCTGTGTTGTTGTAAATTCTTGGATCGAAGCTTTTCTGAGATCCATTGTATGTAACAGTAGTGGTTCTAACCCTTGAGATTTTCGTTTTTTCTATTGATAAATTATCTGAAGTTTCAAATTCTCTTTCTTCTTCTTGATTTCAAAAATATGCTTTTAAAAGTTCATGTCCTGCTACTCCTAATGCTGAATTTCCTAATATAGCTGAGAAAACTAGAGTAACCTTAGTTTCCGTCAGTATGGGCATAAATCCTGCTGCCTCAGTCACGTTTAAATTAGGAATATAAGTTTTTAAGTTTCAATAATTTATTTGCTATTTTTTTGATTATCTACGTGTTAGTTTTTTAGAAGCTATTTATTGAGATGATTTGCCAATGTCAGAACAATATCTTCATGCATCATCTATTTCGTCTTGTGATGTTGTATCATTTTGTTCATAGAAATCTTTACATATTACATTCAAAGCTGTAGTTTTCTTTAATTCAGAATCTCATCCAGAACTAGCTTTTAAAAATTTACTGCTTAGAGGAAATTCGCTTTTTTCGTCTGCTTTATCTGCCAGAAATCTGTATGTATAGGATCAATTTCATCATTCTGGACTATAGTCATAGACAACAAAATTATCTTTATTTTTGATTTCTTTATTAATTATTCCTGTTTTTTTAGCTTGGTTTAGTGTCAGATAAGTTATTGATTCTTCTAGCTCTGCTCCTTTTTTAAAGTTTGCTTTTGTTGCATTGGAAATTCCAAAGGAATCATCATTTTCCGGATTTTTTCCGTCGATAGTACACATTAATCAAAATTGATCTTTATGTTTTTGAAAATACGTCCTACTCGAATAAGCATTTTCGCAAAACTGATTCATATGTAGATTTTTTGCTCACCAATAATTTTCGCTGTCGTATCCTCCAGTTATTTGTACATAAGGATTGAAATTTTGATTTTGAATAATGTATTTTCTTTGTTCGTAAGCTTCAATTCATCATTCTCGATTTGTGCTTTCTCAGGCTACTAAAGAATTGACATATTTTTGAAGATGATTTATGAAATAACCCTTATGACGTTTGTAATATCTATCACCAATTACTGTATTAGGATTATTACTTTTTCTAAGATCGAAATTAGATGATTTAGTCGGAGAAACTGTTTGAGTTCTAGTCCTAGATGTTTTTACTGATTTGAATATTTGATTTTCTGTAATTTCTACCACCTCTTCTGTTGGCGATCCAAAAAAATAGAACTTCAATAATTCATTTATTGAGACTACAAGAGCTGAATTACTTCCTGCAGCAGCGACTGTAAGCGTTATTTTCGTCTCGGTGAGCATTAATTAGTTTAGAGACAAAAAGCATGTTTAACTGAAGTGTGAAATATTCTTTATGTGACTTAATTTGTTTGTATTTTTTTGGATGTTTACTATTTCAAAATTTTTAATTAGTTTCTTTTCCTAAAACAGAACAATATCTCCATGAATCTTCAATTTCTTCTTTTGTGGGATTGTTAGCTTCATAGAACTCTTTACATGCTGTGTTGAGCGATTTGGCGTTATTTAGATTTTCATCTCATCCTTTTTCTATTTCAGTAAATTTTTTGCTTAATGGAAAAGCACTATTCTCTTCAGATTTATCTTTTTTTCATCTGTATTGATATGATCACTCTCACCATTCTGGTTTTCAGTCGTATACTACGTATTTATCTTTCTCTTTAACTTTTATGTTTTCAATATCAGATGTTTTTTTCTTAGCTTGAGCGAGCGTCATATAGATAATTTCTTTTTCTTGGGGTTTTTCGGTAGGAAATTTAGCTTTTTCAGCAAAAGAAATTCTTGAATCAGGATTTTTTTCATTTGGATTTTTCCCGTCTGTGGTACAGACTAATCAAAATAGATCTTCATAATCTTTAAATTGATAAGAATTTCAAGTTAGTAGTTCGCAAAATTGATTCATGTACACGGGTTTATTTAGGTATCAAACTGTTACTGTTGAATATCCTTTTTGAAATTGAACTTCTTTTGAGGAGAAATCTTGATTTTTAATCATGTACATTCTCTGTTCATAAACTGAGTCTCATCAATTTTGATTCTGGTTTCAAACTACTACTTTATTTCTGTGTTGTGCTATGTGTTTTACTTGTGAAATAACATGGCTTTTGTAACCGCTGTAATCTATTGTTGATGGTTTATCTTGTCGTGATCTAGGATCAAAACTTCTTTTGCTTTCAGGATTAAAACTAACAGTTGAAATTTTTTTTCTCGAAGGAATTGTAGTTCCTATGGAGCTGTTATCTAATGCAACTATTTCTTCGAATTCCTCTTTCTTTAATAGATACACCTTTAGGAATTCATTAATTGAAACTCCTAGAGTTGCATTTCCTCCGCCAGTAGCTATAGCTATCGTAATCTTGGATTCAGTAAGCATTTGACCCTTTATTATGGGGGGTCGACTGCATTTATCCAAGAAAGCAAATTTGATTTAAAGAATGTTTTTTATTTGAAATTTTTATTGGGTGAATAACAGATTATTTTTAGATTGTTTATTTTCCTTCTGCCGAACAATACCTTGAGGCGTCCTCTTGTTCATCTGCGGAACTACTTGCTTTTTCATAGAAATCTTTGCATACTTTATTTAGTGATTCCTTTTTCAACTTGCTATCTCAGTCTTTTTCTACTTTTTTAAATTTTTCACTTAAAGGATAGGCACTGCTTTCATCGGCTTTATCTTTTTGGAATCTATATTCGTAGGATCATTTTCATCATTCCTCGCTATAGTCATAGACTACATATTTATTTTTGTTTACAGAACTGAATTTTGCTTTATCTTCTTTTTTCTTTTTTGCTTGTTCTAAAGTCATGTAATCTATTGATTTTTCTTTTGGTGTTTTTTCCGGGGTTGGAAAGTTTGCTTTTTGCATTTGTGAAATCTTTTCACTTGATCTTCTTTCTCCCGGCTTTTTACCATCTACTGAACATATCAACCATAATAAGTCTTCATATTTTTTGTATTTAAATCGCTGACCGTAAACATATTTACAAAATTGATTCATATAAATTTCTTGATTTAAATTTTGAATAGGCGCCTTAGAAAATCCTTTTTTGAACTTTACTCCTGCTGAAGAAATGTCTTGATTTTTCATTATGTAGCTTCTTATTTCGTATATTGAGTTTCATCATTCTTGTTCTTCGTGTCCATTTACTAATTTACTTGAGTTTGCCTGCAGTTGACTTGCCATAAATGTAGAATATTCCGACATCATGTTTCTTGGAGTAGTTGTACTTTTTCTTGGATCAACATTGGTACTACTGCCTTTATAAGTTACTGCTTCAGTCTTTTTTCTAATGGGTGTTACATCGAAAGAACTACTATCTAATGTAGATAATTCATCAGAATCTCTCGTCATAAATAGGTAGAGTTTTAAGAATTCATTGAAATAAATACCAATAGCTGAATTTCCACCTATAGCAGCAACGCTCAATGTCATTTTTGTCTCTCTGAGCATTGTTTTTGTATGAGAGTTCGCTTATATTGGGTAGTAAATATGAGTGTCTAAATTTGATTTATTAAATGTTTTCTTAGTAATTAAATAGGTTTGTTTTTTATTGTCTCTCAGTATTGTCTCTCAGTATTGTCTCTCAGTATTGTCTCTCAGTATTGTCTCTCAGTATTGTCTCTCAGTATTGTCTCTCAGTATGTTTCATGATTTTCAAAAACCTTGAAATAGTAGTTTTTGAATTTATTTTTGATTTTTTATATAGAGCTTTTATTGAAATTAGAAATGATGTTGATAGTTGTTTTTTCGTTTTTAAAGTGTTAATTGGTAGAGGCAAACTTTGAAAAAAATAAATATTTTGAATGAATTAATTAGTTTATTTTCCTTCTGCAGAACAGTACCTTAAAGCATCTTCTTTTTCATCTGAGGAACTATTTTCTTTTTCATAGAAATTTTTACATATTGAATTTAAAGATTCTTGTTCCAATGCACTATCTCATCCTTTTTTGGCCTTCTTAAATTCATTACTTAAGGGAAAAGCGCTGTTTTCATCAGCTTTGTCTTTTTGGAACCTATATTTGTACGATCAGTTTCATCATGCTTCACTCCAGTCATAGACTACATATTTGTCTTTCTCGCTAACTTTTATATTTGCAATATCAGATGCTTTTTTCTTAGCTTGAGAAAGTGTCATATAAGTTATTGTTTTTTCATTTGATGAGTCATCTTCAGTAGGAAAAGTCGCTTTTTCTGAACTTGAAATTTTTTTATCATCATTGGTTTCTTCAGGATTCTTTCCATCTATTGAACAAATTAGTCAGAATAATTCTTTGTATTTGTCATATTTGGAGTAACTTCCATAAATTAGGTAACAGAATTGGTTCATATGTATTTCTGAATTTAGACTTCAAATGACAGACGAAGAAAAGCCCTCAACAAAATTTATTTTTTCAGTGAAAATATCTTGATTTTTCATTATGTAGAATCTTTGTTTGTATATTGATCTTCATCACGCTTCTTCCTTTTTTCAATTAACTAATTTATCTCTGTGTTGTCTAATATGTTTCATTTGAAAGCTCGTATGACTGTCATAAGTACTATCTGAAATTTTTTCTGAAGGAACGCTTGAGCTTTTCCTTGGATCAAAACTAGATTTACTAGATTCGTTATAAGTTACTGCTTTAATTTTTTTTCTGACAGGTATTACACTTCTGAAATCTTCGTTGTCGAGAGTTATTACTTCATCAAATTCTTCATTTTTAAATAAATAGAGTCTTAAGAACTCATTAATAGAAACACCAAGAGCTGAGTTTCCTCCTCCAGCTGCAACAGCTATTGTGATTTTGGTTTCTGTAAGCATTATTTTTGGTTTGCTCCATTTATATGGGAAAGTAAATATGAGTTCTTAAATTTGATTTATCGCTGTTTTCTTAATATTTAGGAGGTTTGTTTTTTATTGCGTTTATGTTTTGAAACTAGGAGAAGAAATAGCAGTTTTTAGATTTATTTTTTGATTTTTATATAGGGATTTTTTGGAATTAGAAATGGAGTTAATAAGTGTTGTTTTTAGTTTAGATGATAAATAAATCCTTTTATTACAGAAACTTTTTTATTTTTTTTCAAGAAAAAATTTTCTTTGTTACTTGTTTGTGCATAAGTGGGCGAAAACTAAAAATGGAAATTACAAAAACAAAATTAGGAAAAGGAGCGATATCTCTTCTTGTTATTCCTCCAACTATTTACTTCTGTGTAAGGTTAGGAATGGCTAGTTCACAAACCTATAAACCTTTCTCTCCTAACTCTGCCTCTAACTTCAAGACACCAACAGGATCTAATGAGAAACTTCCTGCGTTATTGAATAAATCAACTTCTGTCTATCAAAAATACAAACATGTGATTCTGCAACCTATAGAAACAGGAAAAACTCCTAAAGATGAATATGATCAACTATTTCCTAAATGACAAGAGAAATGAAATTATTTGAAGACAAAATTAGACGATAAATACAATGACTATCCAAATACATATTTGCATACTATAAGCAATCAAAAAGATAATGAAGCTACTCTTTTAGCTGGTTTATGTTGATATGCTTTTGCTTCTGATACTGCAACTATTGATGAGCAAAAACATTGAAAATTAACCCATTTAAGTAATCTTGGCTTTGTTACTGATAAATATCCTTCCGAAGACGAAGTTGACCATTTTTGGGATGTAATTTGAGATTTATGTTCTGACTGAGGAGATTATCAGCAACCAGTAAGTAAGCCAACTAGTTGAGGAAAAGTATTGTAAAAAAGAGATATATGCCTATAATGCTGGTTTTAAGATTTTTATAACTATATAGGTGTTATTTAGTTCAATAGAAAATTAAAGCGAGAAAAATAAATATTCCTATAGAAGAATTAGCTGATTTGATTTTTGATGTTTATTGCCCGAAGGAATTATTTGACAATGACAAGAACATCAAACAGAAATTTATTGATTATTTCAATCAAAGAAATAAGACAACAATAGTTAATTATGAAGTAGTAAGGGTAATGATTTTGGAGATATTAGAGAAAGAGATTGTTCAATCAAAAAATAAGAAAATAAAGCTTTCTTTTTTTGATCCCTTGTTCAGAGACTTAAACGAATATGAGATTACTGCTAAAGAGTTTGAAGATTAGCTTTATTTTCCTTCCGCAGAACAATACCTTAAGGCGTCCTCTTGTTCATCTGCGGAAATACTTGATTTTTCATAGAAATCTTTGCATACTTTATTTAGTGATTGGTTATTTAATTTATCATCTCAGTCTTTTTCAACTTTTTTAAACTGTTCACTTAAAGGATAAGCGCTGCTTTCATCTGCTTGATCTTTTTGGAATCTATATTGGTAGGATCATTTCCATCATTCTTCGCTATAGTCATAGACTATATATTTCTCTTTCTCGCTAACTTTTATATTTTTAATATCAGATTCTTTTTTCTTAGCTTGTGAAAGTGTCATGTAAGTTATTGTTTTTTTATTTGTCGTTTCGCCCGGGGTTGGAAAAGTGGCTTGTTCTGTTTCTGAAATTCTTTTGTTTTCTTCTTGTTCTTCTGGATTTTTGCCATTTATTGAACATATCAATCAGAATAAGTCTTTGTATCTGTTGTATTGTCGAGAGTTGCCATATATGAAATGGCAAAACTGATTCATATAAATAGCCCTCGAATTTAAACTAGGTATATAGGTAGCACTGAAACCATAAGCAAACTCTATTCCCTCTATATTGATGTCTTGATTTTTCATAATGTAAATCCTTTGATCGTATATTGATTTTCATCACGCTTCTTCTTCTCTTCCGTTGACTAATTTATCTTTGTGGTTAGAAATATGACCCATTTGTCATGGAGTATGACTTTTAAAAGTGCTGCTTGAAATCTTCTCTGATGGTGTAGTTTTGCTTTTTCTTGGATCAATACTAGATTTACTGCCATTTGTATAAGTAACTGTTTCAACCCTTTTTCTTGTAGGCATTATGCTTTTGAAAGTGTCGCTATCTAATGTAGATAATTCATCAGAATCCCCTGTCATAAATAAGTAGAGCCTTAAGAACTCATTGAAATAAATACCAAGAGCTGAATTGCCACCGACAGCGGCAACACTTAATGTAATCTTCGTTTCCTTTAGCACGTATTTATATTGAGGAATAAATATGAGTTCTTAGATTGAACTTGTCAGTTGTTTTCTTATTAATTAAAGAGGTTTGTTTGATGTTGTGTCTCAATACCTTGTCTCAATACCTTGTCTCAATACCTTGTCTCAATACCTTTCATAGTTTTTGAAAAATCTCAGATGGTAGTTTTTGAATTTATTTTCGATTTTTTATATAGAGCTTTTATTGAAATTAGAAATGATGTTGATAGGTTTTTTTAGTCTTTAAAGCACTAACTGAGAAGAGCAAACTTTGATAAAAATAAATATTTTGGGCGAATTAATTTATTGTTTTTCTGCAGAACAATATCTTGAGGCGTCTTCTTTTTCGTCATTAGAACTATTTGTGTTTTCGTAGAAATCTTTGCATACTTTATTTAGTGATCCGTCTCCTAATTGATCATCTCAGCCTTTCTGTACTTTTCTAAATTTTTCACTTAAAGGATAAGCACTTTCTTCATCTTTCTGATCTTTTTGCCATACATATTCGTAGGATCATTTCCATCATTCTTCGCTATAGTCGTAGACTACGTATTTACTTTTGTTTATAGATCCGAATTTATTTTTATCTGTTGCTTTCTTTTTGGCTTGATCTAGAGTCATGTAATTTATCTGTTTCATTTGGCTGTTTTTAATTGGAAAATTTGCTGTTTGCATTTGCGAAATCCTTTCACTTGAATTCTTTTCTTCAGGATTAACTCCATCTATTGAACAGATTAATCAGAATAGATCTTTATATTTTTTGTATTGGTAATTACTTCCATAGATTAAATAGCAAAATTGATTCATATAAATAGCTCTCGAATTTAAATCAGGTATATAGGTAGCGCTGAAACCATAAACAAACTCTATTTTCTCTATATTGATGTCTTGATTTTTCATAATGTAAGTTCTTTGTTTGTATATTGATTTCCATCAATTGTCATTCTTTCTCCCGTCAACTAATTTATTTTTGTGACTTGAAATATGTCACATTTGTCCTCTTGTATGACTTTGATAAGTGCTATCTGAAATTTTTCATTGAGGATCACTGCTACTTTTTCTTGGATCAGAGCTATTTTTGGTAGACGATTTGTAGATTACTTTTTCAACTTTTTTTCTGGCAGTTTTTACAATTTTGAAAGCATCATTGTTTGATGTAGATAATTCATCAGAATCGCCCGTCATAAATAAGTAGAGTCTTAAGAATTCATTGAAATAAATACCAATAGCTGAATTTCCACCTATAGCAGCAACGCTCAATGTAATCTTCGTTTCCTTGAGCACGTATTTATATTGAGGAATAAATATGAGTTCTTAAGTTGAATTTGTCAGTTGTTTCTTTGTTAATTAAAAGATTGATGTTGTGTTTCAATACGTTGTTTCAATACGTTGTTTCAATACGTTGTTTCAATACGTTGTTTCAATACGTTGTTTCAATACGTTTCATTGATTGTGAAAATCCTAAATGGTAGTTTTTGAATTTATTTCCGCTTTTTTATATAGAGATTTTTTTGAAATTAGAAATGGTGTAGATAGTTATTTTTTTTGATCTTAAAGTGGCAATTAAATAGGTAAACTTTGGCAAAAAACAAATATTTTGGTAGATATATCAGTTTATTTTCCGTCTGCAGAACAATATCTTGCAGCGTCCTCTTTTTCATTTTGATCTTTATTGTCTTTTTCATAGAAATCTTTGCACGCTCTATTTAGTGATTGGTTTTGTAATTTATCATCTCAGCCTTCCTGTACTTTTTTAAACTGTTCACTTAAAGGATAAGCGCTGCTTTCATCGGCTTGATCTTTTTGGAATCTATATTTGTAGGATCATTTTCATCATTCCTCGCTATAGTCATAGACTACATATTTATTTGTCTGAATATTTTTAAATTTACTTTTATCTGCTTGTTTCTTTTTTGCTTGTTCTAGAGTCATGTAAGTTATCGATTGCGTTTGTTCGTTTTCAGTAGGAAAAGTTGCCTTTTCCATTTTTGAAATTTTTCCATTTGAACCTTTTTCATTCGGATCTTTACCATCTATTGAACACATCAACCAGAATAAGTCTTTGTATTCTCTGTATTTAGATGCATTACTTGAGACATATTTACAAAATTGATTTATATGAATTGCTTTACTTAAACTTCGAATAGGCTCCTTAGAAAATCCTTTTTTAAACCGTACTTTTTTTGCAGCGATGTCTTGATTTTTCATTATGTAGATTCTTATTTCGTATATTGAATCTCATCATGCTTGTTCGTCTTGTGCATACGCTAATTTATTTGAATATCTCTTAGGTTCACCCATCATAAATGCAGAATATGGCGACATCGTTTGTGTTGTAGCAGTTGTACTTTTTCTTGGATCAACATTGGTACTATTGCCTTTATAAGCTACTGTTTCAGTCTTTTTTCTAATGGGCGTTACATTGAAAGAACTACTATCTAATGTAGATAATTCATCAGAATCACCCGTCATAAATAAGTAGAGTCTTAAGAACTCATTGAAATAAATACCAATAGCTGAATTTCCGCCTATAGCAGCAACGCTCAATGTCATTTTTGTCTCTCTGAGCATTGTTTTGGTATGAGTGTGTACTTATATTGAGTAATAAATATGAGGGCTTAAATTTGATTTATTAGATGTTTTCTTAGTAATTAAATAGGTTTGTTTATTGTGTCTCAGTATTGTGTCTCAGTATTGTGTCTCAGTATTGTGTCTCAGTATTGTGTCTCAGTATTGTGTCTCAGTATATTTCACGACTCTCAAAAATTTGAAATAGTAGTTTTTGAATTTATTTTCGATTTTTTATGTAGGACTTTTATCGAAATTAGAAATGATGTTGATAGTTATTTTTTTGTTTTTTAAAGTGTCAATATAGCTAGGTTTATCTAATATTTCTGGTTAACTTGCTTATATAAAACTTTTTTCTAGTTTTTCATAGAAATCCATGTTTTCGAACAAGACTTCAAATTTAGAAAAATCAAGCTTATTTTCTTTTTTAATTAAATCTTCGACAGTAGAATTTTTAATATTTTCTTAATTTTTATTTTTGAAGTTTTGCTGTCGAAAGCAGTTACTTTTAGTTTGGCATCAAAGTAAGATATGAATCTATCTTGAACAGTAAGTGTGTGACCCAAAACTTCTGTGTTGTGCTTAGATAGTTCTTTTTTATCTAAGCATTCTTAAAAAATAATTTCTGCCAGTTTTTCTAATGAGACTTTCATACATTTAATAAATATGTGAACTTAGTTTTTTCAGGACTTAATTATTCAAAAATCAATATTTAAAGATTCAGAGATGGCTATACAAAAGATAGATTTGCCTTTTATATTGAAACAACTTTATTGATTGGAAAAGTTCTGAATTTCAATACTTCTTTTTAGCACCTTAACTTGCATTCCTTTTGTTACAGGTTGATTTAATGTGAACAATATTTTTTCTCCTTCTTTTATTATCGTTTACGCTATTTTTTGAATTGTCGCTTTTTCTGTTTTTATATTAGACCTCTTTAAATGCTTTACTCTGAAATCCAACATAAATTTCATACTTGAAGTCAATTCACAGGATCTAAATTCTGAGGAAGTTAAACTGCTTAGAAAAATAAAAAGAGGGATTATTTCTATACTGATTTCAGTTCTAATAGGAGTTTTTGTCAGAGCAACTATTTATATATTGTTTATTTTTGCATTTCTAACACTTAACCCTTTCACAATATTGTCTGTTATAGAAGCTGGGATGGAGCTATTTCTTAGAGTAGTTTTCATTTTTGTTATCAATAAGAATGTTGATAGAACTAACTTTTCCTATGCAGCAAAAAGAGAGTTATTTGTAAAAAATCAAATTTAGAAAAAAGTAGTTAGTTATCTTGAAATTAAAGCAATAGAAATTATCGATTTTTCTTTATTTTTTTTAAAGTAATTATTAACTTAGAAAAATGCGATAGGATTTCTTATATATGTTTCAAAAATTTAATGACTACTTCTAGTAAATTATTAGTCGGGGGTTCTGCAACTACTTTAGCTGCCGCTGGTACTGGCGTTGTTGTTTGAAAAACTCAGGGCTCTTCAATTAATACTTCAAATCATCAAATACCACCGGGTTTATTGGAGCAGATTGGTGATCAATTAAGTTCAGAAGGACTTACTTATAAGGGAACAGACAAGAATTCAATGAAAGAGAAATTAGGGGAATCGGATTCTGCTTGATACCTAAATGCTAAAAATAATGCTCGGGAAATAAACGTTTTTTTAAAAATACACGATAATGATACATCAAAATATGTAACTACTGATGATGTAGATTCTGCTGTTAAAAAAGATGCAAATGCATTAGAGAAAGTTTCAGTTTGAATTACTAATTGATGTGAATGGGTAAAAGACAAAACAAAAAATGATTTGTTGAAATTTGGTTTAGGAGAAAATTATTTAGAACGTGTTCCAGAACTTTTTAAAAAATTATGTTTTGCCAAAGAAACCTAATTTAATTTGTTAGGTGCTTAATTTTTGTTCTGTTCACTAGAACAGAAAATTTGTAGTTAAAGGTTAATTTTTTGCTTTTAAATGGTTGTTGTTTTCTGTTAAACTTTACGGTCTTTATCGTATGTCAGGAAAGAGCTTTAGTCAAACAGATGTACCTTTCATACTTAGGAGGTTGCGCTCTCTGGAAATATTTTGACTTGTATGTTTCATTATTGCTTCCATTATGACTTCTATTTCATTCTTAGGAAACAAGCTTGGTTTTTTAATCATACCTCTTTTTATTATTGCAGTAGTATTTGCTATCGGCGCCTTTATAGCCAACATAATTAAGTGCTACAAGTTGATTTCTAACGTAAAGTTTTTTATTATTTCCAATAATCCAGATGTAAATTCTGGAGAGTTAAAGGTATTGAAAAAAATCAAGGGGGGGGTTAGTTTAATTTTGATTTTTGTTATTGTTGCATTTATTTTTAATCTTGTTAGGGGAGCGCTTATTAAAGATACAACGGCACAGGCTTATGTATCGATTGCTGTTGTTCTTCTTGAAAACTTACTAAAAGCGATATTCGCTTTTGTTATTCATCAGAATATTAAGAAAGAGAATTTGTCTAGTGAAGATGATTAAGCTTAATTTATAAGTAGCAGATAATTTAGTTATTTTTTTCTCCTTCTATAGAACAATACCTTCAGGCATCTTCTGTTTCGTTATCAGAATTGGAACTACTTTCGTAGAAATCTTTACATACTTTATTTAAAGAGTTGTCGTTTGTTAGTTTTTCATCTCAGTTAACTGTTATGTTTTTGAATTTGTCGCTTAATGGAAAAGCACTGTTTTCGTTAGTTTTGTCTTTTTGTAATCTATATTGATAGGATCATTTCCATCATTCTTCACTATAGTCGTATACTACAAACTTGTCTTTGTTTACTTTAAATCTATCTTTATCTGCTTGTTTCTTTTTGGCTTGTGATAAGGTCATAAATTCAATTTCTTGTTCTTGGTTGTTATCTGTTGGAAATTTAGCCTTTTCTGCTGTGGATATGATTTTTGTTGCCTCTCTTTTTTCAGATGGTCTTTTTCCGTCTTCAGAGCAAATTAATCAGAATAAATCAGTGTATTTGTCGTAGTGTCAAGCGCTACCGTAAACTTTGTAACAAAATTGGTTTATGTAAACTTCCTGTTTTAAATCTCAAATTATGCTTTTGTCGAACCCTTCTTTGAATCTCACTCCATCACGAAAGATATCTTGATTCTCTAGCATGTACATTCTTTGCTTGTAGATTGATTTTCATCAATTTTCATTTTCTTTTCAGTTAGCTAATTTATTTCTATGGGCTTTTACTCTTCTTAAATCTCAAAGTGTATGGGTTGTATATGTACTATCTGAAATTTTTGAATTAATAGTGTTTTTGGAAGATCTCGGATCAAATGAAGTTTTTTCTCCTTTTAATTTAAATGCTTTAGGTTTTTTCCTTGTTGGGGCTATTAATTCAATAGAAGTATTGTCTATAGTCTTTGTTTCCTCAGAAGTTTCTATATTTAGTAAGTACATTTTTAAAAATTCATTAATTGACACTCCTAATGTCGCATTTCCTCCTGCAGCGGCAACTGTTAGGGTAATTTTTGATTCTGTAAGCATTTTTTTGGTTTTTAAAAAGGTTGTGCGAATTTATCCAAGAAAATAATTTTTTCTAAATTTAATTTATTTTTTGGAGAATAAATATCGTCCCTTAAATGTTTAATTAGTCTTTTTTGCCTGTTGCAGAACAATATCTCCAAGCGTCTTCTGTTTCGTCTGATTGTTTTGGTTCAGCTTCATAGAAATCTTTACATACTTTGTTCAGGGCAGTTGATGAATTTAGCGATTCATCTCAACCAGAAATTACTTTCTTAAATTTTTCAGTCATAGGAAAAGCATTATCTTCGTCATTCAAGTCTTTCTTTAATCTGTATTGATAAGACCAATTTCATCATTCAGGTTTTCAGTCGTAAACAACAAATTTATTTTTTTCTGTAACTTTTATTCTTTCTATATCTGATTTCTTTTTCTTAGCTTGTTCAAGTGTCATGAAGATAATTTCTTGTTCGGAGCTACCTTCTGTAGGAAAATTTGCTTTTTCAGCTTGTGAAATGATTGATCCAGAATTATTGTTTTCAGGGTCTTTTCCGTCTATAGAACAAAGTAATCAGAACACATCTTTGTATTTGTTGTATTGAGTAGAGCTTTCGTACATCAAATAACAGAATTGATTTATGTGAACTTCTTGATTTAGATTTCAAATTACTTTTCTGCTAAATCCTTCTTTAAACTTCCAATCTGAAGTTGAAAAATCTTGATTTTCTAACATGTATTTTCTTTGTTCGTAATTTGATTCCCATCATGATTTATTTTCTTTTCAAATTATTAATTTGCTTTTGTATTTCTCTATGTGTCTGGTTCTAAAAAGAGGATGATAATTGCTAGCATAACCCATATTCATTGTCGCTAGACCTGTATCTGCAACTGTTCTAGGATCAAATGGTTTTTTGCTTGATTCATCGAAAGATGATGCTTTCGGTCTTTTTCTTTTTGGAGCTATGGTTTTTATCTCATAGTTTTCAAGAACAGATACTTCCTCTGATTGATCTAGGCTGAGTAGGTATATTTTCAGTAACTCATGTCCGGAAACACCTAAAAATGAGTTAATTCCTACAACAGCAACACCTATTGTTATCTTAGATTCGGTAAGCATAATCCCTATTTTTTTGGGGTTTCTGCGTTTATCTAAGAAAGGCTACTTGCGAGATTAAATATGAATTATTAGAGATTTTTGACGAATGATTGGTGGACTTTTAGGAACTAATTAGATTGTTTGCCTTCAATAGAACAATACCTTCAAGCATCTTCTGTTTCATCATCAGAACTGGAGCTACTTTCGTAGAAATCTTTACATGCTTTATTTAAAGCAGTTTCATCATTTGCTTTTTCATCTCAGTCTTTTGTGATTTTTCTAAATTTCTCACTAAGAGGAAAAGCGCTGTTTTCGCTTGATTTATCTTTTTGTAATCTATATTGGTAAGATCATTCTCATCAATCTTTTTTTCAGTCTCAGACAACGAATTTATTTTTTTCGGCAACCTTAATTTTTTCTTTATCTTCTGGTTTCTTTTTTGCTTGTTCTAAAGTCATGTAAGTGATTTCTTTTTCTCCAGAATTATCTATTGGGAATTTAGCTTTCTCAGCGCTAGAAACTTCTTTTTCGGGTTCATCTTTCTCTGGATTTTTTCCGTCTATGGAGCAAATTAGTCAGAATAAATCTTTGTATTTATTAAATTGCGTGCCACTTCCATAGAGCACGTAACAAAATTGATTAATGTAGACTTCTGATTTGAAGTTTGTGTATCAAATTACAAGACTGCTAAATCCTTCTTTAAATTGCAATCCATCTGTAGAAGAAGCACGATTTTGTATCATGTATTTCCTTTGTTTGTAAGTATTTTCTCATCAATCTTTATTTTCGTTTCATATTGGAAGTTTTGCTCTGTATTTGCTTATGTGAGATAACTCATAAGCCGTGTGACTTATATAGCTACGACTATTAATGTTTGTTGGATTAGTTCCTTTTACTGCTCTTGGATCTAAATTTGATTCACTTCCTTCCTTAAAAGAAGCAGTTGCAACTTTTATTCTTGTGGGTTGTATAGTTTTTATATTGTCATTGCCAACAAATTGAACTTCTTCTGATTCATTTCTACCTAACAAATAAATTCTTAATAATTCATTTATAGAAACTCCTAAAGCAGAGTTACCTCCAGCAGTGGCAACCGCTATCGTAATTTTCGTTTCTGTAAGCATGGCATATATTTTTTTGGCTCCCAATTATGTTTTTCATATCAATAAATAAGAATTTTTTATTTAATTATTAGTTTTTCAATTACCTACGAGGTGTACTTTTTGCAATAACAGTTTTTAAGTATCTAAAAGTTAATTGTGTGGATATTGAAATATATTGGATCTTTGGCTTATTTTTGATCATGTCAATTAGATTTACTGCTTGATATTTTTTGTTGATACGGCCAACTTGGATCTATACTTTCATCATTTTCAGATATAGAACAAGCTACTCATGCATCTCGGAAATATCTTGCTTCTTTTTCATCTTGTTGAGTTGCACTGTCCTTATCATTTAAAAACTTCTTAACCATTATTTGTCAATGATTCTTATGATCTGATTTACCAAAGACAAATCTGGATAGGTTTCTACATTCTTGATAGAAGTTTTTCATGAATTCTTGTACTGAATCTTGTGTATCAAGAGCTTTGATTCCTTCTTTTGATTTATCTTCGCTTTCTGGCTTATTCTTCAATACATTTTCAGCTATTAACAAATTGAATCTATAACTTTTTAAAGAATCTCTCTCTTTATACAGTTTTGCGAACCTATCTCTTCAATCGCCTCTTTTATTTTCTTCTAGTTGCTCATAATTTTCTGCAGTTGTATCCCTCAATTTACTTCCAAAAATTTCTTTAAATGTATAGCTAGTCTGTCGATTCGAATTTACTTTGAATGTATTATAAAAATTTTCTGATTGTAGTTTGCTTTTTACTTGTGTTGTAGTGGCTGCACTAGATGAAATAACCGCTACTGCACCGCCTCCTAGTTTTGCAGCTGGTGGAATTAGTTGCATGTTAGATAGAAGTTCTGAAAATTATTAAGTTTTTTTAACTGGGGGGCTTAATCGCTTTTATTGAAATCTTATAAATTAAAGAAACTTTTGTCTTTTTCTTTATTTTCTCTTTCTTCTCATCCTCATAAATTTTTATGAGTTTCTTTTAATGGGTCACTTTTAGGTTTTGGCTCCTCATCTTTTCTTTCTGTTTCAATTTGCTCTGTATTGTTTGATGATTTGCTTTGTGATATTCAATAAGAACTTCCAATAGTTGTGGGAATCACTATAGTTCCTGCAGCAATAGCTCTGCTATTCATAGAGTTATTTTCTGAGAATTAGTTATTGTGTCCAGTAATTAATAAATCTCTGTAGTACTCATATCTCTTATTAGCTAATTCAATCTCTCTCGGTATTCCTTTTTCTAAGTCTTCGCATAGCTCTCTTAGTTTATCTAAAGAATTAGCTATTTGTTCTTGGATTTCTAAAGGAGGAAGGGGGATTTTTAGTTTTTTAATATTTGAAGAGTATAGATGAATTACCGCTTCGCCTGTTGCAAATTTTGTTTTTTGTTTTTTAGATTCATGAGTAGATAGTGCATAGGCTAAATACTTAGGATTTTGATGGTGTTTTAGAACTAGGATATCTGCTCCAGCAATTGCCTTTTCTGAACCTAAATAAGCACAACAATCTCCTATTGTTCTTACTATTTGGCTCGATGTTACGAATAGTAAATCCCCATATTCAAAGTATTTAGGGTTTTTTATTAAAGATGGATTAATTTTGAAATTGCAACAATCGAACCAAACAGAAAAAGCATTTGATATGGATCCAGGTGTTGTGCATGGATAGTCTCCACTTCCTATTTGTGAATTAGTTACTCCAGTCCCTCTATAGATTTCTGTAGCGATTTCTCCTAAAGTCTTATATTCTCCTCATTCTTTCTCAATTACATCCGAGATAAGTTTGTTCAAATAATATTCATATTGTTTTTTTCTAAGCTTGAGTTCGATTTCTAATTCCCTAACTAATTCCCGAAGTACATCCAATATTTCAGAGATTTGTTCTTGGATTTCAATAGAAGGAAGGGGAATTTTTATTTTTTGTATTTTGTAGGCGCTTAAACCAAATACTTTCACTCCTTGGGCAAGATTCATTTTTTGTCTTTTAGATTTATTTGCGGATAAAGCATAAGATAAGTACTTAGGGTTTTGGTTGTGCTTTATAATGGTTATTCCATTTCCTACGATTATTTTTTCTTGCCCTAAATAAACACAAGATTTTCCTATATCTTTTAAGTTTTCTCCTGTTGAAGTGATTAATAAACTTCCATATTCACAATATTTGATGTTGTTTATTAATTCAGGATTTATTGATGAAATGCATTTGTTGAAGTAAATATCGTAAGTTGTATATATTTCACCGTATCGGATACAGGGATATTTTCCTTTTTCTATTTGTGATTTAGTAATTCCGCTTCCTCTATAGACTTCAGTCGCTATTTCCTCCAACAATTTCCATTTTCAACCCCCCCTCTAATTAATTGATTTAGTAGAGTTGTAATTGACTCCATGTACTAGTTAGAGTCTAATTGATAGATCTTACTTAATAGTCTTAATTAAAAAAATTAAATTTATTTTTAAATGTGCTTATCAAGTTCTCCGTATCATTTTCCGCCCGACTTTTCATTATCTTCAATTTCTTTTCCATAAGGTCATTTCCTATCTATTCTTCTTTCGGTCGCACTTCCACTTTCAGAACAACTTACTCAAGCATCTCTAAAGAATCTTTCTAATTTTTCTTCTAATTGTTGTTCTGGATTTTTTATAAATTCCAATGCTGCAGTTTTGTAGTGATTCGGATCAGATTTTTTCCCACGTACAAATCTAGAAACTTTTCAACAAACGTTATAAAATTTTTTCAAGTTAAGTTTTACTTTCGCGACTTCTTTTAATTCTTCTACTTCTTTTTTTGCCTTTTCTCTTCTATACCACACACTTTCTATATTATGTTGACTAGCTTTCGGAAATAAATCTTCCGGAAATAAAAGATAGAAGTGTTTGTTTCTTAATTTGCTTTTATAAGCGTAAGTTTCAGCGAATCTTGTTCGTCAATTCTTTCCTACTTGTTCTTTTAATGACTCATAATTAGGAGCATCAATATGCATCAAGTTCATTGTAAGAACATTTTTTAGGCTGTAATTCATTTTGTTTCATCCGTAATCATAGGATTCAGAGGAGAAGTCTCCTTCTGTCGAAACATTCTTAATTCCATAAGTAGCAGCAGCGCCTGCTACTATTGCTGTTGTTCCTCCTGCTGCTTGAGCTAAAGTTGTGTTCATTAAGTTTGAAAATGAGATTTTATCAATTGCTGCAAGAAGCTAGGAGTTTATTCCAGCATCAGAACAGTATCTTCACATGTCTTCTGTTTCATCAGCAGTTCGACCATTTTTTGCATACAGTTCTTTACAAATGTTGTTTAGAGAGCTGTTTTCATTGGACGCATTTTCTTCTCAACCTTTTGTTGCATCCTTAAATTTTGTAGTTAGAGGAAAGTAGCTATTTTCATCTTTTCTATCTACTTCCAATCTGTTTTTGTAAGATCATTCTCATCATTCTTTGTTGTAGTCGTAGACAATGAATTTGTCTTCTTTGTTATTTAAGTTTCAAGTGTTGGTTTTCTTGGATTGTTTTACAGTTAGGTAAGTTATTTCTGTTTTCGCGCTTCCCGAAGTAGGTAGTTGAGCTTTGTTTATTTCAGTGATTCATTTGGAGTCATCTTTCTCTTCAGGATTTTTCCCATCTATGGAGCAGGCCAATCAAAATAGATCTTTGAATTTTTCAAAGAATGTTTTGTGATCATAAGCAACATCACAAAATTGATTTAATGCAAATTCATTATTGGTTAATCAAGCTTTGTCCGGTTTGTAACTGCTAGTTATTTTTGAACCTTTAAATTGTGGATGATTTTCTAGTATGTATTTTTTGTGTTCATAAGATTTTTCTCATCAAGTTTTGTTTTCAGGTTTTCAACTAACTAATTTTTGTGTATAGCTACTGATGTGAAATATGTGGAAAGCAAGGTAGTTGTGGTTAGCTTTTACTACTCTGGGATTTACTTGCGTGAAATTTCTGGGATCTAATTTTCCTTTAGAAGTTAATACTGCAGTGTTTTTCTTTTTTCTAATTGGTTTTATATCTTCTATATATGTGTTGTCTGCTGGTGATAAGCTTTCATCATCTGATTGAACTTTTCACATGAAAGCTTTTAGTAGTTCATAGTCAGCTGTTGTTGTAAATATTCCGTTTCCTGTTATTGCTGAAATAAGGGTTATTTTGTTGGAAGTTATGCTCATATTGTGGCAATTTAGTTAGGACGACGTCCTTATAAAGGGTTTGCGGCAGAGAAGAATAATTTAATTTGCATTTGTTAATTTTTTGATTGATTTGGTTTTTAAAAATAGAACAAAATTTGCAGAATTATTCGTGTTTTGACTAGATGATTTATGAGAAATAAGCTTTATGGTTTGATATTGGCAGTAAAGCTGATACAGTGTCAGGTTGAAGAATTCTAAAAAAATACTTCTAAATATTCTTACGACTGATTGGTTTTAAAAAAATATTTGAAATGTTTTTTAATGCGTTTACTTTGACACTAAGAGAGCGGAATCAGAAAATCAGTAGTTTATGTCAACACAAGTAATAGCTGGGGCTGCCGCAGGAGCAGCAGTGATAGGTGGCGGAGGAACGCTTGCAGCATATGCTGCTGGCGCTTTTGGAACTGGATGAGAATCAGAGACTTTTGAAGAATATGCAAAATCTTTAAATCTTAAATATGTGGGAGAGACTGGAACAACTTCTCCAGGAGCTTTACCGGATAAAGCAAAAGTAAAGTCAAAAATTGAGAATTCTACTAATGGAGCAGAATACAGAAAAGTCCTTGATGATCATTGAGATGCTATGGAATCAAACGATGTTAAGGAAAAAGATAGACCAACAAGAACAGGCAAGCAAGGAAATTCTGTGTTTCCTTCTGGTACTAACGATAGAACTAAAGATGAAGAAATAGCTGGTTGGGTTGTTTCATGATGTAGTGCCGCCAAGGATATGAGAGCAAATATTAAGAAAGTTAAAGGAGCGAATAAAGAATGAAATACTGATCTCTTAAATAAGAATGCTAAGTGGCAAGCGTTTAAAGCGGTTTGCTTTGAGAAAACCACCTAAATAATTTATGTCAACACAAGCAATAGGAGCTGCAGCAGCAGGAACATTGGTAATAGGTGGTGGCGGCACACTTGCAGCATATGCTGCAGGAGCATTCAATGGCGAGTCTACTTACGACAGTTTTCAGGCTTATTTTGATGCTAAGTTAAGTGAAACATATACATATACAGGAAATCACTCAGACTTGAAAAATAAGATGAAAGTTAATTTAACAGGAAGCGACAAAGAAACTTATAAGTCAGAATTAAAGAAGATTATTAGTAAAGAAGTAGTAGGAGAGTCTGTTTTAGATACAGATGTAGATGGGGCAGAAAGTGATGATACTAAGTTAGGAAAAGTTTATGGAAAGGCAAAAACATGATGCGAGGCAACTAAAGCAGTTAAGTTGACACCTACTCAAAATAAAAAATGGAACGAAGCTAATGTTCAGTCTCATGAAGATTGAGCACCATTTATGACTGTTTGTTTAGAAAAGAAACCATCATAAAAAATATATGGCATCACCAGCAGCTGTCGGAGCGGGAGTGATTGGCGGATCAGTAGCTGTGGCAGGAACTAGTTATGCTGCTTATACACAGTTAAGGCCTTATGATGATTTTTTAGACTATGCAAATAGAAATTGGTATGTATATATAGGAGGAGATGAAGAGAAAATTGCAAGTAAGATAAAAGGCGATCCTAGTACAGAAGATACAAGTAATTCGTATAAAGTAGCCTTAAAGAAAATTAAAACCTCATTGAGAAAAGATGCATCAGGAACTTCTACTTCTTTAGATGACGATGATATAGATAAAGCTGGAAAAAGTGGAGAGACTGAATCGGAAACGAAATTAACTTTAGTTAAAGGGGCAGTAAAAGTTTGATGCGAAGCAAATAAGAAAAACAAACCAGCAGAAACAGATGGAAAAATAGATTGATCAAATGAAAAAATGAAAGAAAATGAGAATTGAAAAAACTTTGCTGCTGTTTGTTTGGAATCTACAAAGAAAAATTAATTAGGTTGTGTCTACACAAGCAATAGGAGCTGCAGTAGCTGGAACAGCAGTAGTAGGAGGTGGAGGAGCGCTAGCTGCTTATGCTGCGGGCGCATTCGATGGAGAAAAAAACACTAAGACACCTGTTAGATATTCGAACTTTCTTGAATATGCAAAAGCAAAGGAACTAGGAAATGAGATTTTTTCTGAGTCTGATATAGGCACAAAATTGAGTAATAAAACAGAAACTCCAATTTACAAAGACACTATAAAAAATAGTATTGAAAAGATGAATTCTTCTGTTGAAGGGGCAACTAAGCCCGAAAAAGGAGATTTTGAAAGTGCAGTGACTGATAAGGATGATGCAATAAAAAAATTCACTCACAAATGATGTGATGCTGTTTCTAAAAAAACAAAAACAGGTGGAAGCTCTAATGAAGGTTGAACTGAAGATGAAATAACTAGTGATCCAGAATTTACTCCTTTCAAAGAGATTTGTCTAAAGCCAAAGACTAGTCGGTAAATTGAAACTATATTCTTAAGAGTATTTGTAGAAGTTAATTGTTATTTATTGAGAATTAGCGAGTCTCTATAGTGCTTATATCTTTCATTTGCTAGCTTTATTTCTTGCCTTATATCTTTTTCCAATTCTTCTGTTAAGGATCTTAGTTGGTCAAGAAAATTAGCTATTTTTTCTTGTATTTCTAAAGGCGGAATAGGTATTTTTATTTTTTGTATTGCTTTAGCTGATATGTTGGCTAGAGTACTTAAAGTTGCTAGTTTTTCTTTTTGTAAGTTTGCTTGTGTAGTGGATAGTGCATAGGCTAAATATCTTGGATTTTGCTTGTGTTTTAGAACAAATAGACCTCAACCAGCTATGCATTTTTTATTGTCTAAATAAGCACAAACTTTAGCTATTTCTTTTGTATTTTCTCCTGTTAGGGTAACTAGTAAATCTCCATATTCACAGTATCTTTTTTTAGGGATTAAATCTGGGTTTATGGATGAGATGCATTTATCGACTTTTATGTTGTATTTTGTGTATATTTCTCCGTACACTATGTAAGGATGAGTTCCTGATCCTATGTGTTCTTTTTTAATTCCGTTGCCTCTATAAATCTCTGTCACTATTTCATTTAAAGTTTTGTATTTTCCTGTTCCTTTGTCTATTACATCTGAAATTAATTTATCTCTATAGTATTCATATTGCTGTTTTCTGAGAGTTAATTCTTTGGATAGATCTTTATTTAATTCATTTTTTGTACTTACCCATAGATCTAGAGTTTCTGTAATTTTTTCTTGAATTTTTATGGATGGAAGGGGAATTATTAATTTTTTAAGTTTTTCGACTGGTAGTCCTTTTACTGCTCCTCCTCTAACTAGGTCATGTATATCTTTTTGTATGCATAAGAGAGAATAGTAGAGGTATTTTGAGATTATTAATTGTGGTTTTATGTTGAATTTGCAGACTGTAGAGCTTATATAGAAATCTTGTTGGTGATTGTTGAAAGCTATTTTTCCTGAACTAGCTCCAGAAGTTGTGATGCATACCTCTCCAGGCTTAAGTAGGAATTTTTTTAAATCTTTTGAATAGTCTTTTTTGTCGAAATAGACTAATTCTTTTGTATTTATTTCTCCATTTTGTACATTCAATACTTTTATTATTGGCAGTCCTGATTTTCTATATTTCTTTTCGTTGAAGCTAAATCCTCTTTGAGTTTCAGCTATTTCTTCTATTGATACACTTCTTATTTGGCCTCCTGAATTTACTTTATTTAATAGAGATTTAACTGTGCCCATGCATTTATGGGAGTTTAGTGAAAGTTATCTGAAAATAAACCAAAAAAAATTTTTTGTGGGAAGCGTTTATTGGGAAATTAGAGGGGTTTAGAGGCGGGTTTTTCTTCTCCTAAGTCTGAGCAGTATCTTCATGCGTCTTCTATTTCTTCTTTTGCTGTTAATTTACCTTCGTAAACCTCTTTACATAATCCATTTAAGTTGGTACTGGTTTCATTTGTGTCTTTATATGAGATTTCTCCTCATGCGCTAGTAACGTTTTTAAATTTTTCGCTTAATGGGAATAGAGTTTTTTCATTGTTTTTGTCTTTCTCTAGTCTTTGTTCGTATGATCATTCTCATCAACTTCTGTTTCATTCATAGACTACGAACTTTTGTTTTTGTTCTTCTGTCATGTTTTGGTTTCCTAATTTTGTGTTTGTTTTTTTAGATTGACTTAGTGTGTAGTATGCGATTTCTTCTGCTTCTGTTGCAGAAATGGGGAAATCAGCTTTTGTTATTGAGATTATTTCTCTTTCTCTAGGTTGTGTATTTGGTTTCTTGCCATCTACGGTACAAGTTAGTCAAAATAGTTCTTCGTGTTTGTGAAATACACTTGGTCATCTGTAAGCTAGATCACAGAATTGATTCATGTATATGACTGAACTGTTTTTAGAGATGAATTTAGGACTATAAGCTCCTTCTAGACTGAAATTTGAGGTAAATACTTGATGTTTAATGATGTATTCTCTTTGTTTGTATGCTTTGTTTCATCAATTTTTATTTATTTTGCTTCAGCTGACTAATTTATCTCTATGTTTTGATATGTGAGATAGGCTGTAACTAGAATAGTCTTTGTTTTGGGCAATAGTTATTGGAGCAGTTGAACTTTTACTTGGCCTTGGATCAAAGGTAGATTTTGTGTTTGCTATAGAAGTAACTGTTTTTGTTTTCTTTCTGATCGGGATTGAATCTTGTAATTCTTCATTATCTGAAAACATTATTTCTTCCTCTTCTTCATAACTTCATAGATATACCTTCAGGAGTTCGTTTGTGATAACTCCAAGAGAAGAGTTGATGCCTATTGCAGAAATAGTTAGTGTTAATTTGGCTTCAGATGTCAACATAAGAGATTTTTTGGATTTCGTGCAATTTATCTCTAATGTTGTAAAAGCTAGAAGTTTTTTTCTTTTTTTTGACTTTTGGCGGTTAACAGTTTCTTTTTTTTGTAAATTAGTGTTTTTTAGGTTCTGTATTGATTAATAAAAACTATTTCGTAGTGAATGATTATTAGAAGTATTTGTGTGCAGAATAGAGGTTAATTAGGTGTATAAATGAACTTTGTTAATTCCTATTAGGGGGAGTGTTTTTAACTACTGGCGCTATTTTCAACCTTCTTTGCTTTTTCGTATTTAACGATAGCGTCTACTCCTATAGCTACACCCGCTACTCCTAAGATAGCTGCAATTATTGTTGCTACTTGTGCTGAACCCATGATAGTTTTAAATTTGTAAGCAACTTTTATCCGTACTTTTCATATCTTTTGCTTTTCTTACAAAAAGTAAAAAATATCTCGGCAGATCTGATTAACTATTTTTCGTTTTTGACTTCATTTTTTCTTTTTTTGTCGATTGCAACAGGTTCATCAAAAGGGGATATGTTTGTAATTGGCTCGAAAATTATTTTTGATTTGGGTTTTTTGGTTGGAGCTATGTAGAGATCTAGAGATAAATTATTTTGATTTTTGATTATTTCTTCTAGAGGTATTAACTTAGAGATGTGTTCTATTTCTGTAGTTTCTTTGTATTTATTTACTATTCAATCTATGTTTTCTTCTGATAATAGATATTGACTGTTTACTTTAATTACTTGTCCAGAGGCATCTATAAATAGAATTTTCTTTTTTTCTCTGTTGGTTTTTATTATGAATATACATTTAGTTTTTTCTCTTCCGTAGAAACAGTTTTTAGGTAGTTTAATTACACAGTCTATTAGGTTTTTTTCTATTAAGTATTTCTTTATTTTGTTAGCTTCTCCTTTATTAGAGGAGAGTATGCTTTCTGGAAAAGTTATGATAAGAGTTGATGTGTTTGTGGGTTCTAGATGTAGTAGACATTTGTATATGAAAGCTAGATTGAATTGGGAGGATATAGTTGGTTGGTTTTTGTTGAATGCAGGATGATTGTTTAAAGAATAGGGATTCGATATTATTCCTTTGAATTTTTTGTTTATTTGTTTTGGAGAAGATCCTGCTAAATACGCATCATTAAGTTGAGCTCCTAGTCAAATTACAGCCATCTTGAATATGCCAAGAGTATCTCTATTTAATTCATGGGCGTATACATATATTTTCTGTTCTTGAAATACATTTAAGAGTCTGGTTAAAAGATAGCCGGAAGCGCTTGTTGGATCGTATATTTCTTGTATGTCTTCTACATTAACTAAAAGTAATTTGATTAGTAAATTAGAAATTGTTTTTGGAGTATAGTTTTCTCCTTGTATTCCGTAATAACTATATAGATCCATCAATTCATCGTATAGTTCTGCAAAATTGATTTCATTCAATCTATAGACTAGATCTATTGTTTCTATTACTTTTTTATTTCTCTCGTTTTCGTTGACTCCTAGTTTTGTGTTGTCTAGATCAACACCATAGAAAAGATCCGAATCTAAACCTTTAAGAGATTTATCTAGTATTTCAGCTGCTTTGTCTGGGTTGTACTGTATTTCTTGAATTACTTTATGAAATAGATAGTCTTCCGATCTTGTTTCTCAAAAACTGTAATATCTCTCTGTTTCTGAGATTCATCTATAGAAGAATAGAGATAGATAGTATCTGAGTTTTCATATATCTATTGCTCCGTTTGTGAGTGACAATTCTCATATCAATTTATGCTCTTCTGGCATTTTTAAACTACATAAATAATATGTTTAATAATATGTGTGTATTAAGTGTAATTTTTAACTTGTAACTTTATCTAGCTTAGAAATTCTACTTAATTGGTTTTATTATTGTTATTTGTTAACCTTTTAGAAGAAAAAGACGTGAGTTTATTGGAGGATGGAAAGACAGATAGAGACAAGAGAACTAGGTACTTGTTCTACATTTTTGCTTTCCTTTTATTTGTAATATTCATTTTGTCAATTGTGAAACTCATAATTTAAAGTTATTTTTGTTTGATTATTTATCATTTTTTATTTTTAGTTATTTCTTCTTAGTTATCTTTCGTTGTAGTTTTTATTAAAGTTTGCGCTTTGTTTTTTAGTGGCTTGGATTGTTTTCATGTTCTATTTAAAAGGTAAATAGATTTCTACATTCTTGATAGAAGTTAGCTTGTCTGTTGGCTTTGGGAAGCGAATAGTCATTTATTTTTCTTCACTTCCTGATGCAGTGCAATATCTGTAAGCATCTTCTAGTTCATCCTGCGACGTTTCTGCTTCCTTTTCGTAGAAGTCTTTGCATACTTTGTTTAAAGAACTTTCTTTTTCCAACGAGATATCTCAACCCTCAGATATTTTTTTAAATTCACTGCTTAGAGGAAAAGCGCTGACTTCGTTTTTTCTATCTTCTTGTAGTCTATTTTTATAAGATCATTCCCATCATTCTCTGCTGTAATCGTAGATTATGAAATTGTCTTTTTTGTTGTTTACTTTTTCGTTTTTTATAGATGTGTTTTTTGATTGTTCTACTGTTAAATAGACTATTTTTTTGTTTGAACTATTTTCTTGGTAGTCTCCTTCGGTTGCTAAAAATTTTTGTTTAGATTGATCTTTTTCTTCTGGGTCTTTTCCATCTATGGAGCAAGATAATCAGAAAA
This sequence comes from Candidatus Mycoplasma haematohominis, assembly GCF_902712995.1. Taxonomy (GTDB): domain Bacteria; phylum Bacillota_I; class Bacilli_A; order Mycoplasmatales; family Mycoplasmoidaceae; genus Eperythrozoon_B; species Eperythrozoon_B haematohominis. The sequence continues at coordinate 198,338 of NZ_CACTIB010000031.1, forward strand.
GGTCTTTGTATTTTTTGTAATAATCTGCGTCAAAATAACCAGTGTCGCAAAATTGATTCATGTACATTTCTGTTGATGCTTTGTTGTAGCTGGTGGCAGCGCTATATCCACCTTTTATTTTTAAATTTGAATTTTTAGATTGGACTTGAATTACGTATCCTCTCTCTTGGTAGGCTTTGTCTCACCAATTTCTATTTACTGTTTCTTTGTGAACTAATTTGCTTAAGTGTTCTTTTATATGTTTGCTGTCAGTACTTTTGTTTTGTCTCGAATAGTTACTATCTGATACTGTTTGCATAACTTCTGTTTTTATTTCTTTCTTAAGATCAAATGAGCTTGTGCTTGTAGCTTTGACAGTTTTAGTTTTCTTCCTAAGAGTTTTTATATCTTGAATTGTTATGTTTTCAATAGTAGATATTTCTCCATCTGAATTTAGCCCTGATATGTATCATTGCAGGGCTTCATAGCCAGCTATTCCTAAGAAAGCATTACCTGAAATTGTTGATATAGCTATCGTTATTTTTGATTCTGTAAGCATGGTTTTTCATTGTTTTTTTGGAAGTGCGCGTTGTATAATCCAGAAAGTTAAAAACTGTAAATAGATAATTGGATTTTTTTATTTATGGAAGGCTCTTTTGGTGATATTTTTACGATATTAGACTTGTTTAGAGGTTAGTAATTGTTGATGAGCAGTTTGTGTGTTGATAGTAATTTTTTGTATTAAATAACTTTTTTTTGACGTTGAAGGGAAATTGTAGTTTTTAGAGGTTTGTTTTATTTTGTGTTTTTTCATTCTGACTTTTTAGTATTTATCAAGTTTTGATAAGGCCAGCTTGGATCTATATCATCATCTTTCTCAGAGTTAGAACAAGCTACTCATGCATCTCTAAAGTATCTCGCTTCTTTTTCTTCTGTATTGTTATTTACATCTTCCAGAAATTTTTTAACTATCTTTTTTCAATGGTTAGGATGACTAATTTTTCCGAAAATTAGTTGAGATATGTCTTTACATTCCTTATAGAAGTTTTTTATAAACTCCTGGGGATTATCTTGATTTAAGGCTTTTACAGCTGTTTTTGCGTCATCTTCTGATGTAGGTTTAGTTTTTAAAAAATCTTCTTTGACTAGAAAACTGAATCTCTTACTTTTTATTTCGCTCCTTTTGGAATACATTGTTGCTCATCTGTCTTGTCATTTACTTTGCTCATTTTTTTCTAAATTTTCATAAGTCTCTGCTTTTGTTGGTCTTAATTTACTTCCGAATATCTCGTTAAATTTATAGCTTACTTGTCTTCATGATGAAACCTCAAATTTTTCTTCAAAATCTTCTGACTGAAATTTTTGGATCCAAAGTTAGCTATAGGAGCAGGAGTTGTTGTTTCTGCAGCAGCAACAGGATATGGCGTTTCTTCTTGATTGACTCAGGAGCCAAATAAAGTTCATATAAAAAATGCAGGAACAACAGAAGGGCATTTAAATTTTGATTTTCAACACCATTTTGTAGATGCTTCTGATACAGAAAACGATAAGTGATGAGATTGAGCTTTTAAGAGTAGATATTCAGGAAAAATAGGTTTAAGCACTCAATTTGAGAGTGATATCGGAAATGGCTCACAATTGAAAAGTAAATGTTTAACCGCTTATTCACAAGAAATAAAAACAGAAATACATCCTAGTGACGGAGACACAAATAAAACTCAGTATGAAAAAGACATTTGAACTTTCTGTTCTATAGAAGGAGATAAGCCAATTACTATCGAAGAGGCAGATGATAAAGAGCTAGAATTTAAAACTGGAGGCACGAATGCTAATAATTTTGGAGTAACTAATAAGAAACACGTAATTTCAACTAAAGACGAAAGAAATAATAAGTTTTGAGAAATACAAGCGCAAGCTTTCTTTAAGTCTACTGATGGGTTAGGAAGTAAAGCTACAGATGCAAGCTCAGAGTTTAGCGCTCTTTATAAACACACTGACGAGAAAAAGAAAACAGTCGAAGAATTAAAAAAGACTTGTGAGGACAGATATAAAACAACCTCTGATACTAATAAAGATAAAGAAACCTTTAGATTTTGTTCCTTAAAAGGTAAACAAGATTAATTATGGTTCCAGCAGCTAAAGGAGGGATTGTACTTGTTTTGCTAGCTGCAACAAGTACTGGAGGATATTTCTTATTTAATTCTCAAACAGGAGAAGTGAAACACCCTGTTGTTCTTTCTTCTAGAGATAATTTAACCAACTTTTATGCAGCAGAAAAGTTTGGAAATATTTATTCAATTTATATGGTTGATCCTAACAATGAGGAGAATAAGTGATGATGAGAAAAGGTATATGGAGACTTCCAAAAAGACTTGATTGACGATAATAAGAAAAATGGTTTAAGTACAGAGTTTACAAAAGACAAAATTAATAAAGCTTATGCATCAAGTACAGAAAATGGAGGGAGTAAAGCATTAAATCAAGTTTGCGATGTTGCTTTAAAGAAAACCCCTACTGAATTAAAAACTCCTGATAATTATGAAAATAATGTGTGAACTTATTGTTCCATAGTTAACGCTAAATATAAGTTTGTTGATATTGCAAATGCTGGAAATAAATTAATTTCAGATACGCAACATAAAAATAAAGCTGTATCAGCTGAAAATTCAGACAATTCCTCTTTCTGAGACAGAAGAAACAAAGAGTTTTTTGGAGAAGCAAATAAGGCCGGAACAGGAGAGAATGCTTCAAAGGGATCTATTTTCGAAACTTTATATAAAAGTAAGTCATCAACATCTCCTACTAGCGACAATATAAAACAGAAATGTCAAGAATCTTATAATCTAGAAAAAACAGAAAATAATACACCTCTTAAAGCTACACATGAGGATATTAAAAAATTCTGTTATTTAATTCCAGAGTAGATTTATGACACCACAAGCTGCTGGAGGAATAATCGCAGGAGCTGTTTTAGCAGGAGGGACAGGAGTTGGAGCTTACATGCTTGCCACTCGTGCTAGTGATCCTGTTACTTTAAAGCAAATTTTGGAGAAAACCACTGAAGTTAATTCTGATTACACAGGTACTAGTAAATTAGCTAGTCAAGGAACAAATAAAGATTTTCTAGTAGCTAATGTACAAGAAAACCAAGATTGATGAAATGCTAGGTTTGAAAAATATAAATCGTCTCAAACAAATAAACTTGATTCGCCCGCTTCTGATAATTTTCAGCAAG
>NZ_CACTIB010000032.1 GCF_902712995.1 Candidatus Mycoplasma haematohominis
TGATATCGCTTATAAAGCAGATAAGTCTGGATTTGAGGCAGATACTGGGACTGATGCAGCTAAAAAAAATTACAGAAAAGATGTTGAGAAATTCTGTGCTTTAAAAGGAGAAGAAAAGTTAACTGTATAGATTCCTACAATGGTTCCTTTAAAAGTAGCAGGCGCATCTGCAGTATCTGTAGTGGTTTTAGGGGGAGGAGGTTATTTGGTTTACGACAATTTGATTGATATTTATATAAGAACTTTAGATACTACAGGCTATGAAAACAATACTTTTGGTAAGAAGTATGGTAGATATTTATTAGATCCAAATAGTTCTAAGAATAAGGGTAGATGAAGTAAGGAGTATGACAGTTGGCAAGCGTATAAGACACAAAGTACAAATAGTTTAAGTTCTGAATTTCAAGACGATAATAAAGTAGATAAAAGCTATTCAAATTCACAAGACCAAAAAGCTTTAAACAGAGTATGTGAAGTTGCTTTTAAGGCTTTAGAGATTGTAGTTAAAGGAACAGACAAGACTAATTATGAAGATAATGTTTGAATGTTTTGTTCTCTTTTAGATGCAAAACCAGTGTTTATTAATCAAAATGAGACAGAGTATAGTAGCAAATTAGGACAAGAGGCGACTTATAATGATAAAGCTATGTCAGCTAGGAAACCAGGAGCAAACGTTAGCGATGCTAATGCTTTATTTTGAGATCTGAGAAATAAAGAATTTTTCGAATTAGAGTGAGGAAGTAAGGCGACTAATGGTTCTGTTTTTAAAACTCTTTACGATAAGAGAGACAACTTAAAAGATAGAGATAATGACAATATAAGAAAGGCTTGTGAAGAGGCTTATAAAAAAGTAACAAGCAGTCCAGAGAAGGATGATATTAGAAGGTTTTGCTATTTAATTCCAGAGTAGACTTATGACACCACAAATGGCAACAGGAGCTGCAGCAGGTATTGCTGTTGCTGGCGCAGGAGGGACTGCTATAGCTTATGCTTCAGGAGCATTTAGTTATTCTACATATTTTTCTGTGTAGGAAAACTATATGGAAATTATTTAATAGCTCCTTATGGTTCTAGAGGCAAAGAAAACACTGAAGATACGACCAAATCTAACAATAAAGATTGGTGAGAGTGATCTTATGCAAGATGAAAACAAGATTCTGATAACCAAGAAACAAGAAATACTTTGAGCCAAGAGTTTGAAGGTAGTCAGAAGATAGATAAAGCTTTTTCAGTTGAAGAAGTAACCGAGAACAAACCTAAAGCTCTAAATCAAGTATGTGAGGATGTTTATAAAAAAGAAAAGACAAACATAAATAGTAATTCAGATGAAAATCATAAAAAACTTTGAAACAATTTATGGAAGTATTGTTCTTTTTTTGGCGTTGAATTGATAACTGTAGAAAAGAGCACTCACAGATATACAGGAAATCAATACGGAGAAACCAAAAAATCTGATTTAGTTTCTGTTAAAGATAAGAACAATAATGTTTTTTGAGATACAAGGAATAGTGAGTTTTATGCCGATAGTGGAGATAAATCAGGAACAACTGTAATTACTGGAATATTTCATACCGAAAAAGCAAAAAACACTCATATCAAAAGCATTTGTGAAGATGCATATACAAAATCTAGTTCTGATAGTGGATATGTGCAGACAGATGTTGTTAAATTCTGTTCAATAAATTAGATGTCAGTAGCAAAAGCAGCTGGAGCTGCAGCAGTTGTTGTTGGAGTAGCAGGAACAGGTTACGGAGTTTCTGAGTACTTAAAACGACCTTATTTACTTTCTTATTTTTTGTCTACTAGTGATGGTCAAAGCAAAAAAGGAGAGTATGAGCATAAATTAGGAAGAGTTGGCGGGAATAGTG
>NZ_CACTIB010000033.1 GCF_902712995.1 Candidatus Mycoplasma haematohominis
TGAGAATACAAGTAAAGAGCAGAGGTTAGAAAAGTTGAAATCTGCTTGCGAAACCAGATACAAAGTGGCATTTGAAACTGATAAAGACAAAGATACTATGAGATTCTGTTCTTTACAAGGAAAGCAAGATTAGTTGGTTATGTTACCCGCAGCTAAAGCAGGAATCGCTCTTGTTGTATTGGCTTCAACAAGTGTAGGAGGGTACTATCTTTTCAATTCAAACACAAAAGAAGTAAAGCAGGCTTTTGTACTTGCATCTAAAGTAAAAAAAGATTTAGATAGTGCCTATCCATCTGGTAAGTTCGGAAATGATTATTCAATTTACATGATTGATCCTAACAATGAGAAAAACAAATGATGATGAGAAGAGGTTTATGAAGCTTTTAAATCTGATGTGAGTGGTTCATCTGCAACAAGTAAATTCAGCACTGAATTTCAGAACGTTAGTGCTATAGATCAGGCTTATTCAAAAAAGGATACCGATACTAAAGCATTAAATCAAGTATGTGAAGTTGCTTTTAAAAAGTCAAAAGATGAAGTTACAGCCTCTACTAAACCTAATTATGAAGATAATGTTTGAACATATTGTTCAATACTTAGATCTAAGCCAAAAGTAATACCTTCTTCCGGCGATACAACTTATACAGGCAAGAATGGAGAAACACATAAAGGTAAAGCCGTTTCTGTTTCTACAGAAGATGATGGAGCTAATAAATCATTTTGAGATTTAAGGAATAAAGAATTCTTTGATATTGTTTCTTCTAAATCATCGGGCGATTTAGCAAAAGGAAGTATTTTTAAAACTTTATATGGAAAGAAAAACGATGTAAGAGGGAGTGAAGATACTGTAAAAAAGGTATGTCAAGACGCTTATGGAAAAGGCAGTTCTGAAAACAACGAAGCAAGTGAAGAGGATATTAAAAGATTTTGTTATTTAGTTCCTGATATTACCCCTAGTTAATTAATGGATCCAGTAAAAGGAGCAGCCGGCCTAGGAGCTGTAGCGTTAGTAGTCGGTGGAGGATACGCTTTAAAAGGAGGATTGGATAATTGAACTCCTGAACATTCCTTTCTATCTGAAATGGATAAGTTTAAGGAAATATATACTGACAAAACTTTTGGAAGAATATACGGAAAGTATTTAATAGATCCGAGCAAAGATGAGGCTTGATGAAATAAACAATTTAATGAGGTTTGGAAGAAAGATTATGAGCCTAAAGATGGGGTTGCAAAGAATAATGGTGAGAATGATGAATTTAAAAAAGATACAAAAGTAGATAAAGCTTTTGGTGCAAGCGGTGATACGAAAGCTTTGAATAGGGTTTGCGATACTGCATACAAAAAGGATTCAAAAGAACACATAAAGCCAGAATCCGGCAATGATCCAACAAAGAAGAAATACAGAGAAGCTATTTGGAAATACTGTTCTATTT
>NZ_CACTIB010000034.1 GCF_902712995.1 Candidatus Mycoplasma haematohominis
GTTAAAAAGTTCTTTGGAATAAAAAATTATGTCATTACTTAAAGCAGCAGTAGTTGGAGGTGGCGCAACTGTTTTGACAGCTGGGACTAGTTATGGAATTTATAACGCTGTTTCTTCAGATGCTATGCCAGTAAATTTTGTTGTTTTGTCTAAGGATTCAACAACAGTTACAGAGGACACAAAAATAGGCAATTTATATGGAGATTACTTAATTTCTCCTTTTGGCAAAGACAAAAATAACAATCAAAAGTGATGGGAATGGTCTTTTAGGAGATGAAAAGAGAATATCGAAAAAGAAGGGGCGATATTAAGTTCTAGTTTTGGAAAAAACGAAATTAAGTCTGCATATCAACCAAAAGATAAAACTACTGGGGATGAAGAGAAGTCTTTAAATAAGATTTGTAAAAAAGTTTATGACCAAGAAAAGAAAGATATTACCAAGGAAGCTAGTGACTCTAGCAATGATAAACAAAATTTAAAAAATGACCTTTGAAAGTATTGTTCTTTCTTTGGAGAGACTCCAAAAAGTATCGATGAAGTTGAAAAAGGTATTTACAAGGAAGATGGTACTTACGGCAAAACTCATGCAACTAAATTAGTTGGTATTAAAGGTAATGATACTTTCTGAGAAACAAGAAATAAAGAGTTTTTTGGAGAAAAAGATCAAGCGGGTGCTGGAAATGGATTAAACGCAACAAATGATTCTTTATTTCACAAATTGTATTTGTCTAAAAATAAAGGCGAACAAGGAAATATAAGAGAAACTTGTAAAGAAGCTTATTCTTTGAAAGCAACACAAGAAGGAAATAAACCAACCGCTACAAAAGATAATGTCTTTAAATTTTGCGCATTAGAGAAAAAAGAAGTTAGTTAATGGATCTGGTAAAAGCATCCGCAGCTGCTGGTGTTTTTATGGCTGCAGGGGCAACAACTTATGGAATTAGTGTTCTATGAAATATGCCAGCATGAAAACACATTACTGAGAATTTGACTAGTGAAGTTTATGCTGAAAATTATCCAAATTTTCTTTAATACATGAATTAGATCCTCATCTAAATACTCTAAGTAGAAAATCAAATGATTTATTTAATGGAAGCTCTGGATTTAATTTAGAACAGAAAGTAATTGCTAAAGGAAAAGTAAAACCTGAAGAAGGAAAAGACATAGATTTCACAATTACTTGAACTAAAGATCCAAAAACTTCAGAAATAAATAAGCACAAAAAAGATTGTGAACAGGCTCTAGCAAAACCTTTTGACTTTAAGGATCAAGAAGAATTAGAGAAGTTAATTAAGTGATGTACTGTAGTACAGAGCAATGGAGACCTATTAAAAAGAAATGGCTTTACTTTGTTAAATACAGAGAATACTAATGATGATGCTATTTGAAGGCAAGTAATAGCTGGAGGATGATTTACTAAGGGAACTAAAGATACAGATTACAAATATTGAGAAAAACAATCTTTCTTCGGTGAAGATGACTTAAGGAAACTAATAGGAGATTCAAATAGTATTAAGGAGATAAAAGAAGAAAGTGATGTAACTGATTCACATATAGGAGTATTTAAAGAAAGATGCAGAGCAGAACTTAATAAATCTCCTGAAATAAAAAGCTTTCCGCTTTCTAAATATTTCCTCTCTGGAGCAACTAATCCTTCTTCAGGTCTGAAAGTAGATAGTTTCTTTGAAGCAGCATATTTCTGTACAAAACCTATGAAAGCAGAAGAATATGTAAGAAATAATTTGAAATCGCAAGTAAGAGAATCAAGAACATCTAAAGGTTTAACTTGCTCTCTTGAATATGTAGAAGATTACACCTGATATACACATCAACCTGCTCAAGGAAAAGGTTTCTGGTGTGGAGTTCAGGTCTTATATAAGGGCAGAGCTCAATAATTACTTAGTATTAGTTTTTAGTAATTAGACAATTTTTCTTTAATTAATTATTTCTACATAACTGTAAATATTTTTATTAAAAGGTATATTTGTACGTATATTATGGTTCTAATTAAAAGCCTGGAGAAATTATTATGGATCTAACTAAAGCAGCAGTAGGGGCAGGAGTTGTTGTATTGACAGTTGGAGGAGGTTATGGAGTATCAACTATGTTTGGGAAAGAGCCTATTCATATACAAAGCGCTACGACTGATAAGTTTGGAGAAGATTTTCAATTTCACTTCATGGATGCATCAGATGATAAGAATGATTCTTGATGACAAACTAGATTTGAAAAGCTTAAAAGTGGCGATGATACTAATTCAAGTAATGAATTTAAGAAGACAGCAATTACAGGTTTTGAGAAGTTAAAGGAAGCGTGCAAGAAGGTTTATACGGAGAAGGCGACAAAAACAGATGTACATCCAAATACAGATTCAGATAATACAAAAGCTAATTACGAAAAAGATATCTGAGACTTTTGTTCCATTGATGGATTTAAACCTAGGACTATAAAGGAAGCTGGAGAAGAAGATAAGAACGGTTACACAGATACCAAAATAGGAAAAACAAAAAGCACACTTTTAGTTTCAATTCACGATAAAGGAAACGAAAAATTTTGAGAAAGACAAGCTAGAGCTTTTCACAAAAGAAAAAGTAGTGATGGCAAACAAGAAGTTGATGGGTTAGGAAAGAGAAGTCAAACTGGTAGTTCAGATTTCAAAGAACTATATGAAAAGCAAGAAAATGAGAGAACAGTTAAAGCATTAAAAGATACTTGTGAAAAAAGATATAAAGAAGGTTCCGATACAAATAACGATAAATATACCCTAATGTTTTGTTCCCTTCAAGGTAAACAAGAATAGATGTCAGTAGCCAAAGTTGCATCTGCAGCCGCATTAGCAACAGGAGTTTTGTGCGGAGGAGGTTATTTAATATATGACAACTTAATTGATACTGAAACTAGACTTCTGGCTTATTCATCCGATTTTGAAAAGACATACGCAGATGAAAATTCTTTTGGTCGCAAGTATGGTATATATCTTCTAGATCCTGATAGTTCTAAGAATAAAGACGTATGATCTGCTTTATTTAATAAGTGAAGCAAGAATAAGGCAACCGAAGATGCAAGCAGATATTCAAGTTTCAAAAAAGATAAGATAGATAAATCTTTTGGCACTGACAATAAAACTTTAAATCAGGTTTGTAAAAATTCTTTTAAAGAAACAGATTTTTCAAGTAAGGATCATTATGAAGAGAATATTTGAACTTTCTGTTCAATATTTGAAGCGAAGCCAAAGATGGTTTCTTCAAGCGAAACAACTTATTCAAATAAGTTCGGCACTAAAGCAGAACACAATGGTAAGTGCTCCAGAAAGTACTAAAGTAGATAAGTTACAAGGCGATACTCCACCAACAGAACAAGAAGCAAAAGAAATTTATGATTACACAAAAGCATGATGTGAATCCAAAAAGAATGTTGTTTACAATGATGCAGATGATCAAAATAAGCAGGAGTTTGGAAGATTTAAAAAAGTTTGTTTTGTGACTAAAATAGCGGTTTAATAATTTTTTATGTCTATTCCAATAAAAGCAGCTGTAGGAGGCAGTGTTTTGGCTTTAGCAGCAGTTGGAGGTTATGGAGTAAGTACTTTGTTTGGAAAAGAGCCTATTCATATACAAAATCCTACTTCAGGGAAGTTTGGAGCAGACTTCCAATTTCATTTTATGGATGCTTCTGATAATAGGAATGATTCTTGATGAAAAGAAAGATTTGAAAAGCATAAATCTGGAAAAGATAGTGAATTTAGCACTGAATTTAAACAGACAACTGTTAATAGTCTTGAAAAGATTAAAGAGGCTTGCAGTGATGCGTATACAAAAAAAGTTACAAAGAATGATGTGCATCCCGACTCACAAGATACAAATAAAACTCAGTATGAAAAAGATATTTGAACTTTCTGTTCTATCGAAGGAAGGAGACCTAAAACTATAAAGGAGGCAGGAGAAGAGGAAGAGTATAAGGATAAATCTGGCAAAAACAAGAGCACAATTTTTATATCTGCAAATGATAGAGAAAATCAAAAATTTTGGGAAAGACAAGCCAAAGCTTTTTATAAAAGAAAAGGTGAAGATGGAAAATCGGAAATTGAAGGCATAGGAAAAGAAGCAACAGATGGCGACTTGGGTTTCAAGACACTCTATGATAAGCCGGAA
>NZ_CACTIB010000035.1 GCF_902712995.1 Candidatus Mycoplasma haematohominis
AAAGACGAGGTAACAGAAAACATCAAAATCTAAATTTAAGGCAATTGTAATTTTTTTATTTTTGATAATTTTTATTTTACTTACTAACTAATGTGAGATGATTGTTGATGTTTTTATTAGTTTTTTCTTTTTAAATTTATGACATCCATTCAATTATCTGTTGTAGCAACAGGAACGGTAGCCGTTGCGGCAGCCGCAGCTGGCACAGCTGCATATATGACATCCTCCTCTAGTTGTTTAACTATAGAACAAGCCGAAAAGGCAGGAAAGATTGTTAAAAAGAGTGAAGTCCAAAGTGATTATTGGTATTCAAATAATTTAGTTTCTCTAGGGGATAACGCGAGTTTTTTGGTTGCTAGCATTTCAGAGAATAGAGCTTGGTGAAATTCTAAGTATGATTCACAACTGAAACCTTTAAATGGAGAAGGAAATGGTGCTTCTTCAAAGGAATTCCAGAAGGTTATGAAGGGTTATGATGAAATCGATGTAACAGCTTTGAATAAGGTTTGTGATGCAGCTTACAAGGAGAATGTTGTGAAGTTTAAAAAAGAAGGGAATACTGAAGAAGCGAATTATGCAAACGATGTAAAGAGATTTTGTACTAATGTGGAAGATGCAGTTTTGAGATTTGAACCAAATCCTTAGTAAAAGATGAAAGTTTAGTCCTATGAGGGTTAACTTTTAATCTGGGATATAGGTAGTAGCATAATTAAGATGCCTGTACAAACAAAAGCAGCAGCAGGGACTGGAATTGTTGTATTGGTAGTAGGTGGTGGTTATGGAGTTAGCACTTTATTTACCGGCATGCCTGATTGAAAACCGTTTACAGAAAATAATTTAGTTAGCAAGTATGCATATAAAACAAAGGCTTATTTTGTAGGAGATACAAAAGATAGTGATGCTTGATGGGATTGATCTTATAAGAATAGATGAAAGGCAGATAAAAATGCGAAGAAGAGTTTACATCACAATTTTTCAAACGTAATAGATGGAGAAGATTTAAAGAATAAGTGTGTAGCTGTTTATAAGGAAGATAAAGGAAATGTAACGTCTACTTATGAAAGTGGTAAATATTTAGAGTCAGAAGTTTGGAGATACTGTTCTCCGTTAGAAATTAAACAAAAAACAATACAGGAAACGGAGGAGGAGACTTATAAAGATTTGGCTGGTTCTTATGGAACAACTCAAAAGGAAAAACTTATTTCCTTAACTGATCCTAAAAATGACTTATTTTGAGAATTGAAAGATCAAGAGTTTTTTGGGTTGGGAAATTATTCTACGGTTTTGACAGACAATAGTTTCGATCAATCTGAAGATTCTCTTTTCCATAAGTTTTTCAAAACTAAAGATAAAGAAAATAGAGAAAAAATAAAGGACGTATGTGGCAAAGCGTATTTACTTTTATCTACTTCAGCAAATACAAATGAAAAGGTTCAGCAAAATACTGTGATTAAATTTTGTTCTTTAGAAGGTAATTAATGGATCCAGTAAAAGGATGATTTACCAAAGACAAATCTGGATAGGTTTCTACATTCTTGATAGAAGTTTTTCATGAATTCTTGTACTGAATCTTTTGTATCAAGAGCTTTGATTCCTTCTTTTGACTTACCTTCGTCTGCCGGTTTATTCTTCAATACATTTTCAGCTATTAACAAATTGAATCTATAGCTTTTTAAAGAATCTCTCTCCTTATACAATTTTGCGAACCTATCTCTTCAATCGCCTCTTTTACTTTCCTCCAGTTGTTCATAACTTTCGGCAGTTGTATCCCTCAACTTACTTCCAAAAATTTCTTTAAATGTATAGCTAGTCTGTCGATTCGAATTTACTCTGAATGTATTATCAAAATTTTCTGATTGTAATTTGCTTTTTACTTGTGTTGTAGTGGCTGCACTAGATGAAATAACCGCTACTGCGCCACCTCCTAGTTTTGCAGCTGGTGGAATTAGTTGCATGTTAGATAGAAATTCTGAAAATTATTAGAGTTTGGTTAACTGGGGAGCTTAATCGCTTTTATTGAAACTTTATAAATTAAAGAATTTTTGATCGTTTTCTTTATTTTTTCTATCTTCTCATCCTCATAAATTTTTATGAGTTTCTTTTAATGGATCACTTTTAGGTTTTGGCTTCTCATCTTTTCTTGCCGTTTCAATTTGCTCTGTATTGTTTGATGATTTGCTTTGTGATATTCAGTAAGAACTTCCAATAGTTGTGGGAATTACTATAGTTCCTGCAGCAATAGCTTTGCTATTCATAGAGCTATTTTTGAGAATTAGTTATTGTGTCCAGTAATTAATAAATCTCTGTAGTATTCATACCTTTTATTAGCTAATTCGATTTCTTTTGGTATTCCTTTTTTTAAGTCTTCGCATAGCTCTCTTAGTTTATCTAAAGAATTAGCTATTTGTTCTTGTATTTCTAGAGATGGTAAAGGGATTTTTAGTTTTTTAACGGCGATAGTGCTTATA
>NZ_CACTIB010000036.1 GCF_902712995.1 Candidatus Mycoplasma haematohominis
ACGATAAATTCAACAGCTCAGACAAAATTAAGTCCGCTTTTTCTGTCAAAGAAGATAATTCAGCAGATAATGCGAAAGCTTTAAATAAGGTTTGTGAAGAACTTTACAAGGGAGATACTTCTGCTTTATCTGGAACTAATAATTTAAAAAACAATTTTTGAAAATATTGTTCTTTTTTAGGAAAAAGTCCCACAACTGTTGGAGTTAAGGACGAAAAAGAGGTTTATCAAAGTGGTAAATATGGAGAAACAAAGAAAGCTAAGTTGATATCTACTGTTGATCCAGAAAATTCAGTTTTCTGAGAAGTAAGAAACGAAGAATTCTTTGGTAATGATGCAGGAATTAATGGTTCCAGCGCGGATGCTACAAACGATTCAGTATTTCATGCACTTTTTAAAACCCCTGCGGGAGAAAATAGAGGACATATAAGGGATGCTTGTAAAAAAGCATACGGTTTATCAAGCTCAGAAAACGGATCAGATAAAGCAACAGAAGCTAATGTTCTTAAGTTTTGTTCTTTAAAAGGAAAAGAGTAATTAGATGGATCCAATTAAGGGAACAGCTGCTTTAGGAGCAGGAGCAGTAGTAATAGGAGGAACAGGTTATGGAGTTTACAGTTATGCAACTCATGATCCTATGCCAACTGATTATGTTGTTTTGATGGATAGCAATGATAAGGTTACAGCGGATACTAATATAGGAGGTTTATATGGAAACTATTTAGTTGCTCCTTACGGTAAAGATGCTAAGGATAACAAAACATGATGAGAATGATCTTTTAGAAGATGACAAGAGGATTTTAAGAAGGGATTAACTTTTAGTTCTGATTTTGTAGTTGCAAATGTTAAATATGCTCATAGAAATTCAACTGAAACTGACACCAGTAAAGGTGATGACAAATCTTTAAATAAAGTTTGTAAGAATGTTTTTGAAAAAGAAAAAGCTAGCATAGAAACGACAGGAAGTTCGGCTACGACAAACAAAATTCTAAGAGATAATCTTTGGAAATATTGTTCTTTCTTTGGAGAAGAACCAAAAACAATTAAGGAAGTAACAGGAGAAGATTATGGAAATAACACTAATGGAAAAGCTAGTGAAACTAAATATATAGGGGTTAAAGGAAATGACAAGTTCTGAGAAGCTAGAAACAAAGAATTTTATGCAGATTCAGGAGCTAAATCTGGAACTGGAGCGACAAATAATGGAGTTTTCAAAACCGAGCATACAAATAAAAAGAACGGACAAATATCAAAAGACATAAGAGAAATTTGTAAAGAAGCTTATTCAGCAGTAACAACAACAAGCAATACTCAATATCCTGAAGCAGACATAACTAAGTTTTGCACTCTAGACGGAAAATAATTTTTAAATTAGATAAGGATAGATTTCACAGTAGTCGAACTCGATAAAAATTGTTTGTT
>NZ_CACTIB010000037.1 GCF_902712995.1 Candidatus Mycoplasma haematohominis
CACCGTCTTCTTTGAAAAATAATGGTGAATATTCTGGTACAGGAGATAAATCTAAATATGGTTACAAGAATGCAGATAAATTGATGTCTACTTTAGCTGAAAGAAATAATTTCTTTTGAGAAGAAAGAGTTTTGGATTTAGCTAAACAAGAACCAATGAATTTTTTGTCCGGAGGTTTTTTCGAGACAGATTTGAAGAGCAAGATCACAGCTTATAAAACCGAAAAGAAAAAAGATAATCCAAATGCACAAACAGTAAGAGAGAAATTAGATGAAGCTGTTAAAGACCTTAAAGAAAAGTGTAAATCAAAGTATGATGATGTATCTACTTCTATGACATCTGGAGATGATGCAAAATGGAGAGAATTTTGAGAATTGTGTTCTGTTTCTAAACAAGTTCCATCTAATTTAGTAGATACATTTAGTGTAAAAGCATAATAGACAATGGCATTAACAAAAGCAGCTGCAGCAGGAACTGGCGCTATATTGATAGCTTCTGGAGGTTATGGTGTTTCAACCATTTTTACCAAAATACCTAATATGCCAGATGTTCATTTAGTTATTTCTAAAGAAACAAGCACTTTTTCAACTAATTATGCAAGCGGAAAGTTTGGAAATGCATATGGAGATTATTTAGTTGATCCAAATAAAACAGAAAATAAAGATTGATGGGAATGAAGCTTTAACTATATCTTTTGAAATACTTCATGAAATGATTTGAGTGAACAATTTAAAGGAATTAAACAAGCTTACACTTCTGATACCACTGCAAACAACACTACACATTTAAATAGAGTTTGTGAGACTGCTTATAAAGATACAAAAACTAGTTTAGAAGCAAAACCTAAATACGAAAGTAATGTTTGATCTTTTTGTTCTCTATTTATTAATAAATTAGTAACTGTTGATCAGTCATTGAATAAAAATGGTTATTCAACTACTTCAGAGAAGATAGGTCATAAACAAAAATCAAAGTTAATTTCTACTGTAGATAAAAGAAATGATTTGTTTTGAAAATTGAGAACAGATGAATTCTTTGCTGATACAGGGACAAGATCAGGAAAAACTGCAACAAATGAGAAATTTTTCCACAAGTTTTATAACGATAATAAAGATTTA
>NZ_CACTIB010000038.1 GCF_902712995.1 Candidatus Mycoplasma haematohominis
AGAACGATAATTTAGCCGATACACAACATTTAAATAAAGTATGTGAAACAGCTATAAAGAAGAATACATCAGATGTTATTAACTCCAAATATCTAAAAAATATTTGAACTTACTGTTCTGTTAGACCTGATTTAGCTAAAGAAAAAGGAAATGAACCAGCAGATGTAAAGACATTAAAGACAAAACCTAATTCTTCTATTACAGGTGAGAGTAATTTAGGAGGCAAAGAACTAAATAAAGATAAGTTGGTAGCCAACGATCCAGAAAATACAAATTGATGGAAATGGGTTTTCGAAAATAGATTGAATCCTCTTAAGACAGCAACTAATCAAAGCAGTAATCAACTAAGTTCTGCATTCAGTAGTGTGAATGAAGGATACAATGCGGCAACATCATCCAATAGCGCTTTAAATAAAGTCTGTGAAGATCATTACAAGAAAGGAGTTTCTGAATTTTCTAATACCAATGGCAACGATAATGAAAGCAAATATAAATTAACCCAAGATGTTAAAAGATTCTGTACAGTAGGCGGAAACAAAGATTTATCCTTAAGTTAATTTCTATTTAATACCCCATTCATTTTTTCAACCCTTAAAAACACTATTTAGATCAGTGAGTTCTTTTTTGCTCTTTAGATAACTCTATCTTTTTGAGATTTATTCTTAATAACTATTTTTCTAAAGATCATCCTTCTTAGAATGCCGCCAACTTCAATGAAAAAACAATGTCTATATTCTCAACTATCGCAAAAGCTTTAACTGCTACTGGCGTTGTATCTGGAGCTGCAGGTGTAGGTTCCAAAATATATCTAAAAAATGGCCATGGTTTTGGATCCATGAATGTTAATACTGAAACCACAAAAACCACTACTGATAGTAATCCTATTCCTGCAGTTCCAACAGAAGAACTACAAACTCCAACTAGAAGAACATACGCAACTGAATTAACTAAGAAAGATTTTTCACTAGTAACTGCAAATACAGATGAAAAAATAGTTCTGAATATTTTGATGGAGAGACTAGATCCTACTAAGGATGCTTTAACTCATTACAAGGGAACTAAGTTTAAGGATAGTCCACAGGTTGTTTTCAAAAATAAGACATTCAATAGCAATGTTGGAACCAAGAGTTATTTCCTTACTGTAGTACAAAAACCAGATACTTCAAATGTAGATCCTTGAAGACAAGCATGCGTCGCTGCTTTAGACAGAGAAGTTTCAGCACAAGTAGAAACACAAGGCAGTGAAGAATATAAGGAACTGGCAAGATTAAGAGAATGATGCACTATTCCTACAGTTGAACATGTACTAAGAAGACATAAGTTAACACCACTTAATGTCAATGTAAATGATAATAAAGATGAATCAGATTGGAAGGAAGTAATAGGTGGAGGTTGATTTAAGAAAGAAG